>NZ_JAQGLS010000218.1 GCF_028292805.1 Ramlibacter sp. | reverse complement strand
GGCGGTGCACTCCATCGACCTGCATGCGGTGACCGGCGGCTTCGGCGGCGGCGAGCACACCCAGGTGGCGCCCGGCCAGACCAAGACGATCACGTTCAAGGCCCTCAACCCCGGCCTGTTCGTGTACCACTGCGCCACGCCCTCGGTGGCCCACCACATCTCCGCCGGCATGTACGGCCTGATCCTGGTGGAGCCCAAGGCCGGCCTGCCCAAGGTGGACAAGGAGTTCTACGTGATGCAGGGTGACCTGTACACCTCGCACGCCTTCGGCACCAAGGGACACCACGAGTACAACCCCGACAAGGCGGCGGACGAGCTGCCCTCGTACTACACCTTCAACGGTTCCGTCGGCGCGCTGGGCAAGGAGCACAGGATGACAGCCAAGGTGGGCGAGACGGTGCGCGTCTTCTTCGGCGTCGGCGGCCCCAACAAGGTGTCCTCCTTCCACGTGATCGGGGAGATCTTCGACAAGGTGTACGGCGAAGGCTCCACCGACACCCCCAGGTCGAACGTCCAGACCACGCTGGTCCCGGCCGGCGGCGCGACCATCGTTGACTTCAAGGTGCAGTACCCCGGCAAGTACCTGCTGGTCGACCACTCGCTGTCGCGCGCGGCCAAGGGCCTGGCCGGCTCGCTGGAAGTGACCGGCACGGCAGACCCGGGCGTGTACCGCTGGTCCGAAAAGGGCCACGGCGACATGGCCCACTGAATGGACGCTCGCGCATGAAGCGGGATCTATCCATCCCCTCTCCCGCGGCGTTGCCGCCGCAGCCGATCAGCCTGGACCTGCTGCGCGAGAAGTACCTCAAGCCCGGCGAGACCACCGCGCAAGACCTGATGCGCCGCGTAGCCCGGGCGTTGGCCAGCGTCGAGGCCGAGCCGGTGCGCGCGTTGTAGGAGCAGCGCTTCCTCGACAACCTGCATGCAGGCGCGATCGGCGTCGGCCGCATCATGAGTGTGGCGGGCACCGAGCTGCAGGCCACCCTTGATCAACTGCTTCGTGCAACCGGTGGGTGACGCCATCCAGGGCACCGACGACGAGGGCTTCCCCGGCATCTACGAGGCGCTGCGCGAAGCGGCCGAAACGATGCGGCGCGGCGGTGGCGTCGGCTACGATTTCTCGCGCATCCGGCCGCGCGGCGCCGAGGTCCGGGCGACGGCCTCGCTCGCCTGCGGCCCGTGCAGCTACATGGACGTCTTCGACAGCTTGTGCTCCACCGTGGAAAGCGCGGGCGCACGCCGCGGGGCCCAGAAGGGCGTGCTGCGCATCGACCACCCCGACGTGCAGGAGTTCATCACCGCCAAGCGCACGCCGGGCCGCTGGAACAATTTCAATGTCTCGATGGGCGTCTGCGACGAATTCATGCGCGCGCTGCAGGCGGGTGGCGACTGGCCGCTGGTGCAAAAGGCCAGGCCGGGCGCGGCGGCGATCGCGCAGGGCGCGCATCTTCGCGCCGACGGCCTCTGGGTCTATCGCAAGGTCGCGGCGAAGGCCCTGTGGGAGACGGTGATGCGCTCGGCCTACGACTTCGCCGAGCCAGGCATCCTGTTCCTGGACACCATCAACCGCGAGAAATAACCTGCGGTCTACGGAGTGCATCGCCAGCACCAACTCCTGCGGCGCACAACCGCTGGCCCCGTACGGCTGCTGCAACCTCGGCCTGGTCATCCTGCCGAAGTTCGTGCGCCAGCCCTTCGGCTTCGGCGGGCCGCCGACTGCATCCGCCAACCCCGGGCGCAGCGGAGAGCCCGACGCAGGCGCCGGCAACGGACCCCGATGCGCGCCCTCATTGCCAGCCGGCCCAAGGGCAGCCTGCCGGCCGTGGCCGAGAAGATCGAGTACTGGACCCAGCATGGCCGGCAAACGCTCTACCTGCTGGTCTCGTTCCTGCCGGTGGGCGACGGACGCGAGCGCGCCGTCGAATTCTTCATGCCGGTCGGCCAGAGCGGCCAGTCGCAGCAGTGGATCACGGCCAGCCTGCGGCGGCTGTCGCTGGACGCGCGTGGCGGCTTCCTCGAGCGCGCCCTGGCGGACATGCGCTAGGTGCGTGGGACCGCGGACCGGTGCGCCTGGGCACCTACACCCGCGCCTACGGCGGGCGTGTCACTTTGGCATGACTCCGAAGTGGCTGCGTTCGCCTATGCGGTGCAGAACATCATCGCCCGCCGCCAGGGCGAACCGGTGGCCGCCCTGGCAACGCCTGTCGCCGCGGCCGGACCGCCTGCGCCGATGCTGGCCGGCGCCAAATTCTCCGAATGCGGCGCCCACGCAATGATCCGCAAGGATGCCTGCGAGTTGTGCACCCAGGGCGGCCACCTGGGCTCGTGCGGGTGAGCAGCGGGTCCGCCGCGCCAGTCAAGCCAGCCCGCACCAGATGGCGATGCGATGAAACACGTCCATCCACAACGCCCACGCCGCGGCCGCCACGATCAACAGGCCCGACAGCCGCGTGCCGCCATCCCTGCCCCAGCGATCGCCCGACTTCTGCACGCCCGCCAGCAGTCGTGGCGCCAGCAGCAGCGAGAGCGCGCTGCCGATGGCGAACACGGCCATCGCCAGTGCCCCGGCCAACGGACCACCACTCAAGGAAGCAACCAGCAGGGCGGAATAAAGCAAGCCGCAAGGCATCAAGGCCCACAACACGCCGGTCGTGAACACCGCACCACCGGCATTCGCAACGGGACGCAAGCGGTTCCAGATCTGGCGGCCCGCGTTGCTGACCAGGGCCGGCTGCCGGCCCGATGCGAGCAGTGCCAGGCCCCAGGCCAGCACGGCCAGGTGGAACAAGGTCCAGACCGGCTTCAGTGCTGCGGTCTGCGTCGCCAGCCAACCCAGGCTCTGCACCGCCTGGGCCGCCGCAGCCCCGGCCAGCGCGTACCCGACCACCCTGCCCGCATGAAACGCCAGCGGCAGCTTGCGATCGGCCACAGCCCCGGACCGCACGATGCGGATCACGCCCGAGCACGCCGGCCCGCACATCGCCGCGCAATGGGGCCCGCCCGCCAGCCCCATCAGCAACGCCGCGCCGACCAGGCTCAGGATCATCGTGCGCCGGCCATCGCCGTCCCCGCCAGCTCCGGCCCCACCCCGACCGGCGCCGGCGCGGCCAACACGATGCGCGTGAACAGCGGCTCGTAGTTCGGATCGCGCTGCCCGCCGGCCAATGGGTCGCGGTCGGCCTCGAAGGCCCGGCCCAGTTCGTCCTTGTCCTGCTGCGACAGCACCCGTTCGGCCACCGGCAGCAGCTCTGTCTCCTCGATGCGCATGTGGTCCAGGTAGAAGTCCACGTACTCTTTCACGGCCGCGGAGAAGGCGGGCTGGCGCGAGGCGCCGATCAGCTCCCACGCCAGCAGCAGGTGCTGCAACGCGCGCACCTGCCCTTCCCCTTGCATGTGATCGTCTTCCAGCCGCTGGATCACCGGCATCAGCTCGGGCGCCAGCCGCGCCAGCTTGGGGAACAGCAGGTTCGACTCTTTCGGGTGGTGCCGCTGCTCGGGGAACTCGTCGATGTAGAACAGCATCGCCCGCAGAATGTCGAAGAAGCGCCCGGGCTCGTCGCCCGGACCTTGCCGGATCAGCGGCTGCAGCGAGCGCAGCACGGCGGCGACGGCGCGGTGCTCGTCGCGGATGATCTGGAGGGCCGATGGCATCTGCTTCATGAGGACTCCTCAGTGCACTCGCGTTTCGAAGGCGCGGGTGAATTCGTGCAGGTCGGTGATCCGCACGTGCTTCTTGTCCACTTCCAGCAGGCCTTGCTGCTGGAAGGCCGAGAAGGTGCGGCTGACCGTCTCCAGCTTCATTCCCAGGAAGCTGCCGATCTCGGCGCGCGACATGCGCAGGTGGAATTCGTCGGCGGCGTAGCCCCGCGCCTTCAGGCGCTGCGAGATGTTCAGCAGGAAGGCGGCCAGCCGTTGCTCGGCGTTCATGCTTCCCAGCAGCATCATCAAGCCGTGTTCGCGCACGATCTCGCGGCTCATCAGCTGGGCCATCACCAGCTGGAAGTTTCCGCTTTGCGCCACCACCTCGTTCAGGTGCGCGTACTGGATGGCGCACACCTCGGTGTCTTCGATTGCCGTGGCACTGGTGGCATGCACGCCGTTGGCGATGGCGTCCAGGCCCATCAGTTCGCCGGCCATGGGAAAGCCGGTCACCTGCTCGCGGTCACCCGCCAGCGCCATGCTGGACTTGAAGGTGCCGCTGCGAACGGCGTAGATGAACTGGAACTTGTCGCCGGCGCGGTACAGCGCCTGGCCCGCCGCAACCTTGCGCCGACCGAAGCGCATCTGGTCCAGCCGTTCGGTCTCGCTGCCCGTGAGGCCGCCGGGCAGGCACAGGTCGCGCAGGTGGCAGCCCGAACAGGACGTCGTCACCACAGCCGGCACGGGCGTGCGCGCGTTCATGATGGGGACGACACGCAAGACGGAAGGAGCGGTGGCGATGGCGAGGGTCATTGGGTGTCCTGTGAGGCTGTTGACTGGTGCTGGCCGGCGGCGTTGACGGCGTCCGCGAGCTGTTCGAAGTCGCGGGACTTGTCGAGAAAGCGTGCGGCCCCGGCGCCCAGGTAGCGCTTGCGGTAGGCCGCGCCCGAGCTGTTGCTGAACACCACGAACGCGATGCTGGGTTCAGCGCTGCGCACGGCGAGCAGCACTTCCAGGCCCTGCCCGCCTTCGAGCTGCACGTCCAGCACCACCACGTCCGGGTGGGTGGCCAGGATTCCGGCGATGCAAGCCTGGGGCGTTGCGGCCTCGCCGACCACTTGCGCGCACAGCATGCCGGCGACGCGGCTGCGGATGGCCGGCGAGTCATCGGCGAGGAAAACCCGGTGCGGGAGTGGGCTGCTGGGCATGCGGCAACTTTGCCGCGGTGGGGCGCCGGGGGCCATCGGCGCCGGCTGAACCGGCGCATCGGAAAACTCCGGAACGGACCGGGGTGAGAGCCTAGTCGGCCTCGGAATCGTCCTAGGAGGGGTTGCTCCCTCTCCCTTTCGCAGAGGGTCGGGTGAGGGCACGCGGCACTGGCGCATCCCCCGCGCGGTGTTGCACCGAGCGCCCCCACCCCAGCCCTCCCCCGGAGGGGAGGGAGCCTTGAAGCTAGACGTCCTCGCCCGACAGCCCGTGCCGCATCGCATAGCGCACCAGCTCGCTCTGGTTGCGCAACCCCAGCTTTTGCATCAAGTTCGCCTTGTGCGTGCTCACCGTCTTGACCGACACGTTCAGGCGCGTGGCGATGTCGGTCACGGAATCGCCTTCCACCAGCTGGCGGAAGACCTCGAACTCGCGCTCCGTCAGCACCTCGTGCGGCGCCGACTGCACGCTGCCCGGCATGGCGCCCAGCGCCAGCTGCTCGGCAACCTGCGCGCTGATGAAGGCGCCGCCGGCCGCCACCTTGCGGATCGCCTCCACCAGCTGGCCCGGCGCGCTGTCCTTGGTGAGGTAGCCGCTGGCGCCCGACTTGATGGAGCGCACGGCATATTGCAGCTCGGCGTGCATGCTCAGGATGAGGATCCGCAGCTTGGGCCGCTCGGCCTTCACCAGCCGGATCAGCTCCATGCCGCTGCGCCCCGGCATCGACAAATCCTGCACCAGCACGTCGAACTCCTGCTCGCGCACCAGCCGCAGCACCTCGTTGCCGTCGACTGCCTCGGCCACCACCTGCATGTCCGGTGCATCGGAGACGATGCGTTTGAGGCCTTCCCTGACGATGGTGTGATCGTCGGCGATCACCAGCTTGATCATGGCTGCTCCTGCGGCACGGGGATGACGGCCCTGACGCGCGTGCCGCCACCGGGGCGGCTCTGGATGTCAACGCGGCCGCTGGTGAGCTGGGCCCGTTCCCGCAGGCCCGTCAGCCCCAGCGAAGCGGGCTTGCGCGGCGCGGCCGGGTCGAAGCCCACGCCGTCGTCGCGCACCTCGAGCACGATAGCCGCTTCGGTGCGCACCAGCGCCACCGTCACCTGCGTGGCATGGGCGTGCTTGCCCACGTTGGCGAGCGACTCCTGCACGATTCGGAACACGGCCGTCGCATACGGCTCGCCCAGTTCCATCTCTTCGTCGGCTTCAAGGCTGCAGGCCACTCCGGTGCGTTCGGTGAAGTTCTGCACCAGCCACTCCACCGCGGGCACCAGCCCCAAATCGTCCAGCACCAGGGGACGCAGGTCGGCGGCGATGCGGCGCGTGGCGGCGACGCTGGCATCCAGCATCTCCAGCATGGCGTCGAGCCGGCGCACGGCGGCCGCCGGGTCGTCCCGCACCTGGTCTTTCAGACGGATCGCATCCATCTTCAGCGCCGTCAGCGACTGGGCCAGTTCGTCGTGCAGCTCGCGCGCCACCCGGCGCTTTTCCTCCTCGCGCACCGTGCTGGCCTGCAGCGTCATCGAGGCCAGGTCGCTTTGCGCCCGCACCCGGTCGGTCACGTCGCGCAGGATCACCGTGAACAGCTTGCCTTCCGGCGTGTCGAGCTGGGAGATGGACGCATCCATCGGAAATTCCTCGCCGTCGCGGCGCAGGCCGTGGACCACGCTGCCGTCGCCCATGCGCCGCGAGGTGACGCCGGTGACGCCGAAGCGCCCCACGTGCGCCGCATGGCTGGAGCGCCAGCGCTGCGGCAGCAGCATGTCCATCGACCGGCCCAGCACGTCGGTCGGCTGCCAGCCGAAGATCTTTTCCGCCGCCCGGTTGTAGAGCACAACGCGCTGCTGCGCGTCGATGGTGATGATGGCGTCCATCGCAGAGTCCAGTAGTCCGGTCAGCCTGGCCGCCATCCGCACTTGTTCGTTCTCGGCCTGCACGCGTTCGGTGACGTCGCGCATGATCACCGTGAACAGCTTGCCTTCCGGCGTGTCGAGCTGGGAGATCGAGGCGTCGACGGGGAATTCCTCCCCGTTGGCCCGGCGGCCGTACACCACCGTGCTGCCGCTCATGCGGCGCGAGCTCACGCCGGTGGCGCCGAAGACACGCACGTGGTGGCCATGCCCGACGCGGTAACGCTCGGGGATCAGCGCTTCGATCGACAGCCCCAGGGCCTGCGCCGCGGAAAAACCGAAGATGCGCTCCGCCGCGCGGTTGTACAGGACGATGGTCTGCGCCTCATCGATGGTGATGATGGCGTCCATGGCGGAGTCCAGCAGCGCGGCCAGCCGCGCCGCTGCGGAGCTTTCAGGGTGTTCTGGTATGGACAACGGCAAATTCCCCTCAACGGGGGAATCTACCTCATGTGCCCAGGCTTCAGAGAATGCGCGAGAACCGGCCGCGGTCGCGGTCCACCTGCAGGTAGCGGTCGAACAGCATGGCGACGGCGCGCACGAAGAACCAGCCTTGCGCCGTCACCTGGACGCCGGCGGCGTCGATGGCGACCAGCCCTTGCTGCTCCAGCTCGCGCAGCTGCTCCATCTCGGCGCCGAAGCTGGCCTTGAAGTCCAGCAGCCAGGCGGCCTCGACCGCCTCGAACGCCAGCTGCCCCTGGCACATCAGCGCCATGATCACCGCCCGCCGCGCCATGTCGTCGCGCGACAGCGCCAGCCCCCGCACCACCGGCAGCCGGCCCTGATCCAGGTGGTCGACATACTCCTCCATCGTCTTGGCGTTCTGACTGTAGGTGGCGCCGACCTTGCCGATGGCCGAGACGCCCAGGCCGACCAGGTCGCAATCCGCCTGCGTGCTGTAGCCCTGGAAGTTGCGGTGCAGCCGCCCTTGCCGCTTGGCCACAGCGAGCGCGTCGCCCGGCAAGGCGAAATGGTCCATGCCGATGTAGACGTAGCCGGCGCTCAGGAAGGCGGCCAGGGCCTGCGACAGCATCGCGATCTTGCCAGGGGCCGCCGGCAGTTCGGCAATCACGATGCGCCGCTGCGGCTTGAAACGCTCGGGCAAATGGGCGTAGCCGTACAGCGCGATGCGGTCGGGACGCAGCTGCGCCACCTGGGCCAGCGTGCGGACGAACGACGCGGGCGTCTGCCGCGGCAGGCCGTAGATCAGGTCGACGTTGATCGAGTCGAAGCCGATGCGGCGCGCGTCGTCCATCAGCGCCGCCACCTGCTCGTACGGCTGCACGCGGTGCACGGCCTTCTGCACCTCAGGGTCGAAGTCCTGCACGCCGAAGCTGATGCGGTTGAGCCCGAGGTCCGCCAGCACCTGCAGGCGGCCGGCGTCGACGGTGCGCGGATCGATCTCGATCGAGCACTCGGCGCCGGGCGCCAGCGCGAAGTTGCGACGCAGCAGCGCCATCAGCTCGCGCAGTTCGTCGTCGGACAGGAAGGTGGGCGAGCCGCCGCCCAGGTGCAGCTGGCTGACCGGCTGCGCGGTGCCGAGCACTTCGGTGTGCAGCGCGACTTCCCGCGCCAGGTAGCGCAGGTAGATGGCGGCGCGCCAGTGCTGTTTGGTGATGATCTTGTTGCAGGCGCAGTAGTAGCAAAGCGACTGACAAAACGGGATGTGGACGTACAGCGACAGCGGCCGCGCCACGGCGGCCGGGCTGGCCGCGCGTTGGGCCAGCGCCTGCCGGTAGTCGCCAGCGCCGAAGGCTTCGACGAAGCGGTCGGCCGTGGGATACGAGGTGTAGCGGGGGCCGGGCAGGTCGAACTTGCGCAGCAGCTCGGGCGAGATGGTGCTGGTGATCATGGTGTGTCCGCGGGCGGCCGCAGCAGCGTGCTGAGCGCGCAGGCGCCCGTCGAGGCCAGCCAGAAGGCGAAGAAGGCCGCGGTATAGACGGCTTGGCGCGACCAGCCGAGGGTCTGGCCCGACCAGTGGAACTCGAGCGGGTCGACCAGCGCGAACACCAGCAGTTCCAGCACGCAGGCGGCGATGAAGGCCGGCCAGACGATCCACATCAGTTGGCGCGCCATGGTCACGGCCTGGCCGGCGTGACGGCGTGGTTGCGGCCCTGCAAGGCCGGCAGGTGGGCGCGGTTCCCGGCGGCCAGGGTCTTGTTGATTTCCATGCCGCGGCGGTAGTAGTCGGTGGCGACCACCGGATCGACGTGGCTCCAGGCGATCCAGGCCGTCACCGCGCAGGCCACCGCCACGGTGGCGGGGCCGGAGATCACCAGCCAGACCAGGCCATGTTTCCACCAGGGGGAGGGAGTGTCAGTGCGATCTTTGTTCATGGGGTGACCTTCAGCGGGGAACCAGGAAGACGGACTTCTCGCGCACCTGCGCGTCGGCGCCGACCGCCGCTATGCCGAAGTGGATCGGATGCGAGCCGGGCCTGACCGAGCCGTACGGAAGCTGCAGGCGCACCGCCACCCAGCGCGATTCGGCCGGGCCGACCTCCAGCTGCGGCTCTGAGGCGAGCACCAGCCCCGGCAAGCCATCGGCGGCGATGCGGTAGCGTTGTGGCTGCTCGGTGGCGTTCATCACCTGCAGCCGGTACACGTTCTCCAGCTTGCCGCCGCCGACGATGCGCGCCATCGAGGTCCGGTCGCGCACCACGTCCACCTTCAGCGGCATGCGCAGCGCCAGGCTGGTGGCCAGGCCGATCGCCAGTGCCAGCAGCAGCGTGGCGTAGACCAGCACGCGCGGGCGCAGCACCCGGCGCAGCAGGTAAGACTTTTCCGTTCCGGCCCCGGCATGCGCCAGCGCGTTCTGGGTGGTGAAGCGGATCAGGCCGCGCGGATAGTCCATCTTGTCCATCACGCCGTCGCACACGTCGATGCAGGCGGCGCAGCCGATGCACTCGTACTGCAGGCCGTTGCGGATGTCGATGCCGGTGGGGCACACCTGCACGCACAAGGTGCAGTCGACGCAGCAGCCCAGGCCGGCGCCCTGGTAGTCCGTCTTGCGGCCACGCGAGCCGCGCGGCTCGCCCCGGGCTCCGTCATAGCTGACGATCAGTGTGTCGGGGTCGAACATGGCGCTCTGGAAGCGCGCGTACGGGCACATGTATTTGCATACCTGCTCGCGCATCCAGCCGGCGTTGCCGTAGGTGGCGAAGGCGTAAAAACCGATCCAGAACCATTCCCACGGGCCCAGCGACAAGCTGGCAATACCTGCCATCAGGGTGCGCAC
>NZ_JAQGLS010000173.1 GCF_028292805.1 Ramlibacter sp. | reverse complement strand
CGGCGCTGCGGGTGGCTCGGCCTGGCGTGAGCGCAGCCAGGGGATGCCGACGGCCAGCGCCACCGCCGCCAGCACGGCGCCGTTGCGCAAGCCGATCAGGAATTCGGACTTTTTCTTCGGGTCTTGGACAGGGTCTGGCATTGGGGAGACTGGGCGGATGGACAGCTGATTATCCTAGCGCGGCACGAACCGACGCGGATGATGCGCTCCCTCCCGTGGCGGCGGCTGCGCGCTGGCGCGTCGCCAGGCGAACCTGACGACGTGCCAGAAAGCCACGTCGCGACCCGCGTCGCCCGGGTGAGTTGCGGCGGGCGCGGCTTTGCGGCTGATCAGGTTACCATTCCCGCGGCCTTACCGCAGCGCGGCCCCACGTCCCATGAAGTCACTTCTCGCGTATCTCCAGCGACCGCTCGCGCACCTGGCCGTCCTGTCGTTCTTCGTCAACATGCTGCTGCTGGCGCCGGCGCTGTTCATGATGCAGGTGTTCGACCGGGTGCTGGTCAGCCGCAGCCTGGACACGCTGCTGGTGCTGCTGCTGGGGATGGCGGTGGCGCTGGCGCTGAGCATGGGGCTGGACTACCTGCGCAACCGCCTGCAGGGCGTGGTCGGCAACATGGTGGCCGAATACCTTTCGCCGGCCACCGCGTCGGAAGTGCTGTCGCAGGCGGCGCGCCGCACCCACGCGCCGGGCTCCGCCAACCTGCGCGACGTCAACGCCTTGCGCGCCGTCTTCTCCGGCCAGGGCCTGCTGGCGATCCTGGACGTGCCCTGGGTGGTGATCTACGTGGCCGTGATCTGGATGGCGCATGCCTACCTGGGCATCGCCGCCGCGCTGGCCTGCGTGGCGATGCTGGGGCTGGCGCTGCTGAACGACCGGCTGACCCGCTCCAACATCGAGGCGCTGCAAGCCAACGCCTGGAAGACCAACCGCTACCTGGAAGCGTCCGTCGAGAATGCGGAGGTGGTGGAGACGCTGGGCATGCGCCGGGCGTTGGTCGAGCGCTGGCGCCGCATGAACGGCGCGGTGACCGAGTTGCAGCGGCCCACCGCCCGCCGCTCGGTCGGCATGGCGTCCCTCACCCGGATGTTCCGGCAAGCGGTGCAGGTGTTGCTGCAGGCGCTCGGCGCCTACGTGGTGATCACCGGCGAGGCCACGCCCGGGGTGCTGGTGGCCACCACCGTGCTGCTGGGCCGGGCGCTGGCCCCGGTCGAACAGGTGGTGGGCAGCTGGCGCGTGCTGGCTGAAGGGCGCAACGCCTTCCAGCGGCTGTCCAGGCTGCTGTCGCAGCAAGGCGAGCAGGCCCCCCGGATGGCGCTGCCCACGCCCAGCGGCCAGCTGGTGGCGGAAGCAGTGGTGTACCGCCCGCCGGGCAGCGACCGGCTGGTGCTTTCCGGGGTCTCGCTGCAGCTGGCCGCCGGCGAGTCGCTGGCCATCGTCGGGCCCAGCGGCGCCGGCAAGTCGACGCTGGTGCGGGTGCTCAGCGGCCTGTGGCGCCCCACCGCCGGCACGGTTCGCCTCGACCACGTGGACCTGGCCCAGTGGGACCGCGAGGAGCTCGGCCCGTGGCTGGGCTACGTGCCGCAGGACGTCGAGCTGTTCGCCGGCACGGTGGCCGAGAACATCGCCCGGCTGGGTGACGTCGACAGCGAGCAGGCCGTCCTGGCGGCCCGCCGCGCCGGCGTGCACGAGCTGATCCTGACGCTGCAGGACGGCTACGACACCCTCATCGATCCGAGCGGCGGCCTGCTGTCGCCCGGGCAGCGGCAACGCATCGCGCTGGCCCGGGCCCTGTACGGTGACCCCAAGCTGCTGCTGCTGGACGAGCCCAATTCCAACCTGGACGGCGTCGGCGAGCAGGCGCTGTCCGATGCCTTGAAGGCCTTGCGCGGCAAGGTCACGGTGGTCGTGGTCACCCACCGCGGCAACCTGATCCAGCAGATGGACAAGCTGCTGGTGCTGGAAGCCGGCAAGGTCAAGGACTTCGGCCGCGTGACCGAGGTGCTGGCCCGCATCCAGCCGCCGGCCCCGGCCCGGGCCCCGGGCCAGGTCGTCGCCATTCCGCCGCGGCCGCCGTCGGCCGCCTGAGAGCCACCATGTCCACCACGCTTGCCCCGCCCGCCGAGTCGCTGGCCGAACACGGCGACGAAGCCCGCCGGCTGATGCGCACCGGCCTGATCGTGATCGTCGGCGCGGTGCTGCCGGTGGGCGCGTGGATGAGCTTTGCGCCCCTGTCGTCCGCCGTGGTGGCGCCGGCCTTCGTCAAGGTCGACCTGAACCGCCGACCGGTGCAGCACGCCGAGGGCGGCCTGGTGCGGCAGGTGCTGGTGCGCGACGGCCAGCACGTCAAGGCGGGCCAGCCGCTGCTGGTGCTGGGCGACGTGGCCGTCGACGCCGACCAGAACCGCCTGAACTATCGCGTGGCGGTGGAGCGGGCGGCCCAGGCGCGGCTGGAGGCCGAGCGGGCGATGGCGCCCACCCTGGTCTTTCCGCCGGAGGTGCTGGCGGGCGCCGCGGCCGACCAGCGCGTCGCCGAGCAGGTCGCCAAGGAGCAGGCCTTGTTCCAGTCGCGCCGCAATGGGCTGGTGGGCCAGGTGGCGCTGCTGCGCACGCAGCGCACGAAGGTCGACCAGGAGATCGTCGCGCTGCGCTCGCAGGTGGCCCAGGCGATCGAATCGCAGCAGTTCCAGAAAGAGGAACTGGAGAACTCGCGCCGGCTGATGAAGGAAGGCTTTCTGTCGCAGGCGCGCGTGTCGCAGCTGGCCGGTGGCGTCTCCGACTACGGCGTCAAGCTGGAGGAGCGGCGCTCCGAGCTGGCCCGGGCCGAGCAGCGGCTGGTCGACACCGACCTGCGCATCCGCGCCATGGAGAGCGACTACCAGCAACAGGCCAGCGACCAGCTGAAGGTGACCAGCGCGCGCGTCTCCGAGATCGAGCAGGAGCAGCGCAAATCGAGCGACGCCTTTGCCCGCCAGACGCTGTTCGCGCCGGTGAGCGGGCGCGTGCTGGACCTGAAGTACAACAGCCCGGGTGCGATCATCGCCCCGCGCGAGCCTATCGCCGACATCGTGCCCGACGAGTCGAAGCTGGTGACCGAAGCGCACATCCGGCCGGAGGATGTGAATCGCGTCCATGCCGGGCAGCAGGCCGACGTGCGCTTCACCGCCTTCAACTACAGCACCACCCAACTGGTGCGCGGCACCGTCAGCTACATCTCGGCCGACCGCCTGATCGACCGCGCCAGCGGCATGCCTTACTACCAGGTGCACGTGGAGGCCTCGACCGAGGCCATGAAGACGCTGGGCGACCTGAAGCTGCAGGCCGGCATGCCGGCCGAGGTCTATATCGTTGGCGAAAAGCGCACGCCGCTGCAGTACCTGATGGAGCCAGTGACGCAGGTGCTGCGGCGGGCGGCGCGGGAGCGCTGAGCGGGCACGGACCGCGCCGCGGCCATGGGCACTGGCCCTGGCCAGGGCTGACTCCAGCTTCATGTTGCGGCCTTCGGTTCCAGCCGGCAGTGCTCCGCCCGGGTAGCTGGAACGTTCTCATTGCTGGGGCGACCAGCGGCCGGAGACTCCATGGCGCACCGAAACCGCGCAGCTGGCGTCTCCGTGTGTTGCCCCATTGGTTGCGTCGTGAAATGGGGAGGGCCGCGGCAGGCCAGCGGGCACGCGTGGCCACCCGCGGAGTACAGATCTGGCGCGCCCTCTGCTTGAGTAACGCCCTGTAGCATCCGCCCGGCCCGAACGGAGACTCCATGGCCGCCTACGCGTTTTTCAGCGTCGTCAACACCACGCTCGCATCCTTCGACAGCAACACCGATACCGTGACGTTGCCGCCAGGGTACCCGGCCACCGGACTGTCGTTCCGGGCCGTGGACGGGGGCACGCTGGTCTCGTAGGGCGGGCAGGGCGTCACGCTGGCGGGCATCTTGCCGGCGAATCTGGACGGTGCGCAGTTCGTGTTCGGGGACGGCTCGGTGTACCGGCAGGGCAGCGACACCGCAGACGCGCTGGCGGGCAGCGGCTTGAACGACCAGATCGACGCCGGCACGGGCGGCGACGACGCCCTCTTCGCGGGCGACGGCAATGACGTGCTGCGCGTGGGCGCCGGCCTGGCTGCGGCCGACGGCGAGGCCAAGTCCGAGGGCGTCGACACGCTGGTCTCCAGCATCTCCTGGTCACTGGCCGCCGACACCTACATCGAGCACCTGACGCTGACCGGCGCCACCTCGATCAACGCCACCGGCAACACCCTGGCCAATACCTTGATCGGCAATGCCGGCAAGAACGTGCTGAATGGCGGCAGCGGCGCGGACATCCTGCGCGGCGAGGGCGGCAACGACACCTACCACGTGGACAACGCCGGCGACAACATCGACGGCGAGGCCGGCACCGAGGGCGTCGACACGGTGTTCTCCAGCATCTCCTGGTGGCTGGCCGCCGACACGTACATCGAACACCTGACGCTGACCGGCGCCAGCTCGCTCAATGCCACCGGCAACACTCTGGCCAACACGCTGACCGGCAACGTGGGCAAGAACACCGTCAGCGGTGGCGCGGGCAACGACACGCTGCACGCCGGCGGCGGCGCCGACGTGCAGACCGGCGGCACCGGCGCCGACCGCTTCAGGTTCGCCTTGGCCGTCGAAAGCACGCTGGCCGCCCTGGACAGGATCACCGACTTCACCCGTGGCAGCGACAAGATCGACCTGTCCACCCTGGACGGCAACGGCGGCAAGGCGGCCAGCAGGACTTCTGGTTCATCGGCCCCAAGGCTTTCAGCGCGAATGCCACCGGCCAGCTGCGGTTCGCGGTCGAAAGCGGCAAGGTGATGCTGTACGGCAGCACCGATGCGGATGCGACGGCGGAGTTCGCCGTTCACATCGCGGGCGCCACGACGCTGACCGCCTCCGACTTCCTGTTCTGAGCGACGGTATACGATTGCGGTTCGAAGCCGCCGCCCTCATCCTCGGAACGGACCTCGCCCTGCGCTACCTCTTCATCCACCAGAACTTCCCCGGCCAGTTCCGGCACGCCGTGCGGGCGCTGGCCGACGATCCGGCCAACGAGGTCGTTTGCGTGGGCGAGACGCGCCTGCTGAAAGGGCGGCCCCTGCTGCACCCGCGGCTGCGCGTGCTCGGCTACCAGATGCCGGCCGCCGTGCCCAGCCGGGCCCACCCGTACCTGCGCGACTACGAAGGGCACGTGCGGCGCGGCCAGATGGTCGTGCGGCTGCTGCTGCAGCTGCGCGACACCAGCGGCTTCCAGCCGGACGTGGTGGTGGCGCACCCGGGCTGGGGCGAGGCGCTGTTCCTGCGCGATGTGTTCCCGCGCGCTCGCCAGGTCCTGTACTGCGAGTTCTACTACCACGGGCAAGGCACCGACGTCGGCTTCGACCCCGAGTTCCCGGCCAGCCTGGACGACCAGCTGCGGGTGCGCAGCAAGAACAGCACGCAGCTGCAAAGCCTGGTGGCCGCCGACGCCGGCATCTCGCCCACTGGCTGGCAGGCCGGCACCTATCCGCAGGAGCTGCGGCGCAAGATCACGGTGGTCCACGACGGCATCGACACCCGGGTCGTGCGGCCCGACCCGCAGGCCCGGGTGGAGATCGCCGGCCAGCAGCTGGCGTTCGGCGACGAGGTGGTGACCTACGTGGCCCGCAACCTGGAGCCGTACCGGGGCTTTCACACCTTCATGCGGATGCTGCCCAAGCTGCAGGGGCTGCGGCCGAACGCGCGGGTGGTGATCGTCGGCGGCGACGACGTGAGCTACGGCCGCCGGTTGGCCGAGGGCGACAGCTACCGGCTGCGGTACCGCAGCGAGGTCGAGGGCCAGGTCGACTGGGCCCGGGTGTTCTTCGTCGGCAAGCTGCCTTACGCCGACTACCTGAAGGTGTTGCAGGTGTCGTCGGCCCACGTGTACCTGACCTACCCGTTCGTGCTGTCGTGGTCGGCGCTGGAGGCGATGGCGGCCGGTTGCCTGATGGTGGCTTCGCGCACGGCGCCAGTGCAGGAGGTGGTCGAGGACGGCGTGACCGGCGTGCTGGTCGACTTCTTCGACGCCGAGGCGCTGGCGTCACGGCTGGCGCAGGTGCTGGCCGATCCGGCCGCCTTCGCCGGCCTGCGGCTCAAGGCGCGCGAGCTGGTGCAGCAGCGCTACGACCTGCAGTCCATCTGCCTGCCCCAGGTGCTGGGCGCGCTGCGGGGCTGAGGCCTGTGGCTGAGGCCTGTCATTGCGCGCTCGAGCCGCAGTCCGCGCTTCAAGCCAAGCGCTGCTCCAGGAAGAACCGCAGCATCTCGCGGCTCGCATCCGGCCCGCTCGGGTCGGTGTAGGAGCCGTCGGTGCTGCCGCCCGACCAGGCGTGCGGGCTGCCGTGCACCACCCAGTGTTCCGCCAGCACCCGGCCGTCGGGGGCGCGGTGCACGTTGCGGGTGTAGCCGCGGCGCCCGTCGGCGCCGCGCTGCTGCTCGCTCTCGGCGGCCGCTGCGCCATGCACGCTGGCGCTGACGACGTGGCCGGCGTTGGTGGGATGCACCGTGTGGTCGGCATCGCCGTGGAACACGATGGTCGGGCGGCTCGCCGCGGTGGCGGCGGTGCCCGCGCTGCCGCTGCGCATGGCGCCGAGCGCGGAGGTCAGGTCGTTGGCCGAGCCCGCCGCCAGCCCCGAGTGCACCCCCGCTGCCGCATAGAGCTCGGGATAGGCCTCGGCCATGATGGCCGCCATGGCGCCGCCGGCCGACAGGCCCGCGACATACACGCGCGCCGGATCGACGCCGCGGCTGTTCACGATGTCCTGCGTCATGCCCGCCAGCGCCGCCGGCTCGCCGCGGCCGCGCTGCTGGTGACTGTGCTTGAACCAGTTCCAGCAGCCTTGCGGGTTGGCCTGTCGTGATTGCGCCGGGTAGAGCACGAAGAAGCCTTGCTCGCGGGCCAGCGTGTTCATGCGGGTGCCGGCGGCGAAGTCGTCCGGATCCTGCTTGCAGCCGTGCAGCATCACCACCAGCGGCAACCGGCCTTGCCCGGCTTGTGGCGGCACGTAGAGCTTGTAGTTGCGGCCTTGCGAGGCCGTGCCCCAGCGGCCCGAGACGAACTCGCCCGCGGGCGGGTTGGAGGCCGGGGCTTCGTCGCAGCGTTGCCCGCGCTGGCGCGCCTCGACGTCGATGACACCGTCACGGGTCCGCGAAGGGGCGGCGGCCTGGCTGGCGGCGACGCTGCGCAACACGGTCTGGATGGCCGCCGTGGCGGCGCGCAAGCGGCCGTAGCCGGTCAGCCGGGTCGCATTGCGCATGAGGCGCTGGAAGGGGTACTGCATGGGTTCTTTCGGTAAAGGGTCAGCGGATGCGCCCGGCAAGCGCCGCCTTCACGGCGGGGCTGGCGTGCAGCGCACCGAGCACGGTGAGCGATTCGATGGTGGCCAGGGCCAGCTCCGGCGTGACGGCCGGGTCGATGGTGGCCAGGCCGAGCACGCGAATCTGCAGCGTCTGGCCCGCTGCCTCGGCCGCCTGCAGGTCCGCCCTGCTGAAGTGCTGGATGCCCAGCACAAGCGTTTTCCGTGCCACCGCCTGCCGCACGGCGTCGCCGTGGGTGGCCAGCTGGTTGCGGATGGCGGTGCGGATCAGGTCGGTCCGGTTGGCATAGAAGCCCTCCTGCACCAGCAGGTCGATCTGGCCCAGGTCGACGCAACCGAGGTTGATGGTGATCTTCTCGTCCACTGGCCTGGTGATCGCGGTCAGGGATCTGCTGCTGGCTTTTGGCATATTTCCATCTTAGCACCATCCAAGTGGATGGTTTTTCTGGTTTTCTCAGCTTCTCGGCCGTACCCAATAATGGAGGCGTTCCATGACAGAAGTCCCCGTCTCCCTTCCGCCCGGTTTCATGGTCGTGCATGGCAACCATCCGGAGTCGCTGCGCGACCTGATGGTGGCCTGGATGGCCCGCCACCCGTTGGCGCCGCTGGAGGACGAGCTGGTGCTGGTGCAAAGCAACGGCGTGGCCCAATGGCTCAAGCTGTCGCTGGCGGCGGACCCGGCCGAGGGCGGCGCCGGCATTGCCGCGGCGCTGCGCACGGAACTGCCCTCGCGCGCCTTGTGGGACGTCTACCGCAAGGTGCTGGGGCCGCATGCGGTGCCGCGCGCCTCCGCCTTCGACAAGGCCCAGCTGGCCTGGCGGCTGATGCGGCTGCTGCCGGCCTGCCTGCACGAAGAGGTTTTCGCGCCGCTGCGGCGCTTTCTGGAGCGCGACCCGGATTGCCGCAAGCGGCACCAGCTGGCGCTGCGCGTGGCCGACCTGTTCGACCAGTACCAGGTCTACCGGGCCGACTGGCTGGCCGACTGGGCCGCCGGCCGCGACCTGATCCGCACCAGCCGGCGCGGCGCCGCGCAAGTTCCGCCAGAGTTGCTGTGGCAGCCGCGGCTGTGGCGAATCCTGCTGCAGGACGTGGGTGCAGCCGGCGCGGCAGGCAGCCGGGCCGAGGTGCACAGCCGCTTCCTGGCCGCCGCCCGCGCGCCGGATGCGGCCGCCCCCACCGGCCTGCCGCGCCGGCTGACCGTGTTCGGCATCTCCTCGCTGCCGCAGCAGGCGCTGGAGGTGCTGGCCGCGCTGGCGCGCTGGTCGCAGGTGCTGCTGTGCGTGCACAACCCGAGCGAACACGACTGGTCGCACGTGGTCGCCGACCAGGACCTGCTGCGCACCGACAAGCTGCGCCAGCGCCGTCGCCCGGGGCAGGCCGGCGAACCCGCGCCCGAAACCTTGCACCTGCACGCGCAGCCGCTGCTGGCCGCCTGGGGCAAGCAGGGCCGCGACTTCATCCGGCTGCTGGACCAGTACGACGAGCGCGAAGCCTACGAGGCGCGTTTCACCGCCGTCGGCCAGCGCATCGACGTGTTCGAACACAACGACGGCGCCACGCTGCTGCGCCAGCTGCAGGACGACATCCGCGACCTGCGGCCGCTGGCCGAGACGCGCCAGACGTGGCCCGCGCTCGACCCGGCGCGCGATCGATCGCTGGTGTTCCACGTCGCCCACGGTCCCCAGCGCGAAGTCGAAATCCTGCACGACCAGCTGCTCGCGGCCTTCACCGCCGATGCGACGCTGCGGCCGCGCGACGTCATCGTGATGGTGCCCGACATCGCCATCTATGCCGCCCACGTTCAGGCTGTGTTCGGGCTGGTCGAGCGCGGCGATGCGCGCCACATCCCGTTCAACGTGGCCGACCAGGGGCAACGCGAACACGATCCGCTGCTGGGCGCGCTGGAGATGCTGCTGGGGCTGCCGCAGTCGCGGCTGGCGGTCAGCGACGTGCTCGACCTGCTGCAGGTGCCGGCGGTTCGCGCCCGCTTCGGCATCGCCGAGGACGACCTGCCGCTGCTGCACCGCTGGATCGTGGCCGCGCGCATTCGCTGGGGCCTGCACGCGCGGCATCGCGAGCGGCTCGAGCTGCCGGCTGACATCGAGCAGAACAGCTGGGCCTTCGGCCTGCGCCGCATGTGGCTCGGGTATGCGGTCGGCGCCGGTGCGGCCTGGGAAGGGATCGAGCCAATGGACGAGATCGGCGGCCTGGACGCAGCGCTGCTGGGCCCCTTGGTGCGCTTGCTCGATGCGCTGCAGGCGCACTGGGCCGTGCTCGATGAACCAGCGGCGCCGGCCGCCTGGGGCGAGCGGCTGCGGGCGCTGCTGCAGGACTTCTTCGCTGCCGACGACGGCAGCGAAGATGGCTTCACCTTGCTGCGTCTGGCGGCGGCGCTGCAGGAGTGGGAAGACGCCTGCGCCGACGCTGCCCTGGTCGAGGCGCTGCCGCTGTCGGTGGTGCGCGAACACTGGCTCACGCGCATGGAGCAGGCCGGCCTGAACCAGCCGTTCTTCGCCGGTGGCGTCACCTTCGCTTCGCTGATGCCGATGCGGGCGATCCCGTTCCGCCGCGTCGCCTTGCTGGGGATGAGCGACGGCGACTACCCGCGCAGCCGGGTGACCATGGACTTTGACCTGATGGGGCAGGACTACCGCCCCGGCGACCGCTCGCGGCGCGAAGACGACCGCTACCTGTTCCTGGAGGCGCTGCTGTCGGCGCGCGACCACCTGCACGTGAGCTGGGTCGGCCGCGGCATCAACGACAACGAGGAGCGGCCGCCTTCGGTGCTGGTGGCGCAGCTGCGCGACCACCTCGCCGCCGGCTGGCGCGCCGAAGACGATGGCGACTTGCTGCGGGCCTTGACGGTGGAACACCGGCTGCAGCCCTTCCACGCCGCCTACTTCGACGGCAGCACGCCCGGCCTGTTCAGCTATGCGCGCGAGTGGCGCTCCAGTCTGGCGCCGGTGCGCTCCGACGGCTCCGCGCTGCCGGGGGTGCTGCCGCCGCTGGCCCGCGACGGCGCTCTGACTTTGCGTCTGCTCGCCGAGTTCCTGAAGAACCCGGTGCGCAGCTTCTTTCGCGAGCGCCTGCGCATCCGCTTCGGCGATGACGACCCGGTGGGCCAGGACCAGGAGCCGTTCGCCACCGACGCGCTGGAGAACTGGCAGCTGCAGCACGAGCTGATCGAGGCGCAGAAAGCCGCCGTCGACGCCGACGGCTCGCGCGAGCAGGCGCTGCAGGCGCAGTTGCAGCGCATCGCCGGTCGTGGCGACCTGCCGCTGGGGCATTTCGTCGAGCACGCGGTGCAAAAGCTGGCGCAGCCGATGGCCGACCTGTTCGCCAGCTACGCGCAAGCGCGCGCCGCCTGGCCCGAAGCCTTGCCGGACCAGCCGCTGGAGATCGAAACGCAAACCGCGCAAGGCACATTGCGGCTGGACGACTGGCTGACCGGCATGCGCGCCAATGCCGGCGGCGCGCGCGCCCGCCTGGTGCTGGAGAGCAGCGGCATCGTCGACAAGCAGCGCCGCTACCGCCACGACAAGCTGGTGCCGCACTGGGTGGCGCACCTGGCTGGCCACCTGGGCGGCGTGCCGATGACGACCGTGATCGTCAGCAAGGCCGGCAGCGCCACCTTGCTGCCGCTGGCGCCGCAGCAGGCATCGGCCTGGTGGTCGGTGCTGCTGGACGCCTGGCAGGACGGCATGCGGCGGCCGCTGCCGTTCGCCGTGCGCAGCGCCTGCGCCTGGCTGCGCGAAGCCCGGCCCGACACGCCCGACGACGCGGTGGCGCAGGCGCGCGAGCAGGCCCGGGCGTGCTACGAAGACCATGCGCCCGCGTTTTTCCGGTTCGGCGAATGCGCGGACTGCCCCTATCTGCGGCGCGCCTTCCCGGACTTCGAGACGCTGTGGGGCGACGGTGAATTCCGCCGACTGGCCGAGGTCTTGCTGCGGCCGATGCTGGCCAGCGTGGCCAAGGCGGCCAAGGCTGGCGACGCCGACGGGGACGCGGCATGAGCGCAACGCTTGCCCCCATCCTCGATCCGCTGGCGTTCCCGCTGCGCGGCAGCGCGCTGATCGAGGCCAGCGCCGGCACCGGCAAGACCTACACTATCGCCGCGCTGTACCTGCGGCTGGTGCTGCGGCACGGCGGCGAGGCCGCCTTTCCGCGCACCGAGCCGCTGACGCCGCCGGAAATCCTGGTGGTGACCTTCACCGAAGCCGCCACCAAGGAACTGCGCGACCGCATCCGGGCCCGCCTGGCCGAAGCGGCGCAGCGCTTCCTGCAAGAGCCGGCCACGGTGACCGAGCTGCCGGCCGGCGTCGACGTGGTGCATGACCTGCGCGCCAG
Organism: Ramlibacter sp.; assembly: GCF_028292805.1. Classification (GTDB taxonomy): domain Bacteria; phylum Pseudomonadota; class Gammaproteobacteria; order Burkholderiales; family Burkholderiaceae_C; genus Ramlibacter. The sequence continues at coordinate 2,334 of NZ_JAQGLS010000173.1, read as the reverse complement.
CTATCCGCCTACCGAGTGGCCCGCTTGCGCGCGGCGGCTGCGGCTGGCGGCCGAGTGGATGGACGAGGCGGCCGTCTCCACCATCCACGGCTGGTGCAACCGCATGCTGCGCGAACACGCGTTCGACAGCGGCAGCCTGTTCAGCCAGACCCTGGAAGCCGACCAGCGCGAGCTGCTGGACGAGGCGCTGCGCGATTACTGGCGCACCTTCTTCTATCCGCTGGCGCCGGACGACGTGGCCAGCGTTGGCGGCTGGTGGGAGTCGCCGGCGGCGCTCGGCGCTCCGGTGCGCAAGCTGATGGACCTGGGCGCCGCGCTGCCGCCCGGCCTGCCGCCGGCCGCAGCGCTGGCCGAGAGCCGGGCCCAGTGCGCGCGCAAGCTGGTCGAAATCAAGCAGCCGTGGCTGCAATGGGCCGACGAACTGCTGGCGTTGCTCGAAACCGGCATCACGAACAAGCAAGCCGATGGCAGGAAGCTGGCGCGCCGCGCCAGCTGGCTGCAGTGCATGAAAGACTGGGCCGCCGGCACCGAGGCGAAGTTCCCATTGACGCCGGCAGCGGAACACCGCCTGACCCCGGCCGGCCTGGACGAAGCCTGGAAGGTCGGTTCACCGCCCGAGCATCCCGCGCTGCACGACATGGCCACATTGCGCGAGCGCCTGCGCTGCCTGCCGCAAGGCCAGCAAGACGTGCTGTGCCACGCGGCCCACTGGGTGGCGGCGCGGCTGGCAATCGAGCAGGAGCGCCGCGCGCAGATGGGCTTCGACGACCTGCTCAAGCAGTTGTCAGCGGCGCTGCACGGCCCCAACGGCCAGCGGCTGGCAGCGCTGATCCGGGCCCAGTTCCCGGTGGCGCTGATCGACGAGTTCCAGGACACCGACCCGCTGCAGTACGGCATCTTCCAGACGATCTACGGCGGCCGCGAGGACGACACGGCCCTGGTGCTGATCGGCGATCCGAAGCAGGCGATCTATGCCTTTCGCGGCGCCGACATCCACACCTACCTGGCCGCGCGCCGAGCCACCGAAGGGCGGCACGCCACGCTCGGCACCAACTTTCGTTCCACGGCACCGATGGTGCGGGCCGTCAACCACTTTTTCGGCCAGGCCGAGCAGCGCACGCCGGGGCAGGGCGCCTTCCTGTTTCGCAACGCCGGCGACAACCCGTTGCCTTTCCTGGAAGTCGGCGCCCGCGGCCGCGACGAAACCTGGTGGGTGCAGGAGGCGCCGGCGCCGGCCCTCACTTGCTGGTGGACCGACCCCGGCGGCGAAATCGGCAGCGGCGACTACACCCGGACGCTGGCTGGCGCCAGCGCCGCCGCCATCGTGCACCTGCTGCAGCTGGGGCAGCAGGGGCGGGCCGGCTTTCGCGACGGCAAAGGCGCGCTGCGGCCGCCGACGCCGGGCGACATCGCCGTGCTGGTGAACAATGGCCGCGAGGCCCGCGTGCTGCGCGAGGCGCTGCAGCTGGCCGGGGTGCGCAGCGTCTACCTGTCGGAAAAGGACACTGTGTTCGAATCCGTCGCCGCCGGCGAGCTGCAGCAACTGCTGCAGGCCTGCGCCGAGCCGGACGACGACCGGCTGCTGCGCGCGGCGCTGGGCACCGCCTTGCTCGGCCTGGACTGGGCCGCGCTGGACCGCCTGAACCACGACGAGCTGCACTGGGAGGCGCGCGTGCTGCAGTTCCGCGGCTACCGCGGCCAGTGGCGGCGCCAGGGCGTGATGACCATGCTGCGCCGGCTGCTGCAGGACTTCGAGGTGCCGCGCCGCCTGCTGGCCGCCGGCGACGAACGCCAGCTGACCAACCTGCTGCACCTGGCCGAACTGCTGCAGCAGGCCAGCGCCCTGCTGGAAGGCGAGCACGCGCTGGTGCGCCACCTGGCCGAGCAGCGCGGCGACCAGGCGGCGGTGGCCGACACCCGCCAGCTGCGGCTGGAAAGCGATGACCACCTGCTCAAGGTGGTCACGGTGCACAAGTCCAAGGGGCTGGAGTACCCGCTGGTGTTCGTGCCCTTCGCCTGCGCCTTCCGCCCGGCCAAGGCGGAAGACATGCCGCTCCAATGGCACGACGCGCAAGGCCGCCTGCAGGTGGCGCTGAGCGGCGACGACGCAGTGCTGGCGCTGGTCGATCGCGAGCGGCTGGGCGAGGACCTGCGCAAGCTGTACGTGGCGCTGACCCGGGCCCGCTTCGCCTGCTGGATCGGCGTGGCGCCGCTGCGCAATCTGGAGCGCTCGGCCGTCGGCTACCTGCTGGCCGGCGGCGCGAGCGTGCCGGCCGGGCGCATCGAGACTGCCCTGCGCTCGGCCTTGGGCGGCTGCGATGCGATCGCCGTGCT
>NZ_JAQGLS010000172.1 GCF_028292805.1 Ramlibacter sp. | reverse complement strand
GCCGCCGGCGTCCGTCCCGGCGCCGTTGTTCGATGAAATCTCGCAGTCGGCGCAACTGCATCCGCAGGCGCCGCAGGCGCCGCGGGCCCAGCCGGGCTTCGACCCGCTGCAGCCGGAGGAAGTGGCGGCCTTCAAGCGGGCCCTGGCAATGGGGGTGTCGGGCCGCGACGCGATGGCGGCCGGCAGCCGCGCCGGCCAGCACCAGCATCCGCCGCACAACCACGCGCTGCTGACCGGGTTCGAAGACACCGAGATGGCGAACGGACCGGAGGAGACGGAGCGCCTGAGCGGAACCCAGTACGGGGAGCTGCGGTAGGCGCGGGCCTGGATTGCGGGTCGAGCCCGCTCGCCTGTCAGCGCCCCGGGAAATCGACGAAGGTGAACAGGTCCAGCCCGCCGTCGCGCAGCTTTTGCGAGCCGCCCAGTTCCGGCAGGTCGACGATCGCGGCGCCTTCGATCACCGTGCCGCCCAGTTTTTCCAGCAGCTTCTTGCCGGCCATCATGGTGCCGCCGGTGGCGATCAGGTCGTCGAGCAGCAGCACCCGCTGGCCGGGCCGCACGGCGTCCGTGTGCAGTTCCACCGTGGCTCTGCCGTATTCCAGCTCGTAAGTTTCCTCCACCGTGGTGAAGGGCAGCTTGCCTTTCTTGCGGATCGGCACGAACCCCAGCCCGAGCTCGTAGGCCACCACCGAGCCCAGGATGAAGCCGCGCGCGTCCAGGCCGGCCACCACGTCGAGGCGTCGACCCATGTAGCGGTGCACGAAGGCGTCGATCAGCACCCGGAACACTTTCGGGTCCTGCAACAGCGGCGTGATGTCGCGGAACTGCACGCCCGGCGTCGGCCAGTCCGGCACCGTGCGGATGTGGCCGCGCAGGTAGTCGCCCACGCCGTGGTTGATATCGTCCATCCCCCCTATCCTCGCAGAAGCGCTTCCTCGGCGGCGGCCAGCCGCTCGGGCTTGCCCGACAGCACCAGCGTGTCGCCGTCGAGCAGCGGCGGGTCGCTCGCGAGGTCCGCCACGTGGCCGTCGTGGCGGCGCAGGCTGACCACCCGCACGCCTTGCGCTTGCAGCGCGAACCGGCTGAGCGCGTGGCCGAGCGCGCGCGCGCCCAGCGGCAGCGTCAGGGTGGCCAGGCGCTCCTGCTCCAGTTCGTGCTCGCTGCCGTCGTCGGCGCCGTGGAAGTAGCCGCGCAGCAGGTTGTAGCGGGCATCGCGCTGGTCCTGCACGATGCGGATCACGCGCCGCATCGGCACGCCCACCAGCGCCAGCGCATGGCTGGCCAGCATCAGCGAGCTTTCCAGCGTCTCGGGCACCACCTCGGTGGCGCCGGCGGCGGTCAGCTGCTCCAGGTCGTGGTCGTCCTTGGTCCGCACGATCACCGGCACCTGCGGCGCGTGCGCGCGCGCCCGCGCCAGCACCTTCATGGCGCCGGGCACGTCCAGGTAGGTGATCACCACCGCGCTGGCGCGCGCCAGGCCGGCGGCCATCAGCGCCTGCAGCCGCGCCGCGTCGCCGAACACCACCGAGTCGCCAGCGGCGGCGGCCTGCCGCACGCGGTCGGGGTCCAGGTCCAGCGCCATGTAGGGAATGCCTTCCTGCTCCAGCATGCGCGCCAGGTTCTGGCCGCAGCGGCCGTAGCCGCAGATGATCACGTGCTTGTTGGCGTTGATGGACTTGCGCGCGATGCTGGTCATCTGCAGCGACTGCAGCATCCATTCGCTGGCCACCAGCTTCATCACGATGCGGTTGCTCCACTGGATGAGGAAGGGCGTGATCAGCATCGACAGCACCATGCTGGCCAGGATCGGGTTGAGCAGCGCCGCCGGCACCAGCTCCTGCTGCTGCGCCAGCGCCAGCAGCACGAAGCCGAACTCGCCGGCCTGCGCCAGGTACAGGCCGGTGCGCAGCGAGACGCCGGCGGAGGCGCCGAAAGCGCGCGCCAGCAGCGCCACCAGCAGCAGCTTGAACAGCACCGGGCCGGCCACCAGCAGCAGCACCAGGCCCCAGCGGTCGATCACCGGCCGCCAGTCCAGCAGCATGCCCACGGTGATGAAGAACAGGCCCAGCAGCACGTCGTGGAACGGCCGGATGTCGGTCTCCACCTGGTGCTTGAACTCGGTCTCCGAAATCAGGATACCGGCGATGAACGCACCCAGCGCCAGCGACAGGCCCGCCAGCTCCGTCAGCCAGGCCAGCCCCAACGTGATCATCAGCACGTTCAGCACGAACAGCTCGTCGCTCTTGCGCCGCGCCACCAGCGTCAGCCACCAGCGCATCGCGCGCTGCCCGCCCACCAGCAGCAGGGTGATCAGCACCGTGGCCTTGAGCAGGGCGAAGCCGATCTCGCGCACCAGCACCTCGGGCTCGCTGCCCAGTGCCGGGATCAGCACCAGCAGCGGTACCACGGCCAGATCCTGGAACAGCAGCACGCCCATCACCCGCTTGCCGTGCTCGGACTCCAGCTCGAGCCGGTCGGCCATCAGCTTGACCACGATGGCGGTGCTGCTCATGGCCAGCGCGCCGGACAGGGCGAGCGCGGTGCGCCAGGTCAGGTCCAGCAAGCGGGGCAGCACCAGCGCCAGCAGCACCGCGCCGAAGGTGCCGATCACCAGCGTGAGCATCACCTGCGACAGGCCCAGGCCGAACACGTGGGTGCGCATCGCGCGCAGCTTGGACAGGTTGAATTCCAGCCCGATGACGAACATCAGGAACACCACCCCGAATTCGCCCAGGTGCCGCACGCCGGCGCTTTCGTCGGCCAGGGCCAGCGCATTGGGTCCGATCAGCACCCCCACGGCCAGGTAGCCCAGGATCGGCGGCAGCTTGAGCGACCTGCAGGCGACCACTGCCAGTACCGCGGCCAGCAGGTAAAGCAGGGTCAGCTCGAGGGAGGACATGCCACTATGCTATCCGGCTCGGCTGTAGCGACCGATAAAATCATGTCCATGAGCCTTCCGCCCCCCCTCGCGCAGCTCGCCGACCCGGCGAGCGACAGCGGCTTCGATGCCCAGCGCGCGCTGCGCCTGGCGCACGACACCTTCGACATCGAAGCGGCCGCCGTGCTCGGCCTGAAGCAGCGCACCGGCGACAGCTTCGCGCGCGCCGTCGAGGCGCTGCTGCGGGTGCGCGGCCGGGTGGTGATCATGGGCATGGGCAAGAGCGGGCACATCGGCCGCAAGATCGCCGCCACGCTGGCTTCCACCGGCACGCCGGCGATGTTCGTGCACCCGGCCGAGGCCAGCCACGGCGACCTGGGCATGATCAAGCCGATCGACCTGGTGCTGGCCATTTCCAACGGCGGCGAAAGCGACGAGATCACCGTGTTGCTGCCGGTGCTCAAGCGCCTGGGCGCGCCGCTGCTGGCCATGACCGGCAACCCGAATTCGACGCTGGCGCGGCACGCCGACATCCTGCTGGACAGCGGCGTGGAAAAGGAAGCCTGCCCGCTGAACCTGGCGCCGACGGCCAGCACCACCGCGCAGCTGGCGCTGGGCGATGCGCTGGCGGTGGCCGTGCTCGACGCGCGCGGTTTTCGCACGGAGGACTTCGCCCGCTCGCATCCCGGTGGCGCGCTCGGGCGCAAGCTGCTCACGCACCTGGTCGACGTGATGCGCAGCGGCGAAGCCGTGCCGCGCGTGCTGCCCGACGCCGCCTTCACCCAGCTGATGCGCGAGATGACGTCCAAGGGGCTGGGCGCCTCGGCGATCGTCGACGCCGACAACCGGGTGCTGGGCATCTTCACCGACGGCGACCTGCGCCGGCTGGTGGAGAACGGCGCCGACCTGCGCGGCAAGAAGGCGCGCGACGTGATGCACCCCGGGCCCCGCACCATCCGCAACGACGCGCTGGCGGCGGAGGCGGCGCGCTTGATGGAGCAGTACCGCATCACCAGCGTGCTGGTGGTCGATGCCGACGACCGCCTGTGCGGCGCCATCAACTCGAACGACCTGATGCGTGCGAAGGTCATCTGACCGTGGCCCTCACTCCGGCACTCACCTTCCCGCCCGAGCTGCTGCTGGCTGCGCAAGGCATCCGCGTGGCCTTCTTCGACATCGACGGGGTGATGACCGATGGCGGCATCTACTTCACCGAAGGCGGCGAGACGCTCAAGCGCTTCCACATCCTGGACGGCCTGGGCCTGAAGCTGCTGCAGCGCGCCGGCATCACGCCGGCGGTGGTGACCGGGCGCGATTCGGCGCCGTTGCGGCGGCGGCTGGAGGCGCTGGGCGTGACCCAGGTGCACTACGGCACCGAAGACAAGCGGCCGGCGGCCGAAAGCGTGCTGGCCGGGCTCGGGCTGGACTGGTCGCAGGCGGCGGCCATGGGCGACGACTGGCCCGACCTGCCGGTGCTGCGCCGCTGCGCGCTGCCGGTGGCGCCGCCGCACGCCCACGCCGAAGTGCGCGCTTGCGCCCGCTACGTCACGCAGGCGGGGGCGGGCCACGGCGCCGCCCGCGAGTTCTGCGACCTGCTGCTGGTGGCTTCGGGCCGCTACGCGCAGCTGCTCGGAGACTACCAGTGAAGTCGGGCTTCGGCCGGGCAGTCGATCGGCTGTCGATCTACCTGCCGATCATGCTGATGGGGCTGCTGGCGCTGGGCACCTACTGGCTGGCGCGCAACACCCCGGTGTTCTCGGCGCCGGCCGCCGAGGCGGCGCCGACCCATGAGCCGGACTACTTCCTGCGCGGCTTCTCGGTCAAGTCGTTCGATCCCGGTGGCCGGCTCCAAAGCGAGGTGCGAGGCGCCGAGGCGCGCCATTTTCCCGACACCGACACGCTGGAGATCGACCAGCCGCGGATCCGCACCTACAACCTCGCCACCGGCGCGCTGACCGTGGCCAGCGCCCGCCGCGCCATCAGCAATGGCGACGGCACCCAGGTCCAGCTGATCGGCGACGCCGTCGTCACCCGCGAGGCGGCGGCCGCCGCCGGCCAGGTCCGGCCCCAGCCCAAGCTGGAGATCCGGGGCGAGTTCCTGCACGCCTTTCTCGACGTGGAGCAGGTGCGCTCGAACAAGCCGGTGCGCATCACGCGCGGCAACGACCGCTTCGACGCCGACAGCCTCGAGTTCGATAACCTCGACCGGGTGATGCAGCTGCGCGGCAACGTGCGCGGCGTGCTGGTGCCGCGCGCCGGCGGCGGCTGATGCAGCCGCTGGCCTTCATCACCGGCGCCTCCAGCGGCATCGGCCAGGCGCTGGCTTGGCGCTACCACCAGGCCGGCTGGCGGCTGGCGCTGGTGGCGCGGCGCAGTGAGCAGATGGCCGACTGGGCGCGGTCGCAAGGCATTCCCGCCCAGCGCTGGCGCGTCTACGGCGCCGACGTGGCGAATGTGGACAGCATCATCGCCGCCGGTACCGCCTGCCTGGGCGCGCAAGGCGTGCCCGACGTGGTGATCGCCAACGCCGGCATCAGCGTCGGCGTCGACACCGCGGTGCGGGGCGACCTCGAGCTGCTGGCCCGCACCTTCGCCACCAACAACGTCGGCCTGGCGGCCACCTTCCATCCCTTCATCGCGCCGATGAGGCAGCGCGGCAGCGGGACGCTGGTGGGCATCGCCAGCGTCGCCGGCATCCGCGGGTTGCCCGGTCACGCCGCCTATTGCGCCAGCAAGGCCGGGGTCATCAGCCAGTGCGAAAGCCTGCGCGGCGAGCTGCGCGGCAGCGGGGTCAAGATGGTCACGATCGCGCCGGGCTACGTCGACACCCCGCTGACGCGGCAGAACCGCTACGGCATGCCGTTCCTGATGACGGCCGAGGCGTTCGCCGGGCAGGCCTTCCGCACCATCGCGGCCGGCCGCAGCTACCGCGTGATTCCCTGGCAGATGGGCGTAGTTGCCAAGCTGCTGCGCCTGCTGCCCGATGCGCTGTTCGACCGGGCGCTGGCCGGGCGGCCGCGCAAGCACCGGCAGGGCGAAGGCTTGTAGGCGCCCGGCAGGCTGGGGTAGCCGAAGGGAGGGCGCCCGGGCTTTCTGCGCGGGCGCCATTGCTGAGGCTGCGCTGCGCGCGCCGCCGGCCAGCGTGCCAACAAAAAAGGCCTGCTTGCGCAGGCCCTTCAGGGTTGATTGGTCCGGTTTTCAGTAGCCGCTGTTGCCGCCGCCGCCGTAGCCGCCACCAGTGCCGCCACGGCTGCCGCCGCGCGGGCCGGCGCCGTAGGGGCTGCGAAAGCCGCCGTCCTGGCCGCCGCCGTAGCCGCCGCCTTCGCGCC
>NZ_JAQGLS010000132.1 GCF_028292805.1 Ramlibacter sp. | reverse complement strand
AGGATGCCGGCCAGGAACAGCGCGCCGACGCTGACGTTGGCCATCATCCCGTAGATCACGAACGGCAGGCTCGGCGGGATGATCGGCCCCAGGGTGGCCGAGGCCGCCGTCACGCCGACAGCGAACTCGGTGTCGTAGCCGTGGTCCTTCATGGCCTTGATCTCGATGGTGCCCAGGCCGGCGGCGTCGGCGATCGCCGTGCCGCTCATGCCGGCGAACACCACCGAGCCGACCACGTTGACGTGGCCCAGGCCGCCCTTCAACCAGCCCACCAGCGCCAGCGCGTAGTTGTAGATGCGGTTGGTGATGCCGGCGTTGTTCATCAGGTTGCCGGCCAGGATGAAGAACGGCACCGCCAGCAGGGGAAAGCTGTCGATGCCGCTGACCATGCGGTGGATCACCACGAAAGGGGGCAGGTTGCCCGTCCACAGGATGTAGACAAGCGCCGAACCGGCCATGGCGATGGCCACCGGAACGCCTCCGCTCATGAGCAGCAGGAAGATGACCTTGAGCATGCGTCGTTCTCGTTGTCGTGGTCGTTGTTCTCGTCGCCGTCAGGGGTCGGTCATCTCCGTCATCGGCCGCTCCAGCACGCTGTAGCCGCGCTGCCAGTGGCGGCGCGCCACCTGCGCCGAGCGCACGGCCATCATGGCGAAGCCGAGCAGGCAGGTGCCATAGACCCAGTTCATCGGCAGGTCCACCATCGTCATGCGCGAGTTGCTGCCCAGCTTGAGCATCATCATCAGCGTCAGCACCACGGCGGCGGCAAGGAACGCCGTGCGCAGCACGTCCACCGCCAGCGCCATCGTGCGCCCCATGCGCTGCGGCATGTAGCGGTAGAAGAAGTCGACCTGGATGTGGTTGTTCTTGATCACGCCCAGCGTCGCGCCGATGAATACCACCGCGATCAGCAGGTAGCGCGCGATCTCCTCCGTCCACGCCGCCGAGTCGTTCAGCACGTAGCGGGTGAAGAACTGGTAGAAGACGACGCCCCCCAGAACCCAGAAGAAGGTCAGTGCGACCCAGCCCTCCCAGGGGGTGCCCGAGAGGTCCACCGCTTCGTCCTGCGCGTGGAACTCGCCGTCGGCCCCCATCACGGGGGCCATCTCGTCGATGGATGCTGGCTGGCTCATGGGGGTCCGGTGGCTTCTTCTGGGGAATGCGTCGATCCGGCTTTGCCGGTCCGCCGCATTGCCCCTTGAGGGCAGGCCGGCGCCCCGCGCCGGCTTCGGGGTGGGCCTATTTGATGGCGATGATGCGGTCCCAGTCTTTCTTGTCCAGTTTCATGGACTCGAAAGTGATGGCCTTGAGAACGCGCTGCTGGAAGTCGGCGCGGTCGACGGTCACCACGTTGACGCCCTTTTTCCTGAACTCGTCGACCAGCTCGCCCTCGCGCTTGCGAATGTCGTTGGTGGCATTCTCGGCCGCCTGCATCGTGACCTCGGCCAGGATCTTCTGCTCGGCCGGGTTCAGCTTGGACATGGTGCTGCGCGAGACCACCGTCAGCAGCGCATCGGCGATGTGGCCGGTCAGGATGATGTTCTTTTGGACCTCGAAGAACTTTTTGGCCTCAATGGTGGGCAGCGGGTTTTCCTGCGCGTCGACGGTGCCGTTCTGCAGCGCCAGGTAAACCTCGGCCAAGGCGATCGGCGTCGGGTTGGCGCCGCAGGCGCGCGGCAGGGCGGTGTAGGCCGGCGCGTCGGGCACGCGCATCTTCAGACCCTTCATCTGGTCGCAGTTGGTGAACAGCTTGTTGCTGGTGGCATGGCGGGCGCCGTAGTACGTCAGGGCCGTCACGGTGTTGCCGGTGGCCTTCTTGTAGCCCTCGGTCAGCTCGCGAAAGACGTCGCTCCTGCTGTACTTGATCACGTGGTCGGCATCGCGGAAGGTGAACGGGTAGTAGCTGACGGCCAGTCGCGGGAAGGAGTTGGCGGCGAACGAGGCGCCGGTCAGGATGATGTCCACCGTGCCCAGCTGCAGGCCCTGGTTGATCTCGCTTTCCTTGCCCAGGCTGGAGGCCGGGAACACCTGGATCTCGAACTTGCCATTGGTGCGCTTCTTGAATTCCTCACCGGCCCAGACCGACCACTTGTGGTACGGCTCGGAGGTCTCGTAGACATGGGCCCACTTCAGCTTGGTCTGGGCCTGGGCCGGGGCGGCGGCCGCCGCCACTGCCAGGGCACAGGCGGCGATCAGTTGGAGGGTGAAGCGTTTTGGCATGGCGAGTCTCCTAGTGGTTGTCTGGCGGCAGGCAACTGTTGGCGCGGCGCCAGCTCGCGCTGTATCTCCTGCAGGCCCGGCGCAGGTGCAGCTGCATCGCCGCGCGCGCGCCCTGGGCGTCGTGCGCGCGGATCGCGTCCAGCACCGCCGTGTGTTCGACGATGGCGTCGTTCCACGACGGCGGGTTTTCGAAGTAGTCGCCCAGGCGCTCGGACAGCGGCCCGCGCCGCGACCGCCAGTAGGCGCGCACCGTGTCCGACAGCACCTCGTTGCCGCAAGCCTGGGCGATTGCGTTGTGAAAGGCCTCGTCGCCGGTGCGTGGCACCGCGCCGGCGGCGCTGTCCTCGCGCATGCGGGTCAGCGCGGCCAGCATGGTGACCAGGTGCGTCTTGCGGGCATGGCGCGCGGCCAGCGCCGCCACCTCGCCCTCGACCAGCTCGCGCGCCCGCATCAGCTCCAGCGGCCCCCAGTCGGTTTCGGCGCCGCCGGCACCGGCGCGGCCATTGCCGTTGCGGCGCGTGCCCGGCAGCACGTAGACGCCGGAGCCGGTGCGCACCTCCACCCAGCCTTCCACCTCCAGCGCGATCAGCGCCTCGCGCACCGAGGGCCGGCTCACGCCGAACTGGCGTGCCAGGTCGCGCTCGGCCGGCAGCCGGGTGCCGGGATCGAACTCGCCAGCGGAAATCAGCCCACGCAGCTGCTCCGCGATCTGGCGATAGAGACGGCTCGATTCGACGACTTGCAGCGGCATGCTTTTCGAGGGGCTACGGGCTACGGGCTACGGGCTACGGGCTACGGGTTGGGTTGGGTTGGGTTGGGGTGCGGGTTGTCACGCATTGGCCAAGTGGTCAGGCCAATTAATATCTGCTGCACGATCTTCGGGCGCATCCGGATGTTCCCCTAGTCCCTAGTCCCTAGGAAGGAGCACGAACGTGCGACTGAAGAACAAGACCGCCCTGGTGACTGCGGCCGGGCAAGGCATCGGGCGCGCCAGCGTCCTGGCGCTGGCGGCGCAGGGCGCCCAGGTTTGGGCCACCGACGTCAACCCGCAACTCCTGGACAGCTACGAGGGCGTGGCCGGCGTGTGCCGCGCCAGCCTCGACGTGCTGGACAAGTCGGAAATCGCCCGGGTGGTCGCCGCGATGCCGGCGATCGACATCCTGTTCAACTGCGCCGGCTTCGTGCACAACGGCACCGTGCTGCAGGCGAGCGATGACGAGTGGAGCTTCGCGCTCGACCTGAACGTGCGCGCGCAGTTCTGGACCATCCAGGCCGTGCTGCCCCGCATGCTGGAGAACGACGGCGGTCTGGGCAGCGGCAGCATCATCAACATGGCCAGCGTCTGCAGCAGCATCAAGGGGCTGCCGAACCGCTTCATCTATGGCACCACCAAGGCGGCGGTGATCGGCCTGACCAAGAGCGTGGCCGCGGACTACGTGGCGCACGGCATCCGCTGCAACGCGATCTGCCCGGGCACGGTGGACACCCCGTCGCTGAACCAGCGCATCAACGCCCAGGCCGATCCCGAGGCCGCGCGCCGCGCCTTCGTGGCGCGCCAGCCGATGGGCCGGCTGGCCCGCGCCGAGGAGATCGCGCCGCTGGTGGTGTTCCTGGCCAGCGACGAGGCGCGCTTCGTCACCGGCCAGGCTTATGCGGCAGACGGCGGCATCACGATATGAACCTGCTCGATTTCCAGGCTCGCCACGCGGTGGTCATCGGCGGCGCCGGCGGCCTGGGCTTTGCCATCGCGCAGCGGCTGCTGGCCTCGGGTGGGCGTGTCACCTTGTGGGACCGCGACGCGGCGGCGGCAGAGACGGCGGCGCGCCAGCTGGGCGCGGCCGCGGGCTTCGTCATGGTCGACGTGGCCGACGCGGAGTCCGTGCGCGCCGGCGTCGCGGCGACGGTGGCGCGCGAGACGAAGATCGATGCACTGGTCAACAGCGCGGGGATCACCGGCCCCAACACCAAGCTGTGGGAGTATCCGGTGGATGCCTGGCGGCAGGTGATGGAGGTCAACCTCAACGGCCTGTTCCTGTGCTGCCGGGAGGTGGTGCCGGTGATGCGCGCCGCCGGCTACGGCCGCATCGTCAACATCGCCTCGGTGGCCGGCAAGGACGGCAACCCCAACGCCAGCGCCTACAGCGCCAGCAAGGCCGCGGTGATCGCGCTGACCAAGTCGCTGGGCAAGGAGCTGGCCGACACCGAGGTGCGCGTGAACTGCGTGACGCCGGCGGCGGTGGAAACGGCGATCTTCGAGCAGATGGCGCAGGCGCATATACAGTTCATGCTTTCCAAGATTCCCATGGGCCGCTTCGGCACGCCCGCGGAAGTGGCGGCGATGGTGGGGTGGCTGTGCACGCACGAGTGCTCGTTCTCCACCGGAGCGGTGTTCGACCTGTCGGGCGGCCGCTCCACCTACTGACAACAACCAGGAAGCAACAACAATGAAACTCGTACGCTATGGCAACCCCGGCAAGGAAAAGCCCGGCCTGGTGGACGCCGACGGCCGCATCCGCGACCTGAGCGGCGTGGTGCCCGACATCGGCCCGGCGCAGCTGGGCGCAGCCGGCATGGCGAAGCTGCGCAAGGTGAACCCGGCCAAGCTGCCGCTGGTGCGCGGCACGCCGCGCTTTGGCTGCCCGGTCAACGGCGTCGGCAAGTTCGTGGCGATCGGCCTGAACTACGCCGACCATGCCGCCGAATCGGGCGTGCCGATTCCGAAGGAGCCGGTGGTCTTCATGAAGGCCACCAGCTGCCTGCAAGGCCCCAACGACCCCGTGATGCTGCCCAAGGGCTCGGTCAAGACCGACTGGGAAGTGGAACTGGCCATCATCATCGGAACCGAAGCGCGCTACGTGGCGCAGTCCAAGGCGCTGGGCTACGTGGCCGGCTTCGCCGTCTGCAACGACGTCAGCGAACGCGAGTACCAGCTGGAGCGCGGCCCGCAGTGGGACAAGGGCAAGGGCTGCGACACCTTCGGCCCGGTCGGCCCCTGGCTGGTGACGGCGGACGAGATCGCCAACGTGCAGCGCCTGGCCATGTGGCTGGATGTGAACGGCGAGCGTCGCCAGACCGGCAATACCAAGACCATGATCTTCAACGTGGCCAAGCTGGTCAGCTACGTCAGCCAGTTCATGACGCTCAAGCCGGGCGACATCATCACCACCGGCACGCCGCCCGGCGTCGGCCTGGGCATGAAGCCGCCGCAGTTCCTGAAGAAGGGCGACGTGATGACCCTGGGCATCGAAGGCCTGGGCGAGCAGCGCCAGGTGGTGGTGCCCTTCAAGCTCTGAGCCCGCGCGGTTGGGAGCGTGTGCAGCTTCGCTGCACACGCTACGAAGATGTGGTGGCAGGGGCTTCCCCTTGCCCCCTTTTTTCGTGCAAAATAGAACGACCGTTCGTTTTATTTTGCCCAAGGCACCATCCATGTCTGTCGCCCAGCTGCCGCCCCACCCGGCCCGCGCCCCGCGGGAAGGCAAGGCCTTGCAGAAAGGCCAGCAGACCAAGGCCGCCATCGTCGATGCGGCGCTGGCGCTGGCCACCCAGATCGGGCTGGAAGGGCTGTCGATCGGCGCGCTGGCCGACGCCACCCAGATGAGCAAGTCGGGCGTGTTCGCCCATTTCGGCTCGCGCGAAGAGCTGCAGATTTCCGTGGTGCGCGAGTACCACGCCCGCTTCGAGCAGCAGGTGTTCTATCCGGCCGTCGGCGAGCCGCGTGGCCTGCCGCGCCTGCGCGCCATGTTCGCCAACTGGATGAAGCTGACGTCGGTGGAGCTTGACTCCGGCTGCATCTACATCAGCGGCGCCGTCGAGTTCGACGACCGCCCGGGGCCGGTGCGCGACGCGCTGGCCTGGTCGGTGCAGACCTGGCACGAGGCCATGCGCCGCGCCATCACCCTGGCCAAGGACGAAGGCCACCTGCGCGCCGAGGTGGAGGAGGAGCAGATGCTGTTCGAGATCCACGGCCTGATCCTGGCGCTGCACTACGAAGCGCGCTTCCTGAAAAACCCGGGCTCCATCGCCCGCGCCCACACTGGCTTCGAGAACATCCTGCAGCGCTATGGCGTCCCCGCCGTGGCCGTTGCCGCCAAGTCCGCCCCCAAATCCAGACCAACGGCCAGAGCCGCCAAGGAGTGACCAGACATGCCTAGCTATACCCCGCCGCTGCGCGACATGCAGTTCGTGATGCACGAAGTGCTCAAGGTCACCGACGAACTCAAAGCCTGCCCCAAGCACGCCGACATCGACGCCGACACCATCAATGCGGTGCTGGAAGAAGCCGGCAAGTTCGCCACCGAAGTCACCTTGCCGCTGAACATCAGCGGCGACGAGCAAGGCTGCACGCTGGACCAGGAAACCCACGAGGTCACCACGCCCACCGGCTTCAAGGACGCCTATGCCAGGTTCGTCGAAGGCGGCTGGCCGGCCTTGTCGTGCGACCCCGCGTACGGCGGCCAGGGCCTGCCGTTCGTGGTCAACCAGTGCATGTACGAAATGCTCAACAGCGCCAACCAGGCCTGGACCATGTATCCCGGCCTGTCGCACGGGGCCTACGAGGCGCTGCATGTCCACGGCACCGAAGAACAGAAGAAGCTGTACCTGCCCAAGCTGGTGACCGGCGAGTGGACCGGCACCATGTGCCTGACCGAGCCGCACTGCGGCACCGATCTGGGCATGCTGCGCACCAAGGCCGAACCGCAGCCTGACGGCAGCTACCGCATCACCGGCAACAAGATCTTCATCAGCGCCGGCGAGCACGACATGGCGGAGAACATCATCCACCTGGTGCTGGCGCGGCTGCCGGACGCGCCCTCGGGCAGCAAGGGCATCAGCCTGTTCGCCGTGCCCAAGTACGACGTCAAGGCGGATGGCTCGATGGGCGAGCGCAATGGCATCTGGTGCGGCGGCCTGGAGCACAAGATGGGCATCCACGGCAATGCCACCGCGCAGCTGGTGCTGGAGAACGCTGCCGGCACGCTGGTGGGCCAGCCCAACAAGGGCCTGGCCGCGATGTTCGTCATGATGAACGCCGCCCGCCTGGGCGTGGGCAACCAGTCGCTGGGCCTGACCGAAGTGGCGTTCCAGAACGCGCTGGCCTACGCCAAGGACCGCATCCAGATGCGCTCGCTGTCGGGTATCAAGGCCAAGGACAAGCCGGCCGACCCGATCATCGTGCACCCAGACGTGCGCAAGATGCTGCTGACGGCCAAGGCGTACGCCGAGGGCGGCCGGGCGCTGGCGATCTATTGCACGCTGCTGCTGGACAAGGAGCTGCACCACCCGGACCCCAAGGTCGCCAAGGACGCCGGTGAAGTGGTGGCGCTGCTGACGCCGATCGTGAAGGCCTTCCTGACCGACAACGGCCACGTCGCCACCAATGCCTGCATGCAGGTGTTCGGCGGCCACGGCTACATCAAGGAATGGGGCATGGAGCAGTTCGTGCGGGACAACCGCATCAACATGATCTACGAAGGCACCAACACCATCCAGTCGCTCGACCTGCTGGGCCGCAAGGTGCT
>NZ_JAQGLS010000012.1 GCF_028292805.1 Ramlibacter sp. | reverse complement strand
TCCGCCGTATTCGACCCGGATCGTGCCTTGCAGTTCGAGTGCCGCGAGCGATTCGTTCACCCGCTGCCTGGAGAGCCCGACGAGGTAAGCGAGTTCCTGCTGCGTGATGCGCAGGACCTCGCCAACTCCCGGATAGAGGACCGGGTTGAACAGCGCGGCCAGGCTGCGCGCGACGCGCACGTCCGGATTGTTCATGCGGTCGATCTCGCGGGCGGCGATGAACTGGCCGAGCCGCTCGTTGAGCTGGTTCATCACGAACCGGTTGAAGCCGATCGAGTGGTCCAGCAGCCAGTGGAAGGTGTCGGCCGGCAGCCCCGCCACCACGCTGCTGCGCAGCGCCTGCACGTTGTAGCGGTAGCTTTCGCGCTTGAGCACCGTGCCTTCGCCGAACCAGCCGCCCGGCGGCAGGCCGCTGAAGGTGATGGTCTGGCCCTGGGCGGTGTCGCTGCTCATCTTGAGCAGCCCTTCGACCACGCCGAACCAGTAGGTGACCGGCCGGCCGAGCCGGCAGACGTAGTCGCCCGGCATGGCCGAGGCCACCTTGATGTTCTCCACGGCGTGGGCGCGTTCTGGCGGCTGCAGCACGTCCAGCCAGGGCACGCCGGCCAGTTCCGCCGGGGTCGGGTCGCGGCGGCGCTGGTGCAAGGTGAGTTCGGAAACCATGGCAGGTGAATGTCGGGTGCGTGCCGATTGTCGGTGCAAAGCCGCGGGCGGGCGCCGGCGCGGCCGCCCCGGGCAGGCGCCGGCGCGGCCGCCCCGGGCAGGCCCTACTAGGAGATTCCCTAGGAATGTCGTGGCAAAGACAGATCAGCGTCAAACCCCAGGCCTACATTGCGCCCATACGCCTCGAAAGGAGGACGTCGATGGAGACGACTTTCCCCCGCCTGCTGCTGCTGCACGCGGCGCAGCGGCCGGCCGCCCCGGCGATGCGCGAAAAGGAATACGGCATCTGGCAGGCGCTGTCCTGGGCCCGGCTGGCCCAGCTGGTCGAACAGATCGCCTGCGGCCTGCACCAGGCCGGCCTGCGCCGGGGGGAGCACATGGTGCTCGTGGGCGCGAATCGCCCCCGCCTGTACGCCACGATGCTGGCCGCCCAGTCGCTCCGGGCCATCCCCGTGCCGCTGTACCAGGACGCCGTGGCCGCCGAGTGCATGTTCCCCATCCACAACGCCCAAGTGCGATTCGCCTTCGCCGAAGACCAGAAACAGGTCGACAAGCTGCTGGAAGTGCGCGCCCAGTGCCCGCACCTGGCAGCCATCTACTACGACGCGCCGCGCGGGCTGCGCAACTACGACGAGCCGGGACTGGCTTCGCTGGACACGCTGATTGCAGCTGGCCGCACCTTTGCCGAGGCCAACGCCGGCTTTTTCGAGGCGCGGATCGGCCAGGCCGGCCCGGACGACGTCGCCGCGATGTTCTTCACCTCCGGCACCACCGGCCAGGCCAAAGGCGTGGTGCACACCCACCGCACCCTGCTCGATCGCGCCAGCGCCGGCGCCGAGTTCGACCGCCTGACCGAGGCCGAGGAAGTGCTGGCCTGCATGCCGCCGGCCTGGGTCGGCCAGAACATCTTCAGCTACGCCCAGTGGCTGGCCTGCGGCTTCGTGGTGAACTGTCCCGAGTCGGCCGCCACCGTGATGATCGACCTGAAGGAGATCGGCCCCACCTACTACTTCGCGCCGCCGCGCATCTTCGAGGCGCTGCTCACCGGCGTGATGACCCGCATGGAGGACGCCAGCGCCAGCAAGCGCGGCATGTTCCACGCCTTCATGGAACTGGCGCGCCGGGTCGGCCCGACGCTGCGCGACGGCAAGCCGGTGAGCGCGCTTGACCGCCTCAAGTACGCGCTGGGCGACCTCATGGTCTACGGCCCGCTGCGCAACAACCTGGGGCTGTCGCGGGTGCGGGTGGCCTACACCGCGGGCGAGGCGATCGGGCCCGACCTGTTCACCTTCTACCGCGCCATCGGCGTCAACCTCAAACAGCTGTACGGCTCCACCGAGACGGCGGTGCTCGTCTGCATGCAGCCGGACAACCAGGTGCACGCCGACACCGTCGGCATCCCGTGCCGCGACGTCGAGATCCGCCTGACCGACAGCGGCGAGATCCTGGTGCGCTCGCCCGGCCTGCTCAGGGAGTACTACAGGAATCCGCAGGCCACGGCCGAAGTCAAGGACGCGCAAGGCTGGTACCACACCGGCGACGCCGGCTTCCTCGACGCCCGCGGCCACCTGAAGATCATCGACCGCGCCAAGGACCTCGGGCGGCTGGCCGACGGCGCGCTGTTCGCGCCCAAGTACATCGAGAACAAACTCAAGTTCTTCCCGCACATCAAGGAAGCGGTGGCGGTGGGCGACCGCCGAGAGAGCGTCTGCGTGATGCTGAACATCGACTTCGACGCGGTCGGCAACTGGGCCGGCAAGCGCAACCTTTGCTACGCCGGCTACACCGACCTGACCCAAAAGCCCGAGGTCTACCAGCTGCTGCGCGAGTGCATCGAGAAGGTCAACGCCGACCTGGCCGCCGACGAGAAGCTGGCCGGCAGCCAGGTGCATCGCTTCCTGGTGCTGCACAAGGAGCTGGACGCCGACGACGGCGAACTGACGCGCACGGACAAGGTCCGGCGCGACTTCATCGCCCAGAGGTACCAGCAATTGGTGGAGGCGCTGTACGGCGGCAAGACCGAGCAGTTCATCGCCACGCAGGTCAGGTTCGAGGACGGCCGCACCGGCAGCGTCAGCGCCACGCTCAAGATCATGGATGCGCGCACCTTCGCGCCCCTGCAGGCGGCCGCATGAAGATCATGAGCCCGCCGGGCGAGGGCTTGGGCGCCAGCCCGGCCCCGACACCCGGCGCCGGCCGCCGCACCGGCCAGGTGATCCTGGACCTCAGGAACATTTCGCTGGCCTTCGGCGGTGTCAAGGCGCTGGCGGACGTCTCGTTCGACGTGCGCGAACACGAGGTGCGCGCCATCATCGGCCCCAACGGGGCCGGCAAGAGCTCGATGCTCAATTGCATCAACGGCGTCTACCGCCCGCAGCAAGGCACCATCAGCTTTCGGGGCCGGACCTTCAGCCACATGAAGAGCCGCCAGGTGGCGCAGATGGGCATCGCGCGCACTTTCCAGAACCTGGCCTTGTTCAAGGGCATGAGCGTGCTGGACAACCTCATGACCGGGCGCAACCTGCGCATCAAGAGCAACATCTTCCTGCAGGCCCTGCGCATCGGCCCGGCCGAGCGCGAGGAGATCGCGCACCGCGAACACGTCGAGCAGATCATCGACTTCCTGGAGATCCAGGCCTTTCGCAAGACGCCGGTCGGCCAGCTTTCCTGCGGCCTGCAAAAACGGGTGGACCTGGGCCGGGCGCTGGCGATGGAGCCGCAGGTGCTGCTGCTGGACGAGCCGTTGGCGGGCATGAACATGGAGGAAAAGCAGGACATGTGCCGCTTCATCCTCGACGTCAACGACGAGTTCGGCACCACCATCGTGCTGATCGAGCACGACATGGGCGTGGTGATGGACATCTCCGACCGCGTGGTGGTGCTCGACTACGGCCGCAAGATCGGCGACGGCACGCCGCCGGAAGTGCGCGCCAACCCCGACGTGATCAGCGCCTGCCTGGGCACCGCGCCCTAGGCAGCAACCGCATGGGCTACTTCCTCGAAACCCTGCTTGGCGGCCTGCTGACCGGCATGCTCTACGCGCTGGTGGCGCTGGGCTTCGTGCTGATCTTCAAGACTTCGGGCGTCTTCAACCTCGCGCAGGGCGCGACGGTCCTGTTCGCGGCGCTGGCCGTGGCGCGCTTTGCCGAGTGGCTGCCCCGGTGGTTCGGCTTTGACAGCCTGGCGCTGGCCAACCTGCTGGCGTTCCTCATCGCCGGCGCGCTGATGTTCGTGGTGGCCTGGCTGGTCGAGCGGCTGGTGCTGCGGCACCTGCTCAAGCAGGAAGGCGCCACCTTGTTGATGGCCACGCTGGGCATCACCTACTTCCTGGACGGCGCCGGCCAGGCGCTGTTCGGCAGCGGCATCTACACGCTCGACGTCGGCATGCCCAAGGAGCCGATCTTCGTGCTGCAGTCGACCTTCCAGGGCGGCATCCTGGTCAACCAGGAAGACCTGATCGCGGCGTTGATCGCCGCCACGCTGGTGGCCCTGCTGACGCTGTTCTTCCAGAAGACCGCCACCGGCCGCACCCTGCGGGCGGTGGCGGACGACCACCAGGCGGCGCAGTCGATCGGCATCCCGCTCGGACGCATCTGGGTGATCGTCTGGTGCGTGGCCGGGGTGGTGGCGCTGGTCGCCGGCGTCATCTGGGGTTCCAAGACGGGCGTGGGCTTCTCGCTGACCACCATGGCCCTGCGGGCGCTGCCGGCGGTGATCCTGGGCGGCCTGACCTCGGTGCCGGGCGCGATCATCGGCGGGCTGATCATCGGCCTCGGCGAGAAGCTGTCGCAGGTCTACGTCGGGCCGCTGGTGGGCGGCGGCATCGAAATCTGGTTCACCTACATGCTGGCGCTGGTGGTCCTTTTGTTCAGGCCCCAGGGCCTGTTCGGCGAAAAGATCATCGACCGCGTCTGATCCCTCGCCCCCAGCCCTTAGGCCCCTACCCCTTCCCATGCTTTACCGCGAAAACGGCCAGTTCAAGACAAGCTACCGGTCGGACCAGCAGATCTTCCCGATCCTGCAGGACCGCATCACCGTCATCGCCTTGCTGCTGGCCGCTTTCGTGCTGGTGCCGATGCTGGCCAGCGACTACATGTTCAAGGCGATCCTGATCCCGTTCCTGATCCTGTCGCTGGCGGCATTGGGGCTGAACATCCTGGTCGGCTACTGCGGCCAGATCTCGCTGGGCTCGGGCGCCTTCATGGCCGTCGGCGCCTATGGCGCCTACAACGTGCTGATCCGCATCGACGGCGCGCCGCTGGTCCTGTCGATCCTGATGGGTGGCGTGTTCGCCACCATCGTCGGCATCGTGTTCGGCATTCCCAGCCTGCGGGTGCGCGGCCTGTACCTGGCCGTCGCCACCCTGGCGGCGCAGTTCTTCTGGGACTGGGCCTTCCTGCGGATCAAGTGGTTCACCAACTCCACGCCGTCCGGCCCGGTGCAGGTGTCCAACCTGAACGCGCTCGGCTGGTCGATCGACAGCCCGATGGAAAAGTACCTGTTCTGCCTGGGCTTTCTGGCGCTGTTCGGGCTGCTGACCAAGAACCTGGTGCGCGGCGCGATCGGCCGCGAGTGGATGGCGATCCGCGACATGGACGTGGCCGCCGCCGTGATCGGCATCCGCCCGATGTACGCCAAGCTCAGCGCCTTCGCCGTCAGCTCGTTCATCGTCGGCGTGGCCGGCGCCTTGTGGGGCTTCGTGCACCTGGGCGGCTGGGAGCCGGCCGCCTTTTCCATCGACCGTTCCTTCCAGCTGCTGTTCATGGTGATCATCGGCGGCCTCGGCTCCATCATGGGCAGCTTCTTGGGCGCTGGATTCAGCGTGATCCTGCCGATCTTCCTGAACCAGTTCCTGCCCGCGCTCGGCGCGCTGTTCGGCGTGACGATTTCCACCGCCGGCATCTCGCACACCGAGTTCATGATCTTCGGCGCGCTGATCGTCTGGCTCCTGATCGTCGAGCCGCACGGGCTGGCCGGCCTGTGGTCCGTGGGCAAGCAGAAGCTGCGGCTGTGGCCGTTCCCGCATTGAGTTTCCAAAAGGAGGACAAGCATGAAGATGCGTCACGTCGCACTCGCCGCCACGCTGCGGCTGCCACGGTGACCAGCGCCCTGGCGCAGGTCAGGGAGCAGTTCTTGCCGCTGCTGGTGTATCGCACCGGCGCCTACACGCCCAACGACATTCCGTTCGCCAACGGCTACGTCGACCACCGCAAGCTCACCAACGCGCGCGGCGGCATCAACGGCGTCAAGGTGAACTGGGAGGAATGCGAGACGGCCTACGCCACCGATCGCGGCGTGGAGTGCTACCAGCGCCTGAAGGCCAAGAACGGCGGCGCCACCGTGTTCCAGCCGCTGCCCACCGGCATCACCTTCGCGCTGACCGAGAAGGCGCCCGGCGACAAGGTGCCGCTGATCACCGCCGGCTACGGCCGCAGCGACATACCCGCGCGATCAGATGTACGGCCGCTGGTGGTCCGGCGCCGAGTCCGACGTGGTGCCGGCGGGCGACGGTGCCAAAGCTACAACGCGCTGGCGCTGCAGCACAGCTGCGACTTCAACGCCGCGATGGTCAAGGAAATCCAGGACAAGGTGCACGCCAAGGGCCAGGGCACCGGGCCCAGGGAGGAAGTCGACCAGGTGTCGTACCTGCGCGGCCCGACGGCGCCATGCTCGCCATCGAAGGCGCGCGGGTGGTGCAGGAGCGCTTCGGCAAAGGCAAGGTGATCACGCCGGAGCAGGCCCGCTGGGGCGACGAAAACCTGGACCTGACGCAGGCCAAGCTGGACGCGCCATGCTTCAAGGGCATCATCCGGCCGTTGATCAAGGTCTCGGCGGACAAGTACGGGGCGGAAAGGAAGCTGGCGCGGCGCACGGGCGCCGACTGCCCATCCTGACCTGGCTTGCTCCCTCCCCGTCGGGGGAGGGAGCATCAACCGGAAAGCACATGGACACACCGATCCTCAACGTCAACGGCATCGAGGTCATCTACAACCGCGTCACCCTGGTGCTCCAGGGCGTGTCGCTGCATGTGCCGCACGGCAAGATCGTGGCGCTGCTGGGTGGCAACGGCGCGGGCAAGACCACCACCTTGCGCGCCGTCTCCAACCTGCTGCGGGGCGAGCGCGGGGCCGTCACCCAAGGCTGGATCGAGTGGCGCGGCGAGCGCGTCGAGAACCTGACCCCGGCCGACCTGGTGCGGCGCGGCGTGGTGCAGGTGATGGAAGGCCGCCACTGCTTTGCGCACCTGACCATCGAGGAGAACCTGCTGACCGGCGCCTACACCCGCCGCAGCAAGCCCGAGATCGCAGCCAGCCTGGAGAAGGTCTACGCCTACTTCCCGCGCCTGAAGACGCGCCGCGCCGCGCAGGCGGCCTACACTTCGGGCGGCGAGCAGCAGATGTGCGCGATTGGCCGGGCGCTGATGGCGAACCCGAGCATGGTGCTGCTGGACGAGCCTTCCATCGGGCTGGCGCCGCAGATCGTCCAGGAGCTGTTCGAGATCGTCAAGGACCTCAACGCCAGGGAAGGCGTGACCTTCCTGCTGGCCGAGCAGAACACCAACATGGCGCTGAAGTATTCCGACCACGGCTACATCATGGAAAGCGGCCGCATCGTGATGGACGGCCCGGCCGCCGACCTGGCCGACAACGAAGACGTCAAGGAGTTCTACCTTGGCGTCGGCGGCGGCGAGCGCAGGAGTTTGCGCGACATCAAGAGCCACAAACGGCGCAAGCGCTGGCTGGCCTGAGCAGCGCAGGAACCACAGGAAGAACCATGAGCGAGCATTTCGACACGCTGGAAACCCGGCCGCCGCCCGAGCGCGAAGAGCAGTTGTTCGCCTCGCTGCCGGCGCAGATCGCCCACGCCCAGCAGGCCTCGCCGGCCTACGGGACCATCCTGGCGGGCGTCGGCGCGGCCGGCATCCGTTCGCGCGCGGCGCTGGCCAAGCTGCCGGTGACGCGCAAGCACGAACTGTTCGAGCGCCAGCAAGCCAGCCGGCCCGGCGATCCGTTCGGCGGCTTCTCGACGCTGGTGCGCGGCCCCGCCATGCCGCGCATCTTCGCCTCGCCCGGCCCGATCTACGAGCCCGAGGGCAGCAGCCGCGACTACTGGCGCGCCGGCCGCGCCTTGTTCGCCGCCGGCTTTCGCAGCGGCGAGCTGGTGCACAACAGCTTCAGCTACCACATGACCCCGGGTGCCTTCATCATGGAATCGGGCGCCCACGCGCTGGGCTGCACCGTGTTCCCGGCCGGCACCGGCCAGACCGAGCAGCAGTTGCAGGCGATCGCCCAACTGCGACCGCTGGCCTACATGGGCACGCCCAGCTTCCTGCGCATCCTGGTCGAAACGGCGGCCAAGCTGCGCAGCGACATCGCCAGCCTGCGCAAGGGGCTGGTCGGCGGCGAGGCTTTCCCGCCCAGCCTGCGCGACTGGTTCGGCGAGCGCGGCCTGGACGTCTACCAAAGCTATGCCACCGCCGACCTCGGGTTGATCGCCTACGAAACCAGCGCCCGCCAGGGCCTGGTGGTCGACGAAGGCGTGATCCTGGAAATCGTGCGGCCCGGCACCGGCGAGCCGGTGCCCGAAGGCGAAGTGGGCGAGGTGGTGGTGACGACCCTGAACGCCGGCTATCCGCTGATCCGCTTCGGCACCGGCGACCTGTCGGCGGTGTTGCCGGGGACGGACCCGACCGGCCGCACCAACATGCGCATCAAAGGCTGGCTCGGCCGCGCCGACCAGACCACCAAGGTGCGCGGCATGTTCGTCCACCCCGGCCAGGTAGCCGACATCGGCCGGCGCTTTCCCGAAGTGCTCAAGGCACGGCTGGTGGTCAGCGGCGAGATGGCCAACGACGTGATGACGTTCCAGGTGGAAGCGGCCGAACCGGTGGCGGGCCTGGAGGCGCGGATCGGCGCGGCCGTGCGCGACGTCACCAAGCTGCGCGCCGACGTGCAGGTGCTGCAACCGGGCAGCCTGCCCAACGACGGCAAGGTGATCGAGGACGCCCGCAGCTACCGCTGAGGCGGCAAGCGTGCGGGTTGACCCGGGTCAGCTGCTACGTAATTCCCTTCATCCCGTAGGGCGGCCACATGCCTATGATCCTTTCGGTTGTACCAAGGAGGTTTCCCATGAAAAAACTGCTCAAGACGCTGGTGCCCGTGGCCTTGGCCGCTGCCGCCTTTTCGGCCGCCGCCCAGGACTTCCCGACCAGGACCATCACCCTGGTCGTGCCGTTCACGGCCGGCGGCCCCACCGACCGCGTCGCCCGTGACCTCGCCGAAGCCATGCGAAAGGCGCTGGGCGGCGCCATCGTCGTCGTCGACAACGCGGCCGGCGCCGGCGGCTCCATCGGCGCCAACAAGGTCGCGCGCGCCGCGCCCGATGGCCACACCCTGCTGCTGCACCACATCGGCATGGCGACCATGCCCACGCTGGTGCGCAACATCCCGTTCAAGGTCGAGAGCGACTTCGAGTACCTCGGCCTGATCAACGACGTGCCGATGACGGTGATCGGCAAACCCGGGTTGCCGGCCAACAACTACCGCGAGCTGATGACCTGGATCGGCCAGAACAAGGGCAAGATCAACCTGGGCAACGCCGGTATCGGCTCGGCCTCGCACCTTTGCGGCATGCTGTTCCAGTCGGCCGTTGGCGTCGACATGACAGCGGTGCCGTACAAGGGCACGGCCCCGGCCATGACCGACCTGATGGGCGGCCAGATCGACTTGATGTGCGACCAGACCACCAACACCACTGGCCAGATCGAAGCCAAGAAGGTGAAGGCCTATGCCGTCACCTCGCCCAGGCGCCTGGCGACCCCGACCCTCAAGGACCTGCCCACGATGCAGGAAATGGGCGTCAAGGACTTCAACGTCAGCATCTTCCACGGCCTGTACGCGCCCAAGGGCACGCCGGCGCCGGTGCTCAAGAAGCTCAACGACGCAGTGAAGGTCGCGCTGAAAGACCCGGAGTTCATCAAGAAGCAGGAAGGTCTGGGCGCGGTCGTCGTCGTCGACAAGCGCATGGAGCCGGCCGGCCACAAGGCCTTTGTGCTGGCCGAGATCGCCAAGTGGAGCCCTGCCATCAAGGCCGCTGGCGTCTATGTGGATTGACGGCGCCAGCGCCTGAAGACCGAGCCGCCCGCGGGGCGGCTTTTTTTCGCCCGTACGGTGGCATCATCGATCCGCAAGACCAACAAAGGAGACATCCGTGAGCCGCATCCCCTCGCCTTCCCGCCGCCGGCTGCTGGCCGGCCTGGCCGTCGCCGCCACCTGGCTGGTGCCCGCGCTGGGGCACGCCCAGGCGGCCTGGCCGACCAAGCCGGTGCGCATCGTCGTGCCCTTTGCCGCCGGTGGCACCACCGACATCCTGGCCCGCGCCGTCGCGCAGGAGCTGACCAGGACGCTGGGCCAGCCGTTCGTGGTCGACAACAAGGGCGGGGCCGGCGGCAACATCGGCGCCGACCTCGTGGCCAAGGCCACGCCCGACGGCTACACGCTGCTGATGGGCACCGTCGGCACGCAGTCGATCAACAAATGGCTGTACAGCAAAATGCCGTTCGATCCGCAAAAAGACTTCCAGCCGATCACGTTGGTGGCCGGCGTGCCGAACGTGATGGTGGTGAATGCCGACAAGGCCGCGGCCCGCGGCATCCACACCGTGGCCGAATTCATCAAGTACGCCAAGGCCAATCCCGGCAAGCTGAACATGGCGTCCAGCGGCAACGGCACCTCGATCCACCTGGCCGGCGAGCTGTTCAAGAGCATGACCGGCGTCTACATGACGCATTTCCCGTTCACCGGCTCCAGCCCGGCGCTGCTCAGCCTGCTGTCGGGTGACATGGACGTGATGTTCGACAACCTGCCTTCGGCCATGGCGCACATCAAGTCGGGCAAGCTCAAGGCGCTGGCCGTGACCAGCGCGCAGCGTTCCACCGCGCTGCCGGACGTGCCGACCGTCGAAGAGGTCGGCGGCCCGACGCTCAAGGGCTTCGAGGCCAGTTCCTGGTTCGGCCTGCTGGCGCCCGCCGGCACGCCGATGGACATCGTCAACCGGGTTCAGCAGGAAACGGCCAAAGGCCTGGCCACGCCGGCGATGCGCGAGCGGCTGCAGGCGCAGGGCGCCATCCCCAGCGGCAACACGCCGGCGCAGTTCGCGCAGAAGATCGACCTGGAGCTAAAGAAGTGGCAGCCGGTGGTGAAGGCTTCGGGCGCGAAGGTGGATTGATCCCGACTTGCTCCCTCCCCCGCCGCGGGGGGCTGGGCTGGGGGCGAGCCGGGCGAATGGCCGAACGCCGCGTGCCCCCATTCCGACCTTCCCCAGGAGGGGACGGAGGAAGGGCTCACACCCCCCAGACGATTTCTTTGCCGGCGGCGCTGGCGCGCCGCAGCATGTCCAGGAACGGCACGGCGCGCTGGCGCAGCGAGACCGGGTCGCGCCCGGGGGCCGGTTCGCCCTTGGCCTTGGCCTCGTCGATCGCGCCTTGCTGCTGCGCCTCTTCGCGGGCGATGGCGGCTTCCAGCGCGGCGATGGCGCCCGCCATGTCTTCGGGCAGGATGATCCCCTTGGGGCCGGCGTCCTTGCCGATGGCCTGCAGCACCTGCCGGCCGTTCGGCTCCAGCATGATCAGGTCGCCGGTCGCCTTGGATTTGAACTTGTACAGCATGCGCCCAGTATCAGCGATACAGGTGGTCGCGCGTGAAGGGATAAGCCGACTGCGCGCCAGCCAGCGCGCCGGTGCGCATCTGGCCGTCGGGCCGGGTGGCCAGCATCTGGTGCAGCGCCACCCAGCCTTGCTCGAAGGTCATGGCGCAGCCGGACAGGTAGAGGCGGTAGGCCCGCAGCACGGTGCCGGCGCCGTCCGGGCCGTGGGTGCGTTCCAGTACCGCGCGGGCCTCGTCCAGCCGGTCCTCCAGCGCATCCGACCAGGCCCACAGCGTGCGCGCGTAGTGCGGCCGCAGGTTTTCCGTGTCCACCATTTCCAGCCCGGCCGTCGCCATCTCGCGCAGCACCAGGCTGGCGTGCAGCAGTTCGCCGCCGGGGAAGATGTACTTGCCGATGAACTCGCCCATGCCGGCGCCGAGTTGGGCGGACTCGGTGCTGCCGGCGGTGATGCCGTGGTTCAGCACCAGCCCGCCCGGCGCCAGCAGGCGGTGGATCTTGCCGAAGTAGGCCGGCATGTTGGCCTGCCCCACGTGCTCGAACATGCCCACCGAGGCGATCTTGTCGAACCGCTGTGTCTCGCCAAGGTCGCGGTAATCGAGCAGCAGCATCCGCACGCGGCCTTGCAGCCCCTTGGCGCGGATCAGGTCGTTGACGTAGGCGTGCTGGTTGCGCGACAGCGTGATGCCGGTGGCGTCCACCCGGTAGTTTTCCGCCGCCCACAACAGCAGCCCGCCCCAGCCGGCACCGATGTCGAGAAAGCGCTCCCCGCTGGCCAGCATCAGCTTGCGGCAGATGTGGTCGAGCTTGGCCTCCTGCGCCTGCGCCAGCGACAGCTCGGGGCTGCGGTAGTAGGCGCAGGAGTAGACCCGCCGCGGGTCGAGCCAGAGGGCGTAGAAGTCGTCGGAGACGTCGTAGTGGAAGCGGATCTGCTCGGCGTCCCGTTGCGGCGTGTGCGAGGCCAGCGAGCGGGCCCGGCGCAGCAGCTGCGTCCACCAAGTGGTGTCGCTGGCCACCGGGCTGCCCGGCAGCAGGTTGGCGGCCGCCGCCATCACGTCGCGCATGCGGCCTTCGATCCGAACGCGCTGCTCGACATAGTCTTCGGCGATCTTGCCGATCTGGCCACCGGCGAACCGCGCCAGGCCGGCCCAGTCCTGGAACTCCAGCCGGACCGCCGCATCCTTGGCGCCGACGCGCCGCCCGTGCGGCAACGCGACCGCGACGCTGACCGGCAGCGCGGCCAATTGCGCCTCCAGTTTCTGGACAAGCGGTTCCATAAGCAAATTCTTGTCCCCCCGCCCGGCTTGAGTCAATCACTCGTCTGTAGGACGGCGCCGCATTCCTGAGCTGCGGCGGAGCCGGTTGCACGCCGATTTGTTCAGGCCTAAACTATTTAGACTGGACCCAAAGGAACCTTCATGGACATGGAAGCAAGGGCGCACAGCGAGCACCCCGAGGCCTTGCGCCTGTGGCTGCGGCTGCTCACCTGTACCCAGCTGGTGGAAAAGCAGGTGCGCACCCTGCTGCGGGAAAGCTTCAACACCACCTTGCCGCGCTTCGATCTGATGGCACAGCTCGAGCGCGCGCCGGCCGGCTTGAAGATGAACGAGCTGTCGCGCCGGATGATGGTGACCGGCGGCAATGTCACCGGCATCACCGACCAGCTCGCGACCGAAGGGCTGGTCGAGCGCATCGACGTCGAGGGCGACCGGCGGGCCTACCGCGTGCGCCTGACCCCCAAGGGGCGCAAGCAGTTCCACGACATGGCGCGTCGGCATGAAGACTGGATTGTGTCGGCCTTTTCCGCGCTGACCGACAAGGACCTGGCGACCCTGCACAAGCTGCTCGGCAAGGTCAAGGACCGCGCCACTCCCGGGGAGACGGCGGCATGACGGCGACTTCGGCCCAGGCCGACCGCTTCGTGCACGACCGGCTGCCCCCCGCCGACCAGCTTGCCACCATGCGCTACGAGCGGCCCGAGCTGCAGTTGCCCGACCGCCTGAACCTGGTGCAGGAGCTGCTGGACCGCGCGCCGGCCAAAGGCTGGGGCGAGCGGCCGCTGCTGCGCTCGCCGCCCGCCACGCTGACCTATGCCCAGGTGCGCGAGCGGGTCGACCGGATCTGCCGCGTGCTGACCGAGGACCTGGGCATGGCGCCGGGCAACCGCGTGCTGCTGCGCGGCGGCAACTCGATCGGACTGGCACTGGCCTGGCTGGCGGTGGTCAAGGCCGGCGGCATCGCCGTGGCGACCATGCCCCTGCTGCGCGCCCGCGAGATCGGCGACATCATCGACAAGGCCCAGCCGACGCTGGCGCTGTGCGACGCCGGGTTGCTGGACGAACTGGAGCTGGCCCGCGTCGACCGGCCCGTCCTGCGGGCCGTGATTCCGTTCAACACGCCCAATGCGTCCGGCTCGCTGGCGGTGCGCGCGGCGCAAAAGGAAGGCGACTTCGCGCCCTGCCCGACCGCGGCGGACGACATCGCGCTGCTGGCGTTCACCTCCGGCACCACCGGCAAGCCCAAGGCCGCCATCCACACGCATCGTGACGTGCTGGCCGCCTGCGAGGCCTGGCCGCGCCACGTGCTCAAGGCCAGGCCGGACGACATCGTGGTGGGCAGCCCGCCGCTGGCCTTCACGTTCGGGCTGGGCGGCTTGCTGCTGTTCCCGATGTGGGCCGGCGCCTCGGCGTACTTTCCCGAAGGCCCCTACACGCCCGAGTCGCTGGTGCGCACCATCCATGAGGTCGGCGCCACCATCTGCTACACGGCACCGACCTTCTACCGCGCTGCCGCGCCGTTCGCACGGGAGCTGGGCATCGCCAGCTTGCGCGTCAGCGTCAGTGCCGGCGAAGGCCTGCCCGACGCCACCCGGCAGTTGTGGAAGCAGGCCAGCGGGCTGGAGATGCTGGACGGCATCGGTGCCACCGAGATGTTCCACATCTTCATTTCTTCGGCCGGCGACGAGATCCGCCGCGGCGCGATCGGCAAGGCGGTGCCGGGCTACACGGCCAAGGTGGTGGACGACGACGGCAACGAGGTGCCCCACGGCACCATCGGCAAGCTCGCCGTGATCGGCCCGACCGGCTGCAAGTACCTGGAGGACGCGCGCCAGGCCAGCTACGTCAAGGACGGCTGGAACTATCCCGGCGACGCCTTCGTGCAGGACGCCGACGGCTATTTCTGCTTCCAGGCGCGGGCCGACGACATGATCATCACCGCCGGCTACAACGTCGGCGGGCCGGAGGTCGAGGACGCGCTGCTCAAGCACCCGGCGGTGGCCGAATGCGGCGTGGTCGGCAAGCCGGACGAAGAGCGCGGAATGATCGTCAAGGCATTCTGCGTGCTCAAGCCGGGCCACGTGGGCAACGCAGCCATGGTCAAGACGCTGCAGGACCACGTCAAGGCCAGCATCGCGCCCTTCAAGTACCCGCGCGAAATCGAGTTCGTGACCGGCCTGCCGCGCACCGAAACCGGCAAGCTGCAGCGCTTCAAGCTGCGCCAGGCCTGAGGCCCAGTCATCCGCGCACGGGGCGCAGCGCCAGCGCCAGTCCAGCGCTGCCGGCGCGGCCCCGCGACACCGGCACCCGCGCGCCATCGGCGAACGGGCTGAGCAAGCCCATCACGGCGATGCCGGCGACGAAGTGCAGCGTCCCGCCCAGCGGCCAAGCGGCTGCCCAGGCGGGCGGGCAGCTGCGACGCGCCGATGAGGAACGCCGCCTTGCGGATCCAGCGACGGCCTACTTCAAGGCGCCGCCGCCGGCGCCGCCGTTTCGCTCACGATCAGCCAGCGGCCGTCCACCAGCCGCCAGCCCAACGTCTTGCGCACCCGGTCCCGGTGGCTGGCCGAGCGGTAGGTCTGGGTGAACACCGTGCTGGCCTCGCCCGGCGCCGTGATCCGAACTTCGGGCGCGCCCAGTGCAACGGAGACTTCGGCCGCGCGCGACAAAACGTCCTGCCGCCGTTTTTCCCAGCTGGCTTTCGTGCCTTGCGGCGGCACGAAAGCCGGCGCATACGACTGCAGGTAGGCTCCGACGTCGCGCTTTTCCCAGGCCGCGCGCCAGGCCTCGACGGCGGTGCGCACCTGAGCCTGAGCCTGAGCCTGAGCCTGAGCCTGAGCCTGAGCCTGAGCCTGAGCCTGAGCCTGGGCCTGAGCCTGGGCCCGGGCTTGCACTGGCGCGGGGACCGGCGCTGCAGCGGCAGTGGTCGCCGGAGCAGCCGCCGCGGCATCCGGCGCGGGCGGCACCAGCTGCGGCGGCGGATTGCGCATCACCTGCTGCAAGGCGCGCTGGACCAGCGCCTCCTTGTCCACCGTGACCATCGCCACCACCTCGGCCTGGCACAGCTGCGCCGCGTCGCCACCGAGCGCCCAGCTGCGCAGATCGCCGTCCATGTTGCTGCCCAGCCCCGTCACTTCCAGCGCCCGCAGCAGGTTGCCGATGCCGGCCTGCGTGCGCACGTAGGCGATGGCCAGTTCGTGCTGCGCATTGACCACGGCGCGGCGGGCCTGGAAGCGTTCGTTCTCGGTGTCCAGCAGGTCCAGCAGCGAGCGCTGGCCGATCTGAAACTGCAGCCGGTACGCCGTCAGCGCCTTGGCCAGCGACGACTCGTGCAGGTTCAGGTACTCCAGCTGCTCGCGCAGCTTGACCACGTCGTTGTAGGCGATCATGGTGGTCTGGCGGGTGTCGCGGCAGGTCTTGTCGCGCGCGTCCCGCGCCACGTTCAGCTGTTCAGCGAACTGGCGCTCGCGCGCGCGGTCGGCAAAACCGTTGAACAGGTTCCAGTTCAACACCAGTTCGGCCACCGTGGCATTGCTGCCGCCGGTGAGGCCATTGAGGTTGCGGCCCTGGTCGCGGCGCAGCTGCAGGTCCACCCGTGGCTGGTAGGCGCTCTCGCGCACGTCCAGGGCGGCATTGGCGGCCCGCACGTTCTCCACCGCGGCCAGCACGGCGGCGTTGTGGCGCGCGGTCTGCACCAGCGCCGTCGCGGCATCGCCCGGCATACCGTGCGCCAAGTGCGGCGGCAGCGGCATGGCGCGCGGCGGCAGCCGGCCCACGATGCGCTGGAAGCGGGCCGTGGTGTCGTGCAGGTTGGCGGTCTCGATCAGCAGGTTGGCCTCGGCCAGCGCCAGCCGGCCGGTGATCTGCTCCAGGTCGACCGCGCGGGCGACGCGCGCCTTCACGCGCTGGTCGGTCTGGGCGAACACGGCGCGATGCTCGACGAAGTTCTCCTCGGCCAGCCGCACCAGCTCGCGGTAGCGCAGCACGTCGAAGTAGGCGCGCGCGGCCTCCAGCGCGATGCCCTCGGACGCCGCGATCAGCTCGAACAGGCGCACCCGCGCAGAGTGGTCCAGCCGGCGCACCTCGTCGGCGGTGGCGAAGCCGTCGTACAGCAGCTGCGACAGCGTCAGGCTGCCGTTGGTGCGGCCGTAGCCGCCGTTGACGCCGGAGCGGCGCTCGGGGCCGGCCCCCACCGAGAGGTCGACCCGCGGGAACAGGCCGCCGCGGGCGGCGTCGCGCTCGCCTTCGGCGGCGCGCACCGTGTGCCACTGCACCAGCACCTCTGGGTTGTTGACGACGGCCAGTTGCACGGCCTCGCGCAGCGTGAACGGCTTGTCGCCGGTGGCGAGGGCGCCCGCCAGCGTGGGCGGGGGGAGCGCCGGCGACCTGGTCTGGGCCAGAGCGGTCGCCAGCAACAGCGGCCCGCACAACAGGATAGCGAGGGCGACGGCACTGCGTCCGCTGCGTCCGCTGCGTCCGCGCGAGCGGCTTCGTTCTTCTTTTTGCATCGTTCTCGTTGCCCTTGTCGTCAGTCCGTCAGCAACTTGCCCTTGGTGAGCAGGTCCTGGATGATCTGCTGGTCGGTGTTCATCGTGCCGACCAGGTCCACCCCCTGCAGCACGATGGTCTGCACCTCACGCGTGGGGCTGTAGCCGGAGGCGAACTCACCGCTGGCACTGACGTGGATGATGGTGTTGGCGCCGGACTTCTCGAAGTGCAGGTAGTCGTCCAGGTTGGTCGACAACTGATTCTCGCCAACCAGCAGGTCGCGCAAGTCCAGCACGTCGCCGCCGCTGCCGGCGGCGACGGCGCTGAAGTTGGTGACCGTGTCGACGGCGGGCGCGCCCTTGGCGCCGGTGTCGGCCAGCTCCCACTTGAACACGTCGGACACCAGGTCGTTGCCGCTGTCGATCGTGTCATTGCCGGCGCCACCCAGCAGGGTGTCGGCGCCCAGGCCACCGTTGATCACGTCGCTGCCGGCGCCGCCGCGCACGATGTCGTTGCCGTCGTTGCCGGTCAGGACGTCGTCGCCGGCGTCGCCCTTGATGTCGTCGGCGCCGGTGCCGCCGGCGACCGTGTCGTCGCCGGCGCCGCCGAACAGGCGGTCGGCATCGGCGCCGCCGTCGATCGAGTCGCTGCCGGCATCGCCGCGGATCAGGTCGTAGCCGGCAGCGCCGGTGAGGGTGTCGTTGCCACCCTGGCCCGAGATGTAGTCGTTGGCGCCGGTGCCGGTGCGGGTGTCGCCGGCGGCGGTGCCCGCCATGTGGTTGGTGATCACGCCCAGCATCAGTTCGGCCGACGACGTGTCGCCGTCGCTGTCGGTCAGCGTGTAGCCGATGGTTTCGGGCGCCACCGGCGCGGCCGTGCCGCCGCCGGTGATGTGCCGGAAGCTGATGTTCTGCACCCGCGCCTGCGCCGCGCTGTTGGCCTGCAGCTCGATCCGGCCGATGTTGCTGTAGCCGGCGGGGATGGCGATCGCGCCCTCGGCAAAACTGGAGAACTGCCCCAGCAGGTTGCCGCTGACGTCGTAGACCGTGTAGGTGACCGTGGTGACGACGTTGCCGTAGGCCGTTCCGTCGGCAGCCCGGGTGACGTTGATGGCTGACGACAGGTTGCTGTTGTTGGTGTTGATCGTGAGCGTCACGTCCTGCACGCCGTATGCGTGGTCGGCGGCGTTGAAGGTGATCACCAGCGTCTCCAGGTCGTCCACCGTGCCGGCCGCCTCGCCGGCCGGCACGCCCACGCCGTCGTCGGCGGTGCCGGTGAGATCCGCGTAGCTCAGCGCTGCGTGCGCATAGGTCGGCGTGCCCGTCAGGTTGGCCAGCCGCGAAAAGCCGCTGAGCGTGATGCCGTTGTCGTCCGCATTGGCCGACGAGTTGAAGAGCGTCGTCACTGTCGGGGCCGCCGTCGGCGCCAGGGTCTGGTCGGCGGGCGGGGTGTAGCGGTAGTAACCACCTTGATCGAAGACCAGGACATTGGCCGGCTCGGTGCTGCTCGTCCAGGTGAGCCTGCCCCCGGTGATGGTCCAGTCGCCACCGGCGACGGCGCCGGAGGCGTTGCTGGTCAGGTCGAAGCTGGTGCCCTTGAAAGACACCGAGGTGATCACCGCACCGTCGAGGATGGTGTCCTTGCTCACCGAAGACGACATGAAGTCGGTGATCATGTCCGTGGTGCCGCCATCGGTGCCTGCGCCGTTGACGACGTTGGCCTCGAACATCGTCTGGCCCGGCATCAGCGTGTCGGCATCGTCGCGCGCCACCGGCTTGCCGTCCACCACGCGGATCGTCTGCACCGCAATGGCCGTGTCGCCGTCGCCGTCCATCACCTGGAAGCCGATGACGAACTCGTCGCCCTCGACGACCGACGTGGCCGTGTAGTACGTGTATTCGCCGGCCAGGAAGTCCAAGACCAAGCTGCCGTAGACGAAGCCGGAGGCGGAGCCGAGGTTCACCGCCGTCGCCGTCATGGGGAAGCCGGTCAGGAACGAGCTGTTCTGCGTGACCTGGCCGGTGCCGGGGTCATAGGTGAAGCGGACCATCTGGTCCGGCACCGTGTCCGCATTGCTGTCCAGCATCACCTCGATGTAGCGGATGTAGCCGCCATCGGCGCCGAAGGTGACGTTGCTGGCGCCACCGGTGCCGCCGACGCTGCCGGTGTAGGCGCTCGGCACCGTGGAGATCAGGGTCTCGTCCAGCTTGTTCAGGTCAGGCACGATCACGGCCGCATCCGAGGCCCCGCTCGCATCGCCGTCGACGGTGTGCAGGTTGTTCAGGTAGCTGACGTCGGCGATGCCGGTGCCGATGCCGACCGCATAGGAGCGGATGTTGTTGGCCGAGGCGAAGGCCTGGTAGGTGGCGATGGCGGCCTTGGCGTTTGCCGCGTTGGTGGGCGCGCCGTCGGACAGGAAGTACGACACGTTCACCACCGACGACGAAGGCGTGCCGAACGCCGTCCGCATGGCGTCGATGCCGGCGTCGTAGTCGGTGGAACTGGTCAGCTCGGTCCCGCTGATGCCGCTGATGGCCGCGATCAGGGCGGCCTTGCTGGTGTAAGTCGCACCGCCGTTGAGCATCGTCGCGCCGGAAGCGAACAGGCCCAGCTTCACGGCCACACCCGCGGCCTGGCTGAAGTACTCCTCCACCAGCGCGATCAGACCGGTCTTCGCCATCGCCAGGCGGGTGGTTTCGATGGCATTGCCGTTCGCATCCACCGAGCGGACCTCGCCGCCGGCATTGTTGGCGTACATGCTGGCCGAGATGTCGAGCATCAGCACCAGGTTGTACGAAGCCGCCGGCATCTCCGCCACCCGGGCCACCGCGCTGGTGGCCGAGGGGGCGTCGTCCACCACGGCAATGGCCAGGTTGGCCGAGTAGTTCGTCGCGCCGTCCAGCACCCCGTAGCTGAAGGTGCGCATGTCGGTGCCGGGCTGTGCCGTCGGCGCCGTCAGCGTGTAGGTGTAGTCACCCGCCAGGTGGCCGGCGAAGGCCGTCGTGTAGACGACCAACGTGCCGTAGCCGTCGTTGGCGGCGATCACGCCGTTGCCGTCGGCTGTGAAATCGGTCGCGCCCGCGGTGACCCGGTTGATGACGGCGCCGGCGCTCAGGCCGAAGTCGTTGTCCAGCAGGTTGCCCGACGTGACGGCGCCGCCGGGCCGGGGCGCGGTGCCGGCGGACAGGCCGGACTCGGACAGCGTCGCGGTGTCGCCCTGCAGCGTGACGCTGGTGGTCATGTTGACCGTGAGCGTAGCCGTCGAGGTGCTGCCGTCGGCGTCGGCCAGGGTGTAGTCGATGGCCACCGCCGGGGCGTAGGCGGTGACGTTGATGCCGTTGACGCGGTAGGCGGAGCCTGTCGATGTGAACACCAGGTACTGGAACGGCGTCGCATCGGCGATGGTGCCGGTCACCTGGCTGTCGGCGTCACCGGCGATCGTGCCGCTGGCGATCCAGGCGCCGTCGCCGCCGTAGGCATGCCATTGCGCCGTCTCGCCGCCGGCCAGCGCCGTCAGGTTGACCGTCGTGGACTGGCTCAGTCGGCCCAGGTCGAGGACGAGGTCTTCGCCGTTCTGGATGGCATCGGTGGTGTTGGTTCCCGATGTGTTCTCGACGCCGATGCCGTCGTCGTCGCTGCCGCCGTTGCCACGATAGCGGACCTCGCTGGTCCGCGCGGCGACCAGCGTCGACAGGTTCAGTCCGGACGTCACCGTGGTTCCGGTGTTGTACGGCTCCGCGCCGTCGAAGCCGTAGGACGAGATCGCCCCCGTCCAGGCGGCCAGGTTGGCCGGCGCGCCGACCGCGAGGTTGCCCGGGGCCGTGGACGTGTACGTGTAGGCGCCGCTGGCGGAGATCGTCAGCGTGCCGGTGCCGGTGTTGACCGTCCACACCCCGCCGCCTGGCGTCACCGCCACGGCGTTGTAGGTGATGGCGGAGATCTGCGCCGTGTCGGCGCCGATGATGTCCGCCGCCGGACCGCCGGTGCCGGCGATCACGTTGCCGCTGGTGGAGCTGCCGAGGCTGACGGTGTCGGTGTCGGCGGTGGCGACCGGCCCGGTGTCGGTGATGGGCAGGCTGACCGTGACCCAGGCCGAGTTGGCGCTGCCGTCGGACGCGCGATAGACGAAGCTGTCCACGTCCGCCGTCGCGTCGGCATGGTTGCGGGCCGGTGCGGTGTACGTGAAGGTGCCGTCGGCGTTCATGACCACGGTCCCGCCCAGCGCCGTCGTCACCGCGTTGGTGCCGTTGACGGGAATGATGGTGCCGGCCGCCGTGCTGGCGACTTGCCACGCCGTCGTCGCCGGGCCGTCGACATCGGTGTCGTTGGCCAGCACCGAGCTCCTGGTCGCGGTGCTGCCTTCCGCGGCGCTGTAGCTGTCCGCGACGCCCACCGGCGCGTCGTTCACCGGGTCGACGGCGAGCGACACCGTGTCGGTGGAGGTGGAGAACGCCGTGCTGGCGCCGTGGGTGCTGGCGTCGACCTTGCTGCCGGCCGCGCCCGTGGTGGTGTCCCAGGCGCGCACGGTCAGGCCGGCGGCGACGGTGCCGTTGTAGTTGGCGTTCGGCTGGAAGTAGAGCCGCGTGCTTGCATCGGACGCCAGCAGCAAAGCGCTGTTGTTGGCGACGGCGCCGACCGCAAGCCAGTTCGTGCCGCCGTCGAC
>NZ_JAQGLS010000076.1 GCF_028292805.1 Ramlibacter sp. | reverse complement strand
GCGCCGCCACTGCCGCCGGATGCCGAGGAGGAGCCGCTCGAGCCGCCATAGCCGCCGCTGCCGCCCGTCGCCCCCCCGGTGTCGCCACCAGAGCCCCCATTGGCGCCCTTCGCATACGTGCTGCCGCCATGGCCGCCGGAACCCGTGTAGGCGCTTCCGGTTGTGCCGCCGCTGCCGCCGCTGCCGCCAGTCGCATAGCCGCCGCTGCCGCCAGCGCCGCCCGACGTCGAAGCCGTGCCGGTGCTGCCGCTGCTGCCCCCTTGGCCTCCGGAGCCGGATGACGCGGAGCCGGCGGCCCCGCCTGCCCCGGCCGAGCTGGTGCCGCTGGTGCTGCCACCCGAAGTGGCACCGGCTCCGGCGCCGCCACTGCCGGCGTTGCCTCCCGAGGCCGAGCCGCCAGAGCCGCCTGAACCGCTGACGGTGCCGCCGCTGGCGGAGCCGCCAGTTGCCGATCCGGCCGATCCGCCACTGGAAGTGCCCCAGTTGTTCGCGGCGTTGCCGATGTTGTGGACCGTATTGCCGCTGACGGAGCCGCTCAGTGAACTGGTCGCCGTGGCGGTGGTGACGTTGAACGCGTTGCTGAAGGTGCCGGTCGAACTGTTGGTCAGACCAACCGAGCGCTCGGCGTTGGTGTTGACCGGACTGGCCATCTTGCCGTTGCTGTTGTCACTGTTGTTCTCCGCGTCCGTCGACGTCACCGTGGTTGACGACGCCGGTCCCGACGCGGTTCCAGTCGCATTGCCGCTCTGTGCAAATGCTGTTCCGCCAAGCCCGAGCAGTATTCCGACGGCACTGGCGACGATAGTCTTTTTCATGGGTACTCCGATCTGGTCTGTGTGAGGAAAAGGTGAAGGGCGGGCTGCGGCCCGACCGGAAGCCGTATCGCAAGACTGGTGCCATCGCGCCCCGCGGTGGTCTCGTTGCATGGTGTGTCAGAGGGAAACGCAGGTGCAGCGTGCGGCACGCCGCCACGGAGCTGTAGGAGTCGGCGCCGCGGTAATGGGCGCGATCGTCACGTGCATGGGACGCCAAAGACCAGCTCGTCTGCGGCGACCTTGGGCAATAGCTTGCGCGTGGCAAGTTGACGTTGTCTCGACGATGTGACATCCGCGTGGAGTGCTGCCGGACGCCGCAGTGGCGCTGGCGCAGCCGGATTGCAACGCCATGTAATTGAGTGCGGGATCGCATAGACACGTCGAATGCCCATCGCGTAGTTTCTAGGCCCCGAACGGGTAATAAAAACGGAGAAACTCCATGCGCGCCGCGCCCCCTTTCAAAATTGGCCTCGCAGTGTTGTCTGCCCTTCTGGCGCACTACGGTTCGGCCCAGTCGCAGTCTTTGCCGCCGGCGCGCGACGCGAAGCCTCTGCGCCCCCCCGTACGCAGCAGTGCCGCGCGACCGCTTTCGGACAAGGCGCGCATCGAGCAGATGCAACAGCTGCTCAGGGAGCAGTCCGAGGTGCTGGAGAACCTGCGACGCGCGATCGGCGAACAGGACGCGCGCTATCGCGAACTTGAACGACTGGTCCAGGAGTCTCGCCAGGGGCAGCTTGCGCAACAGGCACTACAGGCTCAGCAGGAAAAGCAGCTGGCTGAATCGCAGCAGCGCCGTCCGCTGCCGGGCGGCAACGCCGCAATGGCCACGAACAACCCGGCTGCAGTGGAACGTCCGGTGGTCGTGGGGACGGCACCACCGGTTGCGCCCGATGCCACCCGCGGCATTGCGCCGATCTTCGAACAGCCGGGGGTCCTCACCCCCAAGGGTCAGGTCGTGGTCGAACCGTCGCTTCAGTACGGCTATTCGTCCACCAACCGGGTGGCGCTGGTGGGCTACACGGTGGTGCCTGCCCTGCTCATCGGGCTGGTCGACGTGCGAGAAGTCAAGCGCAACACGCTGACGGGCGCGGTATCGGTGCGCTACGGCCTGAGCAATCGGGCCGAGTTCGAGGCGAAGCTGCCCTATGTCTACCGCTCAGACACGACGGTCAGCCGAGAGATCTTCACAGGCACAGCGACCGACAGCATCTTCAACAGCACAGGCAAAGGCATCGGTGACATCGAGGTGACCGGCCGCTACCAGCTCACCGAAGGCGACACCAACCGGCCTTACCTGATAGGTTCACTGCGCCTCAAATCGCGCACCGGCCGTGACCCCTTCGAGGTGGTCACGGATTGCGTCACGCGCTGCACCGGCAACACGACAGGGACTGGGCAGCCGCTGGAGCTTCCCACCGGCTCCGGTTTCTACACTCTTCAGCCGGGTCTCACCTGGCTCTACCCGAGCGACCCGGCGGTCTTCTTCGGCAGCTTCACTTATGCCTACAACTTCAAGCGCTCCGGTGTCAGCCGTCGAGTTCTCAACGGCGAAAGCGAATTCGTGGGCGACATCAAGGCGGGAGACGTGCTGGGGATGAACGTCGGGATGGGCCTGGCGCTGAACGACCGCTCCTCTTTCAGCATCGGCGTGGACCTGAGCTCGATCGGTCGCACCAAGCAGAACGGCATGCCGGTTCCAGGTTCAGTCAGAACTCAAC
Organism: Ramlibacter sp.; assembly: GCF_028292805.1. Classification (GTDB taxonomy): domain Bacteria; phylum Pseudomonadota; class Gammaproteobacteria; order Burkholderiales; family Burkholderiaceae_C; genus Ramlibacter. Next base: position 24,269 of record NZ_JAQGLS010000076.1, on the reverse strand, counting down.
TTGGCACATTGCTGCTCGGCTACAGCCACCGCTACAACCAGACTCGCACCATCAATATCTCGATTGGCGCAGGGCTGACCCGTGACACGCCGGACCTGACTGTCAACGTGCGCCTGCCCTTCAATCTTTGAGGCGATCTGCTTTCGCCATGCCCGACTCGAGGAAGCTGCTGTACGTCTCGCCCCGTCCTTGCCCGCCGGCGCTGCTGGAGACACTGACCGAGCGCGCCTGGCAGGTCGTCCCGGCACGAGACTTCAAGGCTGCGCAGCGACTGCTGCGCTCGCAAAAATTCCTGGTGGCGTTGGCGGTGCTGGGGCCGATGGCGGAAGAACTCGCCAGTGAATTCGAAGACTGCGTGGGCGCGGATCCGCGCTGTGAATGGATTGCCCTGATCCGGCCGGGCACTGCGGGGTCGGCGCCAATGCGGGCTCTTCTGCGTCACTTTTTCGATCACCATACCGAGCCAGCCCAAGCCGACTTCTTGTGCCGTTCGATCGGGCACGCTTACGGCCGTGCGCGGCTGGCGGATGACGGCAGTGCCGAGCGCGGCAGCGCTGATGACCTGGGGATGGTCGGCTCCAGCGAAGTGATGGCGCGACTGCGCAGGATGGTGCGCAAGGCAGCGACCGCCGACGCGCCGGTGCTGATCTCCGGCGAAAGCGGCAGCGGCAAGGAACTGGTGGCCAAGGCGTTGCACGGGTGCTCGGCGCGCTCGGGTGGCCCCTTCGTCGCCGTCAATTGCGGCGCGATCGCACCGACACTGATTCATTCCGAGTTGTTCGGGCACGAGCGCGGCGCGTTCTCCGGCGCCTCGTCTGCGCACCAGGGGTTGATCGAGTCGGCGCGTGGTGGAACCCTGTTCCTGGACGAGATTGCCGAACTGCCCCTCGACCTCCAGGCCACGTTGCTGCGGTTCTTGCAGGAAAAAACCATCCAGCGGTTGGGTGCCGCGCAGTTCCGCCTGGCCGACACGCGAGTGATCGCCGCGTCCCATGTGGATCTGCCGCAGGCTGTCGCGGCGGGCCGCTTTCGCGAGGACGTGTATTACCGCCTGAGCGTGCTGACGCTGCCGGTGCCTTCCTTGAAAGAGCGCCAGCAGGATATTCCGCTGCTGGCCAAGCACTTCCTTGACCTGGCAAGCCGGCTAGGACCCACATCGGTTCGGGGATTTAGCAGCGGGGGCATGGCGGCGCTGCTGGCACATGCTTGGCCAGGAAACGTGCGCGAGCTCTATAACCGTGTGCAGCGGGCCGTGCTGATGTCGGAGCTTCGGCTGGTGGTCCCGTCCGACTTGGGACTGGACCAGGAGGCGCCGGTCGACTGGGGTGGTTTGCAGGATAGCCGGGTCAAGGCGGAAAAAAACGCGATCTGCTTTTCACTTCAGCGTGTGAGCCACAACGTCACACTGGCTGCGCGGGATCTGGGTATCTCACGCATGACGCTGTACCGGTTGATGGCCAAACACAGCATCGCCCGTCGGGTCAACGCATGAGGTCACCTGTGGCTTGTTGCTGAAATAGCACCCACAAGCTTGGCGCTCGAGCCCAAGGCGATCGATCACCCGGATGCGCCCGCGGGTGGTGACGATCAGTCCGGCCGACTCGAGCTTTCCTGCGGCATTGGACACACCTTCACGACGCACGCCGAGCAGGTTGGCTATGGCCTCCTGTGTAAGGTGGATCAAATCACCTCGGGAACGGTCGAGCGTCATCAGCAGCCATCGGCAAAGTTGCTGCTCGAGCTTGTGGTGACGGTTGCAGACGACCGATTGGGCCATCTGCGTCATGAGCTCCAAAGTGGACTTCAGGACAAGCGATTGCAGGGATCCACCGCACGCGAATTCGGTCTGCATGACAGCGGCGGAAGCGCGGTAGCAGGTGCCGGTGACCTGCACGAGCGCCCGTGTCGCGGGCACCTCACGGCCCATGCAAAGCGATACCCCGACCACTCCCTCGCGTCCCGTTAGTACCACCGCCACCGACTCGCCGGCCGGAGTCGAGCAAATCAGTGAAACGATCGCCGACACAGGGAAGTAGATGTGTCGCGCGATCTCGCCTGGACTGAACAGGATCGTGCCGCGTTCCAGTGTCACACGTTCGAGGTGCGGGCGCAGCCGCTCGAATTCCGCACCCGAGAGTCCTGCCAAGACCTGGTTTTCGCGTGGCAAAGTGACTAGTCCCATGGATTCTTCGCGCCGGGCACATGCGTCTGGATCGGCTCAGGGCGCGGCTGAGTTTGATGCTGCGCAACGCATGTGATGAGATCAAGCAGGCACACGCAGGTGGACAGAAAGCAGGTGCCAGTGGGTGCCATGGTCCGGACGGTGGTGTGGACGTCTCACACGAGAGAGTGTGTGGGAGTTGGACTTGGGGTACATCCGCTGGGTCGGGCTGAACGCTCACCGTTGCATATTGAGAATGTGCGACACCATGTTAGCGTCGCCCGGCACTTCCGCTGGCGCTGCGGTCGCCTCAACGACGTATGCCACCTGTTGAGCTTGGCGCTGCGTGCGCTTCCTGAAACTTATCCAGGTTTCACTTCGCAGGACCAGGTGGTTCAAGCCGTCATTTGCCGGTATCACTGTGCCGCGCAAGGCGCGGTCGCTCAACGAATTGGTGGCTCGAAGAGCAAGGCTGTCCGATATGACCGTCGTATACCATTGGCGCAGTAAGCCGCAGCCGGACAAAGACGTGAACATCACAAAGATGCTTGTGGCCAGAGTAAGACGGCGAAACATCTATTGACAATGCCATGCTTGGCGCCTTTTTGGTGCCGTCCGTGAGCCCGGCCGACTGTGGGAGCCGGCTTGTGCAGAGCTGATGGGGTGCAGTCATGGTGGCGGTTCGAAGATGTGGCACTAAGCACACGTCTCGAACCATGGAGAACAACGCTGGGTAGGTCCGCTGACTTGTCTGGATTGCAGCGAAAGGAGTTCCGCCGCAACGAGCGCGCGAAAGCTGCAGCCTTGCCGTCTCACGCGAGCACATGTTGCCCCCAACCGATTCGCCGCACCATGGTCGGAAAGAATCAACATGTGGAACTCTCGCCGCAGTGGCAGGCGCTTGAATGCTGCCCACGCGTGGGTTCACCTGACCGACGCCCCGCGCGGGCATTCTCTGCAAGAGACGCATGGAGCTGGCACGGCGGGAGGTCGCGCGCGATCAAGCGTGCAAACCCGGGACTTCCTCCATTCGACCGGAAGCCTGGAAAGGGGCAGGCCACCTATTGCAGTCAATCAGCAGCGGACGAGCGCCTGACATGCGTTTTTTTCGCCATACTGGGTCTTGAGCCAGCTCGCCCCGGAGCGCACAGTACGGTTACCGCATGGACACCATCGATGCCCTCCTGTTGGCGCGAATCCAGTTCGCGTTCACCATCTCCTTTCACATCGTCTTTCCCGCCCTGACGATCGGGTTGGCCAGCTACCTGGCGGTGCTCGAGGGCTTGTGGCTCAAGACGCAGAACAAGGTCTACCTGGACCTGTACCACTTCTGGATCAAGGCTTTCGCGGTCGCGTTCGGCATGGGCGTGGTGTCCGGGCTGGTGATGGCGTACCAGTTCGGAACCAACTGGAGCGGCTTTTCCCGCTTCGCCGGCGGCATCACCGGCCCGCTGCTCGCCTACGAGGTGCTGACGGCTTTCTTTCTCGAGGCTGGCTTCCTGGGCGTGATGCTGTTCGGGATGGCCAGGGTCGGCCCCGGGCTCCACTTGATGTCCACCATCATGGTGTCCCTGGGGACCCTCATGTCGGCGACCTGGATTCTGGCTTCCAACAGCTGGATGCAGACGCCCCAAGGCCACCAAGTCATCGACGGGCGGGCGGTGCCGGTGGACTGGTTCGCGGTGATCTTCAATCCGTCCTTCCCCTACCGCCTGACGCACATGGTGGTTGCCGCCTTCCTGGCCACGGCGCTTGTCGTCGGGGCGGCCGCGGCCTGGAACCTCCTGCGCGGCCGGGACAACGCTGCGGTTCGCAAGATGCTCGCCATGGCGATGGGGATGGTGCTTGTCACCGCCCCCATCCAGGCGTTCATCGGCGACCTGCACGGGCTGAACACGCTCGAGCACCAACCTGCGAAGCTTGCCGCCATCGAAGGGCATTGGGAGAACGAGCCGGGCAAAGGCGTGCCCCTCATCCTGTTCGGCGTGCCGGACATGGAGGCCGAGACCACCAAGTACGCGCTCGAGATCCCCAACCTCGGGAGCCTGCTGCTCACGCACAGCTGGGACGGCCATGTTGCCGGCCTGAAGGAGTTTCCGCGGCAAGATCGGCCGAACTCCATGGTGGTGTTCTGGAGCTTCCGCCTGATGGTGGGGCTTGGGCTGCTGATGATTTTGCTGGGCGCCATCGCGCTCTGGCTCAGGTGGCGCGGCCGTCTTTACGACTCGAGAGCCTTCCAGCGCTTTGCCCTGGTCATGGGGCCGGCGGGGCTGGTTGCCATCCTGGCCGGGTGGACGACGACCGAAGTGGGCCGCCAGCCTTGGGTCGTGTACGGCCTGCAGCGAACCGCGGATGCCGTCTCGCCGCACGCCCTGGGGACCGTTGGCGTGACCCTGGCGATTTTCGTGGTGGTCTACCTGCTGGTCTTCGGCGCCGGCACCACGTACCTCCTGCGCATCATGGCCAAGGGCCCCGAGACTGGTGAGGGTTCGCACCCCGTCACCGGCGGCCCCGGCGAGATGAGACATCCGATGCGCCCGCTATCGGGTGCGCCGGAGCAGCTCGATCCTGCGCCGTCTGCCGCGGGTCCGAAGGGGGGCTACTGACATGGGCATCGACCTTCCCCTGGTCTGGGCCATCATCATCCTGTTCGGGGTGATGATGTACGTCGTCATGGACGGCTTCGACCTGGGCATCGGCATCCTGTTCACGCTGGTCGACGCCAAGGAAGACCGCGACGTGATGATGAACACCGTGGCGCCGGTGTGGGACGGCAACGAGACCTGGCTCGTGCTCGGCGGTGCCGGGCTGCTGGTGGCCTTCCCGCTGGCCTATTCCGTCATCCTGACGGCGTTCTACCTGCCGCTCATCCTGATGCTGATCGGCCTGGTTTTTCGCGGCGTGGCCTTCGAATTCCGCTTCAAGGTGCCGGCTGGCAAGCGCCGGATCTGGGACAAGTCGTTCGCCGGCGGCTCCATCCTCGCCACCTTCTGCCAGGGTCTCACCCTGGGCGCTTTCCTGGACGGCGTGCCGATGCGCAACAGCGAGTTCAGCGGAGGAGCGCTGGACTGGCTCACCCCGTTTTCGGTGTTCGTCGGACTCGGGCTGCTGGTGGCCTATGCGCTGTTGGGCAGCACCTGGCTGGTCATGAAGACCGGGGGCCCGCTGCAGCAGCGGATGCGCCGGGCATCACACGTCCTGTCGCTGGCGCTGCTCGCGGTGATCGGCATCATCAGCGTGTGGACCCCTCTAGCCCATCCCGCCATTGCGCAGCGCTGGTTCTCGTTGCCGAACATGCTCTGGTTTTCGCCGGTGCCCGTCCTGGTACTGGCCGCGACGTTCTACCTGCGCAAGTCGCTGCGGAACCCGTCCAGCCACGCGCTGCCTTTCGTGCTCACGCTGGCCCTGGTGTTCCTCGGCTACAGCGGGCTGGGCATCAGCTTGTGGCCCTACGTCATCCCGCCGTCGACCTCCATCTGGGATGCGGCCGGGCCGCCCCAGAGCCTGGGCTTCGCGCTGGTGGGTGCGCTCTTCATCATTCCGATCATCCTCGTGTACACCGCCTGGTCGTACTGGGTGTTTCGCGGCAAGGTCCGACCGGGGGAGGGCTACCACTGATGCCGGTGAGCAAAGCGCCGCGAAGGCAAGAGCCGCCCGGTTGGCTCTCCCGGGTTGCCTGGCTGCTGGGGCTCTGGTTGGCGGGCGTCGCGGGTCTTGGCGCCGCGGCGTGGCTGCTCAAGGCGCTGATGCGGGCGGTGGGCTTTTCGTGACATGCGCCGGGTCGCGAGACTCCGCGCCGGTGAACGGCCGCGTGGCCAGCTTCGCGGCAATGGCCTCCAGCTCGGACAGCATCGGCCCGCGCAATGCGTGCTGGCCGTTGGCGCCCTGGAAGTTGCCCCGCACGGCGGCGGGGAAATTCAGCCGCATCCAGGTCGAGACCTCCTCGACCGCTTGCTCCGCGTCGCCTTCTTCGAACCAGACCGAGCGCGGGTGCTCGACGTCGTAGAAGATATGGCTGTCGCCGGGCGACTTCCTGGCCAGGCCCTTGGGCGTGTCCGACCACACCAGGCGGGCCAGCAACTGCAGCTTGCCCTTCATGCCGGAAGGCGTCTTGACCACCCAGATGAAGCCGGGATAGCCGGCCTGGAACTCGTCGAGCTTGTCCTTGGCGGACTTGAAGTAGCCGATGCGGCCGGCCTTGCGGTCCGCGGCGGAATCTTTCCAGTAGTACAGAACGTCCATTTGCGCCGATCACTCGTTGGTTGGTCGGTGATGCGATCGGCACGCGCTCCGCGCGGTGACGTCCCCACCCGGTTCGAAGCCGGGTGCAGTGTATGCGCTCTGCCAGCCCAGCCGTCCGGCGCTGAGGGACGCGCCCAGGCGATCTCCAGCCCGGCGCTGCCGGTCGATGGCCCCATGCATCCCAACAGCTGCTCACCCCGGCGCCGGTCCCAGTTCAGCCGGGACCGGCGCCAGGCCGTCCAGCAACCCCCGGTCGCGCAGCGCGTCCAGAGTGGGCACCCAGGTGCTCCACAGGGTGGCGAGGGCCTCGTCGTCGAGCCGGCCTTCAGCAGCCGCGGCTTCGAGTTCGCCGGCGAGCCGGCTGACGGCAGCCATGCCGAGCATTCCGGCGGACCCCTTGAGCTTGTGCGCGTGAAAGCCCACCGCCGTCGCGTCGCCTTGCGCCGCCTCGATCGCTGCCAGCGCCTTCCGGCACCCTTGCAGGCCCATGGCGACAAGTTCCGCCCACTCCTGCGAGGTGGCCATGCCGCGCAGCTCGGTGATCGTGCGCTCGTCCAGGAGAGCTTGCCCTTGCCGCCGGCGCGCCGGCAGCGGCTGGGGCACGGCGCCCCCGGAATGCCGGGCCAGCGCGGCGGCCAGCAGGTCCCAGTCGATCGGCTTGGGCAGGCAGTCGTCCATGCCCGCGGCGACGTAGCGATCCCGCTCGCGCGCCATCACGTTCGCGGTCAAGCCCAGGATCGGCAGGTGCGCGAACCGTCCGCCCAGCGCGCGGATGCGGCGCGTGGCTTCCACGCCGTCCATCACCGGCATCTGGACGTCCATCAGCACCACGTCGAACGGCGCGGCTTGCGCCATGGCGACCGCCTGGGCGCCGTCGGTGGCGAATTCCAGCTGGTGGCCGTCCTTGCCCAGGGCGGTGCGCAGGATGTGCCGGTTGATCTCGACGTCCTCGGCGATGAGGATGCGCAGCGGCCGCACCCGGACCGCGACCTTGCCGGCCTCGGCGGGCATCGCCTTGCCGGGCGCGAGCGGCACCTCGAAGGAAAACACGCTGCCCTGGCCAGCGGCGCTGGTCGCCGAGATGGACCCGCCCATCGCCTCGACCAGGCGCTTGCTGATCGCCAGGCCCAGGCCGCTGCCTCCGTACTCGCGCGCGGTGGACTGGTCCGCCTGCGTGAAAGCGGCGAACAGGTGGGCCAGCTTCTCCTGCGGGATCCCGACGCCGGTGTCGCAGACGTCGAACAGCATCCGCAAGCAGCCCTGTTCGGCACGGGCGCCGACGCGAACCGTCACCTCGCCGCGCTCCGTGAACTTGATCGCGTTGCTCACCAGGTTCAGCAGCACCTGCCTGAGCCGCAGCTCGTCGCCGCACAGCGCAAGGTCATCGCTGCACCGCAGCTCCTCCTTCAAGGTCAGGCCGCGTTCGACGGCCAGCGGGTGCGCCAGGGAGCGCACGCCCTCGAGCAGCTGGCGCAAGGTGAAGTTGACCTGCTCGAGCTCCAGCCTGCCGCTCTCGATGCGCGAGAAGTCCAGGATGTCGTTGATGATGCTCAGCAGGTGCCGGCCCGACACCCGCAGCGCGTCCACGTACCCTTGCTGGCGCGCGTCCAGTCGCTCGCCGACGAGCAGATCGACCAGCCCGAGCACCCCGGTCATCGGGGTGCGGATTTCGTGGCTCATGGCGGCCAGAAACTCGGTGCGGGCGTCGCTGGCGCGGCGCAGGCTTTCCGTCAGCTGGGCCTGCCGCGCCCGCAGCACCGTCAGCGGCAAGGTCGAGGCCAGGATGCAGGCCAGGTAGATCTGCGCCGCCTCCATCCAGCTTTCGATGCTGTTTTGCATCAGCAGGTCGGCGATCGCGCCGTGGCCGGTGATCGTCGCGAACAGGACGCCGAACGTGATGCCGGCCACCGCCAGCGTCGCGCCCAGCAGGCCGAAGCTCCACGTCAGGGCGAAGACCAGGGGGAAGGTGGCAAAGACCAGCACCTCCTGGATCTGGTTCAGCGGCAGGTAGACGCAAGCTGCCACGCCTGCCGCCAGGGCGGCGGCCTTGGCCGGCGGGAGCCGCCATGTCGGGCGCAACGCCGGGTCGTTCCAGCTGAGGATGAACAGGGTGCCGGTCACCAGCCCCAGCGCGTCGCCGGAGTACCAGGTGCGCCAGAGCCCGAAATATCCTTGCTGCGTGGTGCCCAGCAGCAACCAGGCCGCGAAGGCCGCACTGAGCATCGGCACCAGCACACAGGTGGCCAGGACGCGGGCAATCTGGCCGGCGGCGAATGCCGGTGCGTGCAGTCCGCCGGTCACTCGCACGATGCTTGCGGCGACGACGACCTCCATCAGGTCGACCAGCCCCAGCGCGAACGCCGGGCCGGAGCCCAGAAAGTGGATGACACAGGTGTCGATGAGCCACGCCGGTGCCAGGTAGAACAGCCACTGCCGCACCGGGCGCAACAGCAGGGGCACCAGGAGGATGGCATCGGAGTACCAGACCGGCGTGGTCGTGCCGAAAGCCAGTGTCGATGCCGCCGCCGTGACCAGGTACGCCGCCATGGTGATGGCGAACATCCTCGCCGACGGGGGTTTGGCAATCAACGGCAAGTCTCCATGACCCGGTATGTTGACAGCAAACAGGGAAAGCACTGCGCGCAGCGCCGCGGCTCCCAGCCGCCCTGGATCAGCCGCCCTGGATCAGCGCCGCCGCCGCCGCTGCACGCAGACGGCGATCAGTCCAACCACGACGGTGGCGACCACGGCCTTTCGCGCGAAGCCGGCGCGGTTGTACTTCCACTCGGCCGGGCCGCCCATTTCGGCGAAGATGTTGGGAACGTGTCCGTGCGCCAGGTCGTCGACGATCCCCTCGACCACGTTGACGCGGTCGGCAAACAGCAGCATCAGCCAGTGGCGCAGGTCGTTCTCGCTGTAGCGGAAGGCGCCGCGGCGGATCATCCCGGAGACGCCGGACGGCGGCGCGCTGGTTCCGAACACCGGTGTGATGCCCGGGCGCTCGGTCGAGTGCAGCACTTCGACGGTGCGCGCCTGCTGCGCCGGGGCGTCCCAATGCACGTTGTCCAGTCGCGGCGGCGTGCGCTCCTTCGGCACCGCCGGGCGCATCGCCGGGTCGAGGTCAGCGCCCCAGCCGTGGATGCCCGCCGGCGGCTTGCGGCGCTGCGCCTCGGGCGAGGTCTTCTCGGCGTGGACGGCACGGTCGCCCGCCTGGTCATCGTCGTGGTTGTGCATGTGGATTCCTCAGTGCGCGCCCGACGGCGGGATCAAGACTGGCTTGATGCAATTGTCCAGCTTGCTGGAAAAGATGTGGTACGCGTCGGAGATGGCGTCCAGCGGGAACCGGTGGGTGATGATCGCGCTGGGCTTGATCCGGCCGGCCTGGATGTGCTCGATCAGTCGCGGCAGGTGCCGCTTGACGCTGGCCTGGTTGGCGCGGATCGTCAGGCCCTTGTTCACCACGTTGCCGATCGGCACCGCGTTGAAGGTCGGGCCGTAAACCCCGACGATGGACACCGTGCCGCCCTTGCGCACGCAGTTGATGCACCAGTGCAGCACGGTGGCCGCCCCCGCCTGCAGCTTGAGCTTGACGCCGGTCAGCGTTTGCAGCGCATTGCCGGCGGCCTCGGCGCCCACGCAATCGATGCACACGTCGGCGCCCAGCCAGTCGGTCATCTTCTTGATGTGCTCGGCCATGTCGCGCACGTCCTTGAAGTTCACGGTCTCGCATTGGGCGTAGTTTCTGACGAACTCGAGCCGGTAGTCGAGGTGGTCCACCACGATCACCCGGCCGGCGCCGAGCAGCCAGGCCGACTTGGCCGCGAAGATGCCGATCGGCCCGGCGCCGAACACCACCACCGTGTCGCCTTCCCTGATACCGCCCATTTCCGCCGCCTGGTAGCCGGTGGGGAAGGCGTCCGTGAGCAGCACGGCGTCCTCCACGTCCATGTCCGGTGGCAGCACCGTGGGGCCGACGTCGGCCATTGGCACCCGCACGAACTCGGCCTGACCGCCGTCGTAGCCGCCGGTGGTGTGCGAATAGCCGTAGATGGCGCCCACGGCGGTGGCTTCCGGGTTGGTGTTGTGGCAGTTGGAGTACAGCTCCTTCTGGCAGAAGAAGCAACTGCCGCAAAAGATGTTGAACGGCACCAGCACGTGGTCGCCTTTCTTCAGGTTCCGGACTGACGGCCCGACCTCCTCGACGATACCGGTGAATTCGTGGCCGAAAGTCTGGCCCACCCGCGTGTCGGGCACCAGCCCGTGATAGAGGTGCAGGTCGGAGCCGCAGATGCACGAGCGTGTCACGCGCACGATGGCGTCGTTGGGATGCTCGATTTCGGGTTCCGCCTTGTTCACTGCCCGTACGCGGTACGGGCCGCGGTAGTTCATCGCCAGCATGAGGTCTCCTGAAGATGATTTCATTGTGGGCATCGGGCCGCGCGCGCGGTGCCGACGGAAGCAACCTGTAGCAATCCGGGCCGCTCGCGGCAGCGGACGTTGCGGCTATCGGCTTTTCCTGACTTCGATGGAATCGGCCGCCGTGTAGCTTCTGGGGATCTTCGGAGATTCCACCCATGGCGAATGCCAGCAAGCCCGGCGTTCGCCCGGGCACGGTACTGAACCTGGCGCTGCAAGGCGGCGGCGCACACGGCGCGTTCACCTGGGGCGTGCTGGACCGGCTGCTGGACGAGCAAGACATCCAGATCGGCCGGATCAGCGGCACCAGCGCCGGCGCCCTGAACGGCGCGGCCCTGGTGACGGGGCTGGCGCGCGCAGGCCGGCAAGGCGCAAGGGACCAGCTGGCGCTGCTGTGGCAGAAGGTGGCCGAGGCCGGATCGCTGCTGACGTTCCTGATGCTGCCACTGCGCAAGCCCGGCATGGGCCTGTGGGACGACGCCCTGCCCATCCTGTCGCCTTACCAGACCAACCCCCTGGGAATGGCGCCGCTGCGCTGCATCCTCGAGGCGACCGTCGACGAGGCGGCGCTGCGTGCCGGCGGCACGACTCCGGCGCTGTTCGTCAATGCAGTTCACGTACAGACCGGCAGCTCGCGGCTGTTCGGCCCGGGGGACATCTCCATCGACGCGCTGCTGGCATCCGCCTGCGCACCGTTCTCGTATCAGGCAGTCCAGATCGAAGGCCAGTCCTACTGGGACGGCAGCTACGCCGCCAATCCCGTGCTTTGGCCGCTGTACGCGGACAACCTGGATTGCGACATCTTCATGGTGGAGCTGACGCAGCTGCATCGGACCGATACGCCGACCTCCGCCAGGAACATCCTGGACCGCATCAACGAAGTCGCCTCCATCAACGGCCTGGTCTCGGAGCTGCGCGCGCTGGACACGGTCAACCGGAGCGTCGCCGACGCAGCCATCCGCATGCACGTGCTGAGCATGTCGGCGCGGCAGCTGGCCGCCGCGCGCACCGAGCCGTCGGTCAAGCGCACGGTCGGGCGCGTGTTGTTCGAGGTGCTGCGGCAGGACGGCTGGCGGGCCTGCGATGCCTGGTTGCACGAGCATGGCGCACTGCTGGGCGAGCGTGCATCGGTGGACCTGGCGGCGCGCTACCTGCAGCCGTATGCCGGCCGGTGCGTGCAGGACGCGAGCCGCGGCGTCGCGGCGCGGCACCGCAGGATCTCCGGGCAGCTGTAGAGCCCGGACCGGGTGCCGGGGTTTGGCTTGCCGCGGCAAGACCGGCTACTGGCTGGCCAGCAGCCATTCGCGAAAGCAGGTGAGCGGCTGCAGCCGGCTGCGCGCCTGCGGATAGCAAAGCCAGTAGCCCAGGTCGCTGGTGTAGCCGCCGGCGGGCAGCGGCTCGCGCACCAGGCCGGCGGCCAGCTCGTCCTGGACCAGGCAGCGCGGCACCAGCCCCAGCCCCATGCCGGCCATGACGGCGCGGATCAGCGTCTGGAACTGGTCGAACTGCGGTCCGGTCGAGCACCCCGCGCTGCCCACGCCATGGGCCTCGCCCCAGCGCAGCCAGGCATCCGGCACCGTCACGTGGCGCAGCAGCGTGTGGCGCTGCACGTCGGCCGGCGTGGCGATAGCCCAGTCGGCCACCCGGCTGCGCGGCGCGATCAACGCCACCTCGTTGCCAGCCAGGTAGTGGGCGCGGGCGCCGGGCCAGTGGCCGGCGCCGAACAGGATGGAGCAGTCCAGGTCAGGCTGCTCGAAGTCGTAGCCTTGCACATAGGGCACGAAATGCAAGGTGACTTCCGGGTGCTGTCGCTGGAACTGCGGCAGCCGCGGAATCAGCCACTTGGCGGCGAAGGTCGGCAGGCTGGACAGCCGCAGCGAGCCGACGCCGTCGCCGCTGGCGAGCAGTTCCAGCGTCGCGGCCTCGAGCCTGGCCAGCACCGCCCGCACCGCATCCTCGTAGCGTTCGCCGGCCGGCGTCAGCACCAGCCGGTTGCGGGTGCGCTCGAACAAAGGCACGCCGATCCAGTCTTCCAGTTCCTTGACCTGCTTGCTAACGGCGCTCTGCGTCAGCTGCAGCGCCTCGGCCGCGCGGGAAACCCCGCCGAAGCGCCGGACCGTGGAAAAGGCGCGCAGCAGGTGCAAGGGCGGGCTCAGGCGGCGCAAGGACATGGAGCAGGACTTGTATGATTCCAAAACGGAATGGTATCCGGCACATCGCTTGCTAGCAAGCAGGTACAGTCGTGTCGATAATCGCTTGACTTTCATTGGGAACCAAACTCATGCACCGCCGCCACCTACTCGCTTCGCTTGCCGCCTTATCTGTCGCTCCTGGAATGTCTTACGCCCAAGACACCAGGGTGATCCACCTGGTCGTGCCGTTCCCCCCGGGTGGGGCGACCGACATCACCGCCCGCGCCTTGCAGGAAGTCTTGCCGCGCCTGCTCACGCAGCCGGTGGTGATCGACAACCGCGCCGGCGCCGGCGGCTCCATCGGCATGGCGGAAGTGGCGCGGGCCGCGCCGGACGGCCTGACCTTCGGCGTCGCCACGCTGTCCACGCACGGCGTGAATCCGGCCGTCTATCCCAAGCTGCCGTACGACCCGCTCAAGGACTTCGTCGGCGTGACCGAGATCGTCAAGGCGCCCGGCGTGCTGGCCGTCAACCCCAAGGTGCTGCCGGTCAAGGATTTCGCCGAGCTGGTGCGCTACCTGAAGGCCAATCCGGGCAAGGTCTCCTATGCCTCCCCGGGCAATGGCACCATCGGCCACATGTGGGGCGAGCTGTTCAAGAGCAGCACCGGCACGTCGATGGTGCACATTCCCTACCGCGGTGCGGGCCCGGCCATCAACGACGTGCTGGCCGGCCAGGTCGCCGTGTACTTCGACCAGGTCGCCGCCTCGCTGCCGCACATCAAGTCCGGCAAGCTCAAGGCGCTGGCCGTCTCCTGGCCAACGCGCCTGGACGTGCTGCCCGACGTGCCGACCTACGCCCAGATGGGCTTCGCGATCAACAACGATCCGTCCTGGTTCGGCCTTGTGGCGCCGGCCGGAACGCCGCAGGCGCTGGTGGACCGCATGCAACAGGCAGTGGCCCAGGCCGTGCAGGAACCCGCCGTGCGCGACCGCCTGGCCGGCCAAGGCCTGTACCCCTCGGGCTCGACGCCCCAGGCGTTTTCGGCGCAGATCGTGCGCGAGATCAAGAAGATGAAGGACGTCGCCGGCTACGCGAAGGTCCGCCTCGAGTGAACGCCATGCTGACAACCGTGCCGGGCAGCACGCCGCTGGTGTTCGACTCGCCGCACAGCGGCACCTGGTACCCGGCGGACTTCGGTCCGGCCTGCGACCTGGCCACGCTGCGCCGGGCGGAAGACACGCACGTGGAGAAGATCTACGCCTTCGCGCCGCCCATGGGCGTGGCGTGGATCGAGGCCCACTTCCCGCGCAGCTACCTGGACGCCAACCGCGACGTCACGGAGCTGGACACAACGCTGCTTGATGGCGAATGGGCCGGGCCGCTGGCTGACGACCCGCAGCTGCTGTCCAAGGTGCGCCTGGGCAAGGGCCTGGTGTGGAAGTTCACCGACGAAGGCCTGCCGATCTACCAGCGCCTGCTGACGGTGGCGGAAGTGCGGGCGCGGATCGACCGTTGTTGGAAGCCCTACCACGCGGCGGTGGAGCAGGCCATCGAGGCCGCCCATGCGCGCCACGGCTACAGCATCCACATCAACTGCCACTCGATGCCGGCGACCGCGGGCAGCCACGCCACCGAATTCCCGGGGCTGGTCCATGCCGACTTCGTGGTCGGCGACCGCGACGGCAGCACGGCATCGCCGGTGCTGTCGCAACTGGTGTGCGAGCACCTGCGCGCCAGCGGCTTCAGCGTCGACTACAACCACCCGTACAAGGGTGTCGAGCTGGTGCGCCGCTACGGCGCGCCGGCCCGGCACCGGCACAGCATTCAGCTGGAGATCAACCGCAAGCTGTACATGGACGAGCGCACGCTGGAGATCGATGCGGCTGGCATGGATCGGTTGCAGCAGGCGCTCAAGTCATTGACCGGGCGCCTGCTGGAGGCCGATCCGCGCTGAGGTGCGGCCTGACGCTGCGGCGCAGAACCGCGGCGTCACCGCGCTGAACCCGGGGTTGTACTTGGGCATCCGGTGAGGTTGGGTATGGCCGTCATGTGTGTCATGCCGTCGGGCTGATGCCCAGGTGCGCGTTGGCGTGCATCGACACGCCCAGATCGCGCAGCCGGCACATGTGCGCAAGGTGCTGCGTCGCCCGCAGTCGGCGTGGACGACGTGCGCTACGCGAAGCTGCTGTGAGCGCCGCAGTCGCAGCTGGTCGCCGTCTGGCGCACCGGGGCGCCGATGCGGCACGTGGCCCAGTTCCTGGGGTCATGGAACTGGCGCCACGCGGCGCCCCTGGATCGCGCTGCCTACTTGCCGTCGCGGTCCGAATCGCCCGGCACGACGCGCTCGACGGTGTCGCTCACGCGGTGCCAGGCGTCGCGCGAGGCATGCCTGGCGTTTTCCCATTCCAGCGAAGAGCGGCCACGGGCCTGGGCCCAGTCGCGGCTCAGTTGCGGCTCGACCTCGTCGAACGAGCGGTTCGGGTGCTTGGAGTACGAGTCCACGCCGTAACGGTATGCGGGCGAGTACTCGTCATAGGTGGTTCCGGTGGCCACGTAAGGGCGGCTGGAATAGTTGTCACGCCAGAAGGCGTCCTCGACCGCCGGGTCGGCGGCCCGGCCAACGCGCTTGCCGGCCACCGCACCGACCACCGCACCGACGGCGGCGCCGACCACCGCACCGACCGGACCGGTCATTCCGCCGACAGCGGCGCCCGCGGCTGCTCCACCGGCCACGCCGCCGGCGGCGCCGCCAATCACGGCGCCCACGCCCTTGGCTGCGGGATGGTCCTTGTTGTCACCGCTCAGGTCGCGTTTGTGATCGTTCATGAAATTCCTTTTGGGTTGAGCCCGCGGCCGGCCGTGGAGCCGGTCGCGCTGGCTGGTTGCGGGAGTCCCACGGTAGACCGCGCATCCTGACGAGCGGCATCGCCTTCGTCTCACATCGCCGCAGGGCAGCGCGCGCCGCAGTTGTCAGCGCGCGCCGACAAAGCGCGCAGCGCAAGCGCGACGGCAAGCTTCACGTTCGTGGGTTTTCGCGCGCCCAGCCTTTGTCTAAATCATCCGGCGGCGTCCGGGACACGGACCGCGAGCGTCGGGCTATGCCTTGATCCCCAGCCTGCGCGCCAGCTTGTGCAGGTTGCTGGCATCCAGCTGCAGCTGCCGGGCGGCGGCGGCCCAGTTGTCCCCGTGCAGCGCCAGCGCCTGCCGGATCGCCTGGCGCTGGCTGGCCTCGACGACCTCGTGCATCGCAGGCAACGGCGACGCGGTCATGGGCTCGTCCGCAGCACTGCGTGCAGGCGTTGCCCAGCCGGCGGGCAGCTCCAGCCCGTCCAGGCCCAGCATGTCCGGCTCCAGCGTGACGATCTCCTTGCGACCGGCACCCCGGCTCACGGCCTTGAGCGCCGCCCGGCTGACCACGTGCTCCAGTTCGCGAACATTGCCGGGCCAGGGGTAGCGACGCAGCGCGTCCTCCGCTTGCGACGACAGGCGCAGGCTGCGCAGCCCGAGACGGGCGCGATTGAGCTCGAGGAACCGGCCGGCCAGCAGCAGCACGTCGTTGCCGCGCTCGCGCAGTGGCGGAATCAGGATGGGATAGACCGACAAGCGGTGGTAGAGGTCGGGGCGGAAGCTGCCGTCGCGCACATGGTCGCGCAGGCTGCGGTTGGTGGCCGCCACTACCCGCACGTTGACGCGCCGCGGCCGATCCGCGCCCAGTCGCTGGATCTCCCCGTTCTGCAATGTGCGCAGCAGCTTGGCCTGGATGGACAGCGGCAACTCGCCCACCTCGTCCAGGAACAGCGTGCCGCCCTCCGCGGCCTCGAAGCGGCCCGGCCGGTCGTTCACCGCGCCGGAGAAGGCGCCGCGCGCATGGCCGAACAGCTCGCTTTCGGCCAGCGACTCCGGCAACGCGGCGCAATTGACGTGGACCAGTGGCTTGGCGGCGCGGCCCGACAGCCGGTGCAGGCGATGCGCGAACAGTTCCTTGCCCACGCCGGTTTCGCCCAGCAGCAGCACCGGCAGCTCGGAGTCGGCAACCACCTGCAACTCGTGCAGCAGGTGCGTGATGGCGCCGCTCTGGCCCACGATGTCGTTGTCCGCCCCAGCTGCCGGAACCCCCACCGGCAAGCTGCCTGCCGACAAGCGCAAGCCCCGGATCTGCGCTTCCAGGCGGGTCACGCGCACCGCCGCCTCGACGGCGCAGGCCAGTTGCGCCAGGGCGGCCTGGGCCTGCGCATCGAAGGCGCCGACCTCCAGCGCGTCCAGCGTGATCACGCCCCAGCGCTCGCCCTCGACGTCCAGGGCCATTCCCATGCAGTCGTGCACCGGCAGCGGCTCGCCGACGCGGCCGGCGATCAGGCCGTCATAGGGATCGGGCCGCACGCTGTCGTGATGAAAGCAGGTGACGCCGCGGCGTTGCAGGATGGCCGCCAGGCGGGGATGGTCCTTGACGGCGAAGCGGCGCCCGAGCGCGTCGTTGACCAGTCCGGCCACCGCCACCGGGCGCAGGTGCTCTTGCTCCAGCTGGAGCAAGGCCACGGCCCCACAGCCGAAGTGCGCGCGCAGGCTGCCCACCAGCCGCTGCAGGCGCACCGCCACCGGCAAATCGGCCACCAGGTCGGTGAGCAGCAGCAGGTGGATCGCGGAAACGGTCATATCGACCCTGCATGGTATTTGAAACCATGAATGCAAGGTCATGGCGACCATCTTCTTTCGCAAGCTGTTGATCCATATCAACTCGCTGGTGGCACGGGATTCGCATGATCAGCCTGTCGAAGCGACACCGGAGCCCCATATGAACACGAACTCCCCGCGCGGCACCAGCGCCGCGGACGCCAGCGGCGAGCGCCACTGGGCGAACGCCTCCGCGCCGGAACTGGTGGAGTACATCCTGGCCCGGTACCACGCGGTGCATCGCGAACTGCTGCCCGAGCTGATCCGCCTGGCGCGCAAGGTGGAGCAGGTCCACGCCGACAGCGCCGATTGCCCGCACGGCCTGGCCGACCACCTCTCTGGCATGGCGCAAGGACTGGAAAGCCACATGCGCAAGGAGGAAGATGTGCTGTTTCCGATGCTCGCAAGCGGCCAGGGCGCACTGGCCGGCGCGCCGATCACGGTGATGCGCATGGAGCACGACGAGCATGAAGCCGCGCTGCGCCGGCTGGCCGGGATGACCGACGACCTGAGGCCGCCGCCCGTGGCCTGCGCCACCTGGCGCGCGCTGTATGCGGGCCTGCAAACCTTCCGCCGCGACCTGCTGGCGCACATCCAAACCGAAAACGAGATCCTGTTCCAGCGCTTCGCGCCGGCAGCGGTGAACTGAACAGGGAGACACGCATGGGTCCCTACAAGAAACTCTGGTTCGCCTTGATCGGCGTGCTGATCGTCACCTTCTCGCTGCTGGGCTACTACGGCGTCGAGGTTTACCGCCAGGCGCCGCCGATTCCGGCGCAGGTCGTCTCCGAGGACGGCAAGGTCCTGTTCGACCGCGAAGGCATCCTGGACGGCCAGACGGCGTGGCAGTCTGTCGGCGGCATGCAGCTGGGCTCGATCTGGGGCCACGGCGCCTACCAGGCTCCGGACTGGACGGCCGACTGGCTGCACCGCGAACTGACCGCCTGGCTCGAGTTGGCCGCGCGGCAGACGCACGGCCAGAGCTACGAGGCGCTGGCCGGGCCGGCGCAGGCGGCGCTGCGCGAGCGCATGCGGGCCGAGTACCGCGGCAACCGCGTCGATGCGGCCGAAGTGCTCAAGCTGTCCGCGCTGCGGGCCCAGGCCATCGCCCAGACGGCGGCCTACTACGACCTGCTGTTCTCCGACGCGCCGTCGCTGCAGAAAAGCCGCGAGCACTTCGCGATGAAGGAAAACACGCTGCCCAGCGCCGAGAGGCGCCGGCAGCTGACGCAGTTCTTCTTCTGGACGGCGTGGGCGGCGGCCACCGAACGCCCGGGCCAGAAGGTCACCTACACCAACAACTGGCCGCACGAGCCTTTGGTCGGCAACCAGCCCAGCGCCGAGAACATCGTCTGGTCCATCGCCAGCATCGTGGTGCTGCTCTCGGGCGTGGGCTTGCTGGTCTGGGCCTGGGCTTTCCTGCGCAAGCAGGACGAGCCGCTGCCGGCACCCGCGGCACGCGACCCGCTGAGCACGTTCGCGCTCACGCCCTCGCAACGCGGGCTGGGCAAGTACCTGTTCCTGGTGGTGGCCCTGTTCGTGTTCCAGGTGTTCGTCGGCGGCTTCACCGCGCACTACACCGTGGAGGGGCAGCAGTTCTACGGCATCGACGTCTCGCGCTGGTTCCCCTACGCGCTCACGCGCACCTGGCACATCCAGGCCGCGCTGTTCTGGATCGCCACCGGCTTTCTCGCCGCCGGCCTGTTCCTGGCGCCTCTGATCAACGGCGGCAAGGATCCGAAGTTCCAGCAAATCGGCGTGGACGTGCTGTTCTGGGCGCTGGTCGCCGTCGTGGTCGGCTCCTTCGCCGGCAACTGGCTGGCGATCGCGCAGATCATGCCGCCGCAGTGGAACTTCTGGCTCGGCCACCAGGGCTACGAGTACGTCGACCTGGGCCGCCTGTGGCAGATCGGCAAGTACGCCGGCATCCTGCTGTGGCTGGTGCTGATGCTGCGTGGCGTCGTGCCGGCGCTGCTCACGAAGGGCGGCGACAAGAACCTGCTGGCGCTGCTCACCGCGTCGGTGGGCGCCATCGGCCTGTTCTACGGCGCGGGCCTGTTCTATGGCGAGCGCACCCACCTGTCGGTGATGGAGTACTGGCGCTGGTGGGTCGTCCACCTCTGGGTGGAAGGCTTCTTCGAAGTCTTCGCGACCACTGCGCTGGCGTTCATCTTCTCCACGCTCGGCCTGGTCTCGGTGCGCATGGCCACGGCCGCGAGCCTGGCGTCGGCATCGCTGTTCATGCTCGGCGGCATTCCCGGCACCTTCCACCACATGTACTTCGCCGGCACCACCACCCCGGTGATGGCGGTCGGCGCCAGCTTCAGCGCACTCGAGGTGGTGCCGCTGATCGTGCTGGGCCACGAGGCCTGGGAAAACTGGCGCCTGAAGGCACGCGCGCCCTGGATGGAAAACCTCAAGTGGCCGATGATGTGCTTCGTCGCCGTGGCCTTTTGGAACATGCTGGGCGCCGGTGTCTTCGGCTTCATGATCAACCCGCCGATCTCGCTGTACTACATCCAGGGCCTGAACACCACGCCGGTGCACGCCCACGCCGCGCTGTTCGGGGTCTATGGCTTTCTGGCGCTGGGCTTCACGCTGCTGGTGCTGCGCTACCTGCGCCCGGAGTGCCGCTTCAGCACGCCGCTGATGAAGACCGCCTTCTGGGGGCTGAACGCCGGCCTGGTGCTGATGATCTTCACCAGCCTGCTGCCCATTGGCATCCTCCAGTTCCATGCCAGCGTCAGCCACGGCCTGTGGTACGCGCGCAGCGAGGAGTTCATGCAGCAGCCACTGCTGCAGAACCTGCGCTGGGTCCGCACCTTCGGTGACATGGTGTTCATCGTCGGCGCCGTCGCGATGGCGTTGCAGGTGGTGCTGGGCTTGCTGGGCAGGTCGTTCACGCCACGGCCTTCGCAACGCCTGGTGGGCGCCGCGGCGCATCCTTGACGGGCGCGCCGATGCATTCGACCGCCATGCCAGTTTGCACCGAGCAGGAGGTTGCCGACATGGTGCACGCCTTCTATGCCAAGGTGCGCGGGGACGAGGTGCTCGGTCCCATCTTCGATGCGCACGTGGCCGATTGGGACGAGCACCTGGCCAAGCTGGTGGACTTCTGGTCCGCCATCCTGCGCCGCACGGCGCGGTTTACCGGGGCACCCATGCCAAGGCATGCCGTCCTGCCGGGGCTGACCGCGCAATTGTTCGAGCGCTGGCTGCGCCTGTTCCGGGACAACGCGGGCGCCCAATCCAACCAGGCCATGGGAGCCCAGGCCTGCCTGATGGCCCAGAGGATCGCGCAAAGCCTGTGGCTGGGATACCAGGTCAGCCGCGAGCCGGACGTCCTGCCGACGCCGCTCGCCCATGGCTGACAGGCCGGCCCGGCCGGCGCCGCGGTGGGCCGCCTTCCTGGAGCTGGGATTTCGGCCGCTGTACCTGGCCGGCTGCCTGTGGGCTGCCGGGGCGGTGGCGCTGTGGATCTTCGCGCCGGGCCTGCTGGCCGGCCGCATGGGCGGCGTGGCCTGGCATGCGCACGAAATGCTGTGGGGCTTCATCGCCACCATCGCCGTCGGCTTTCTGCTGACGGCGGGCAGCAACTGGACCGGGACCAATCCGCTGCAGGGCCGGCCGCTGGCTGCCTTGTCGCTGCTCTGGGCACTGGCCCGGATCGGCTATCTCGTGCCGGGCGACACCGCCTTCCTGCTGGCCGCCGGCTGCGAGCTGGTGTTCTTCGCCTGGTCGGCAGCCGCCCTGGGCCAGGCCATCTACGGCGCGCGCAACCGGCGCAACGACGGCGTGCCGCTGCTCGTGCTGGCGCTGGGCAGCGCCGATGCCTTGTTCCTGCTGGCGGCCTGGCGGGGCGACTTCGCGCTGCTGATGCGGCACTTCAACACCGGACTGCTGTGCATGACGGTGGTCGCCTTGCTGGTGGCGCGGCGGGTGATTCCGTTCTTTGCGATGCGCGCCGTCCCCGGGCTGGCGATTTCCATGCACACCCGCAGCGGCCAGTGGCAACTGGCTGCCGGCGGGCTGGCCGTCGCTTTCGGACTGGTCGGCTGGATGGCGGCATCGGCCGCGGCAGTCGCCGTCGCGGGCAGCATCGCCCTGGCGCACGTGGTCGCCTGGAAGCCCTGGGCCGTGCGCGGCGCACCATTGCTCTGGATCCTCTACCTGGGCTACGTCGGGCTGGCTGCCGGCCTGCTGGCGGCCGCTGCCCATGCATCGGGCTGGGCGCTGCGCACCGCGTGGCCGGCGCACGTGATCGGCATGGCGGGCCTGTCGGTGCTGGTCATCGGCATGGTGACGCGCACGGCGCTGGGGCACCTGGGGCAGCCGCTGCGCGCTGACCGCCTGATCGTGTGCTGCTACGGGCTGGTCATCGTCGCTGCCGCGCTGCGCTTGCTGGCGTTGCTGCCGACCGGGCTGGCGCAGGGCGCCTTGCAGGCCTCGGCCAGTGCCTGGATCCTCGCCTTTGGGTTGTACCTGTGGCGTTTCGGGCCGGACCTGATCCGGCCGCGCGCAGCTTGATCGCCCCCGCGCCGCGCCGCGTTGCCGTATCCTGAACATCCGACCCCCCATCAAGAAAAGGCATCGCCATGCAGGAAAAGTCTTCCGATCCGCACCCGCTCAGCGACCTCGCGTACGACTGGATCACGCTCATGCAGAACAAGGCCCAGGCCTTGCTCGCCTACGACCAGTACATCAAGGATGCCGAAGCGGCGCAGTCGCCGGAATGCGCCGCCTTCTTTCGCAAGGTGCACGACGCCGACAAGGCGCAGCTGGCCGAGGCCAAGCAGCACCTGGTGGCGGTGCTGCAGGGAAAGATGGGATCGGCGCCGAAGTAGCGGCCGGATCAATCCAGGGCCACGTGCCGGCGCCAGGCCAGCCGCGGATCGGCTTGGTAGTCCGCCACCACCCAGGTCCGCGTCGCGTGGTCGGCCATGTCGGCCAGGAACTCGCGGAGCACGCGGGCCGATGCCGCATCCAGCGCGGCGAACGGCTGGTCCAGGCAGGTGACGGCCGCACCGGCGGCCAGCAAGCCCACCAGGGCCACTTTGCGCCGGCTGCCGGTGGAGAGCATGAACAGCGTCTTGCCCAACTGAGGTGGCAAGTCCAGCGCCTGCACCAGGTCTTGCTGCAGTTGCGGATTCCAGCCCGGGCAGCGCTGCCGCAACCCGTCCCACACGCCTTGCGCATCCTGCTGGTCCTGCCCCGGCAGGGACAGGTCGAGCCAGAGTGCATCCGGGCCGAGGCTGCGCAACAGGGTGGTCTTGCCGGCGCCTTCGTCGCCGGTGACGGCAACCAGGCCGGGGGGCAGGGGCAGGAGGTCGGCCGCGGGTGTCATGTGCGTACTATGCCGTGCAGCGGGCCGGCGCCGGTCTGAGACAATCGGCCGGCACCAAAGAGAGCGCCTTGCAGCAGTCACACGCATCCCAGAATTCCGGCTCCGACGAGCCGCAGCGCCTCGCCAAGCTCGTCGCCGCCCTGGTCCCTTGCTCGCGCCGCGTCGCCGAGCAATACATCGACGAAGGCTGGGTCCGCGTCGATGGCAGGAAAGTGGACCAGCCACAGTTCCGCGTCGCCGCCGGGCAGCGTGTCGAGATCGACCCACAGGCCGGCCTGCAGGCGGTGGCGCCGGCCACGCTGCTGCTGCACAAGCCGGCGGGCATGGCGACCGAACAGGCCCAGGCCCTGCTGGGCGATGCCACCCACTGGTCCGGCGACGCATCCGGCATCCGCCGCGCCAAGAGCCACGGCTTCGGGTTGTCGGTGTTGCTGGCGCTGCCGCAGCCGGCCAGCGGGCTGACGGTCTTCAGCCAGGACGCCCGCATCATCCGCAAGCTCAACCACGACGCTGGCCTGATCGAGCAGGAACTGGTCGCCGACGTGACCGGCACCATCGCGTCCGGCGGCTTGGCGCGGCTGTGCCGGGGGCTGGTCTGGCAAGGCAAGCCGATGCCGCCGGCGCGCGTGAGCTGGCAGAACGAAACCCGCCTGCGCTTCGCGGTCAAGGGGATCGCGCCGGAATGGCTGCCCTGGATGTGCGAGCAGGTCGGGCTGGAACTGACCGCGCTCAAGCGCATCCGCATTGGCAGCGTGGCCATGGCCGCGCTGCCGCCGGGGCAGTGGCGCTACCTGCCCAACGGCGACAAGTTCTAGCTGGCCGGTCGAGTGATGGCATGGCTTTGCGCAGGCCGGCCTTTCTGCCATCAGCTGCGTCGCTGGGGGAAGCTGCGGCCGCGACGGAGCCCTGAGTTCCCGGGGCGCGGCTCAAAGTCGCGTCGGCTGTCCTCGCGGGCCCGACCCGGTACCCATGCCTTTCAAAAAGCCGCGATCCCCGTCTGCGCCCGCCCCAGGATCAGCGCATGGATGTCGTGCGTGCCTTCATAGGTGTTCACCACTTCCAGGTTGACCAGGTGGCGCGCCACGCCGAACTCGTCGCTGATGCCGTTGCCGCCCATCATGTCGCGCGCCAGCCGCGCGATGTCCAGCGCCTTGCCGCAGGAGTTGCGCTTCATGATGGAGGTGATTTCCACCGAGGCCGTGCCTTCGTCCTTCATGCGGCCCAGCCGCAGGCAGCCTTGCAGCCCCAGCGTGATCTCGGTCTGCATGTCGGCCAGCTTCTTCTGGATCAGCTGGTTGGC
>NZ_JAQGLS010000073.1 GCF_028292805.1 Ramlibacter sp. | reverse complement strand
CCACGCAGTCGCCCACCGCCCCTGCCGCGGTGGCGCCCAACGCCCCCCCGGTGGCCGACCGGGCGGCCGGCGCGGCCCGGGACGCGGCTGTCTGCGCCGCCTGCCATGGCGCTGACGGCAACTCCGGCGCGCCGGCCAACCCCAAGCTCGCGCAGCAGCACCCGGCGTACATCGTCAAGCAGCTGCAGGAGTTCAAGAGCGGCAAGCGCCCCAGCCCGATCATGCAGGGCTTCGCCGCCCAGCTGACCGAGGCCGACATGAAGAACATCGGCGCCTTCCTGGGCCAGCAACAGGCCAAGCCCGGCTTCGCCAAGGACAAGGACATGGTGCAACTGGGCGAGCGTATCTACCGCGGCGGCATCGCCGACCGCAACATCGCCGCCTGCGCCGGCTGCCACAGCCCCAACGGCGCCGGCATCCCGGCCCAGTACCCGCGCCTGTCGGGCCAGCATGCCGACTACACCGCCAGCCAGCTGCTGGCATTCCGTGACGGCATCCGCAAGAACAGCCCGCAGATGTCGCAGATCGCCAACAAGCTGAACGACCGCGAAATCCGCGCCGTGGCCGACTACATCGCCGGCCTGCGCTGAGCCCTGACCCTGGACCCTTCACTCGAGGACCGCGCCGAACACCGTGCAGCGCGATCCCTTTTGTGAGAAGGATCCGCTTTTACCGGGCCTCCTCACGCTGATTGGCCACCGCAAAAAGTCGCCTGCGGCTTTTTGCAGTGAACAGCTGTTGAACTAACCGCCGCGGCGAAACACCAAACAGGGCGGGCGCCTCGCAGGAGGGCCCGCCTTTTTCTTTCTACCTCCGGAATCGATGACCACCGCTTCTCCCGCCACTGGCCCCGGCCGCGCTTCGCAGCAACTGCGCATCGCGATGGACCTGGTGTCGTCCATGCGGTTTTCCATCTCGCTGCTGACGATCATCTGCGTGGCATCGGTGATCGGCACCGTGCTCAAGCAACACGAGCCGGTCACCAACTACATCAACCAGTTCGGCCCGTTCTGGGCCGAGCTGTTCCTGGCCATCAAGCTGAACGCGGTCTACAGCGCCTGGTGGTTCCTGCTGATCCTGGCCTTCCTGGTGGTGAGCACGTCGCTGTGCATCGCCCGCAACACGCCCAAGATCCTGGTCGACCTGAAAGCCTACAAGGAAAACATCCGCGAGCAGAGCCTGCTGGCCTTCCACCACCGGGCCGAGGCCGAATTGCCCGATGCGCCGGAGTCGGCGGCCCGCCGCATCGGCGCCTGGCTGTCGCAATCGGGCTGGAAGGTGCGCCTGCAGCAGCGTGGCGGCGGCTGGATGGTGGCGGCCAAGGCCGGCGCCATCAACAAGTTCGGCTACATCGCGGCCCATAGCGCGATCGTGCTGGTGTGCCTGGGCGGCCTGCTGGACGGCGACCTGATCGTGCGGGCCCAGATGCTGATGGGCGGCAAGCAGCCGTACACGGGCGGCGGCATGATTTCCGAGGTGCCGTCCCAGCACCGGCTGGCCGCCACCAACCCCACCTTCCGCGGCAACGTGATGGTGGCCGAGGGCACGCAGTCGTCCACCGCCATCCTGAACCAGTCCGACGGCATCCTGCTGCAGGATCTGCCGTTCGCCATCGAACTGCAGAAGTTCATCGTGGAGTATTACTCCACCGGCATGCCCAAGCTGTTCGCCAGCGAGATCGTGATCCACGACCGCGAGACCGGCGAGAAGATCCCGGCGCGGGTGGAGGTGAACCACCCGGTGCGGCACCGCGGCATCGAGATCTACCAATCCAGCTTCGACGACGGCGGCTCCGCCGTGACGCTCAAGTCCGTCGCCATGGACGGCAACCCCAAGACCTTCGAGGTGCAGGGCACCATCGGCGGCTCGACCGAGCTGACCCGCGGCCAGCAGACCGGTGCCGAGAAGCTGACGCTGGAGTTCACCGCCTTGCGCGTGATCAACGTGGAGAACCTCGGCGACGAGGAGGGCACGGCCACCGACCCGCGCAAGGTGGATCTGCGCGCCTCCATCGACAGCCGCCTGGGCGCGGCCAACAAGTCGGTCACCAACAAGGCGTTGCGCAACGTCGGCCCCAGCATCAGCTACAAGCTGCGCGACGCCGCCGGCCAGGCCCGCGAGTACCACAACTACATGCTGCCGCTGGAGCTGGGCGAGGGCGTGCCGGTGTTCCTGCTCGGCCTGCGCGACACGCCGGCCGAAGCCTTCCGCTACCTGCGCATTCCGGCCGACGACCAAGGCAGCATGGCGGGCTTTCTGCGCCTGCGTGCCGCGCTGGCCGATCCGCAGCTGCGCCAGCAGGCGGTGCAGCGCTATGCGGCGCAGGTGACCGATGCCGGCAAGCCCGAACTGGCGCAGCAGCTGGCCGCCTCCACCACCCGCGCGCTGGGCCTGTTCGCCGGCGCCGAGCCGGGACCCGGCAAGGCCGAGGGCGGGCTGCAAGCGGTCTCCGAATTCCTGGAAGCCAACGTGCCGGAGGCCGAACGGGCCCGCGCCGGCGAGGTGCTGGTGCGGATCCTCAACGGCGCGCTGTTCGAGCTGGCCCAGCAAAGCCGCGAGCGCGCCGGCCTGGCGCCGCTGCCGCGCGACGACAAGACGCAGGCCTTGATGGCGCAATCGGTGCTGGCGCTCAGCGACGCCTTCGCCTATCCGGCGCCGCTGGCCTTCCAGCTGCAGGACTTCAAGCAGGTGCAGGCCAGCGTGTTCCAGGTGACGCGCTCGCCCGGCCGAATGATCGTCTACCTGGGCTGCGCCCTCCTCATCCTGGGGGTTTTTGCGATGCTGTATGTTCGGGAACGCCGCGTCTGGGTCTGGCTCAGTCCCCGTGGCGATGGTTCGCAGGCCCGCATGGCGTTGTCGAGCAACCGCAAGCTGATGGACATCGACCGCGAATTCGACCGGCTCCGGGACCGGCTGCTGGGGATGAAGGAAAGCAAGCCATGACGACCGCCACCACCACCACCGCCGACGACCTCACCATCACCCTCGACCAGGGTTACCTGGCGCGCCGCACGGCGTTCGACTGGGTGTTCGCGGCGATCGTCGCTGCCGGCGGGCTGTACGCCTTCGTGCGGTACGCGCAGTACATGGACGTCTACGAGAAGGGCATCTTGCTGGCCGCCATCCCGGCGACCATCTGGCTGGCCTGGTTCTGGCCGTCGCTGCGCGTGCTGCTGCTGGTGGTGTCGGGCTTCGCGCTGCTGGCCATCTTTTCCTATCAGGGTGAGCTCGCGCGCGCCGACTCGGTGTTCTGGCTCAAGTACTTCCTGTCCAGCCAGTCCGCCATCCTCTGGATGAGCATGCTGTTCTTCATGAGCACGCTGTTCTACTGGTTCGGCATCGTCGCCCGCGGCCAGTCGGCCACCATGCAGGCGATCGGCTCGCGCATGGCCTGGGTGGCGGTGGGCATGGCGCTGATCGGCACGCTGGTGCGCTGGTACGAAAGCTA
>NZ_JAQGLS010000063.1 GCF_028292805.1 Ramlibacter sp. | reverse complement strand
GTGCCCTGGCGCTGCGTCACGTTGGGCGACTGGCGCCCGAACGAGCCGCCGCCGCCGAGGCGGCGGGCCGCTTCCGCGTCGAGGGCGCCGAAGGCGAGCACACCCGCCAAGAGGACTGTCCAGAGTTTCGTCATGCCTGTCTCCTAGCCGTCCACATGGGGGCTCAGCACTTGATTGCAACGTGCAGCGCGGCCACCCCACCTGTGAGGTTGTGATAGTCCACGTGGCCGAAGCCGCTGCTCTTCATCATCGCCTTGAGTTCCTGTTGCCCGGGGTGCATCCGGATCGATTCCGCCAGGTATTGGTAACTCGATGCATCGCCTGCCACCAGCCGGCCCAGTCGCGGCAGCACCGAGAACGAGTACCAGTCATAAGCCTTTTCCAGCGGCTTGGCCACCCTGGAAAACTCCAGCACCAGCAGTTTTCCGCCTGGACGCAGCACCCTGTGCATCTCGGCCAGCGCCAGCTCCTTGTGCGTCATGTTGCGCAGCCCGAAGCCCACGCTCACGCGGTCGAAGCTGGCCTCGGCGAAGGGCAGTTTCTCCGCGTCGCAGACCACCGTCGGCAGGACGACGCCGGCATCCAGCAGGCGATCGCGTCCCACGCCCAGCATGGCGGCGTTGATGTCCGTGTGCACCACCTCCCCGGTGCTGCCGACCTTGCGGGCAAAGGCCTGCGCCAGGTCGCCGGTGCCGCCGGCGATGTCCAGCACCCGGTGGCCGGGGCGGACGTCGGCGCACAACACCGTGAACGCCTTCCAGGCGCGGTGCAGGCCCAGCGACATGAGGTCGTTCATGACGTCGTAGCGCGGCGCCACCGAGTCGAACACGCCGCGCACGCGCTGCGCCTTCTCGCGCTCGTGGACCGACTGGAAGCCGAAGTGCGTATCGCTCATTGGATGGCGCCCCCCAGGATTGTCCGCTGCGCGGCCTGCTCCTCTCCCCGTCGCAAGCGGAGGGGGCGAGCGCCTGCTGGCGGCCGTGCGGCGTTCATCAATGACTCGCGCAGGCGTGGCCCGCGTCGCCGTGCCCGCCCTTGGCGGCCATGGGAGCATCGCGGTCGACGCCGGCCGCTTCCAGCCGGCGCAGGTAGTCCGTCCACAGCTCGTCCTGCTGGGTGCCCAGGAACCACAGGTAGTCCCAGGTGAAGATGCCGCTTTCATGGCCGTCGGAGAAGGTGGGCTTGACGCCGTAGTTGCCCACCGGCTCCATCTGGTCGATGCCGACCTCGCGCTTGCCGGTCTGCAGCACCTCCTGCCCAGGGCCGTGCCCCTGCACCTCGGCCGACGGCGAATAAACGCGCATCAGCTCGAAGGGAAGACGGAACACCGAGCCGTCGGCGAAGCCGACTTCGAGCACGCGCGACTGCCCGTGCAAGGTGAGGGATTGGGGATGCGGAGTTTCAGTGCGGAGGCCGGCCATGCCCGCAGTCTACTGAATGATTGGACTGGGCGTCCGAGGAGCGTCCGAGACGGGATGCGATGCAAGGCGCAAAGCACAGCGATGCCCGCAGGCACCGCGAGCATTTGCAACGCGGCAGCGCGCCCGCATCGGGCGCACAGCGGGCGTCAGTTCAGTGATTCAGTGGACTCACTGTCGCTCCGCAACCCGCGGCCTCCCCGGATCGCGCGCTCAGAACCGGACCGCCAGGTTGATGTAGAAGCGGTCGTCGCCGCGGCGCGGGGCGGACGGGTTGACCGCGCGCGAGACCCGGCTGCCCAGCACCAGTCGGCCGTAGTCGGCCGACACGGCGAACGCGCCGACGCTGTAGCGCAAGCCCACGCCCAGGCTCGCCAGCCGGTCGGAGGACGGCTTCAAGGCGGTGGTCGGATCCTGGTTGGCGATGAAGCCGGCATCGGCGAAGCCGAGCAGGCGCAGGCCCGGCGCCAGCTCGGGCGTATTCATCTCGAGCGAAGCCGAGACGCCGGAGTCGCCGGAGATCGGCCGCTCGATTTCGGTGCCGCGCACCGAGCCGAGACCCCCCAGGCCGAACTGCTCGCCGGAGATCAGCACGTCGCGGCTGTACTGGGCCTGGCCCCTGGCCGTCCACAGCCAGGTTGTCTCGAACGTGCTCGAATAACTGGCGCCGCCGCGGATCGCCTTCCACGCGGTGTTGTCGATCCGCGGGTCTTCGCTGCGGTAGGAACGCAGGTCGTTGCCGCTGCCCGCGCCGGTGTTGATGGCGAAATCCGCGTTGTAGCCCCAGAACGCCGTGTCGGTCTCGGTGCGCTGCGTGTACCCGATGGTCATGGGTCGGCTGCGGCGGCTGAGCGCGCCGGGCACCACGATGTCGTTGATGCGCGCGGCGTCGAACACCTTGTCATCCAGCCCGAGCGTCACGTAGCTGCGGCGCCCGCCTTCGGGCGGCAGGTACAGCGTGTAGCTGACGCCGAAGGTGTGGCCGGCGCCGGTGCTGCTGAAGGCCCCGAAGTTGCCGACCACGTCCGAGCGGGTGTAGCTGGCGCCGACCACGCCGCCCAGCGCGTACAGCGGCACCTTGTAGGCCAGGCCCAGCTGGCGCACGTCGCTCGGCTCCTGCAGCGAGGTGGTGTAGGCGCTGACGAACTGGTGGTCGAGGTTGAACAGGTTGGTGTGGCCCGCCGTCAGGGTGAAGCGGTCCTGGCCCGTGCTGCTGGAGCCGGCGTTGGACAGCGCCGCGCCGAAGGTCCAGGGCCGCTGCTCGCGCACGGCGATGGTGGCGTCGATGCGATCGGGCTCCTCCGACTCGCGCAAGCCCACCTGCACCTGCTTGTTGGGGTTTTCGTTGGCGATCGCCGTCTGGACCGCCAGCCGCTTGAAGTTGGGGCTGGTGCCCTCCCGCAGCTCGGGCAGCGTGCGGCGCACGTTGCCTTCGTCGTAGATCTGGCGCCCTTCGATGTCGACCTTGCCGACCTTGAACTGCACGATGCTCAGCTTGACGCCGGCGCCCACTTCCTGCGGCGGCAGGGCGACGCGGTGCAGGCCGAAGCCGCGGGCGCGCAAGGCCGCCTCCAGGGCGGCGGTCGCCTGCTGCAATGTCTGCAGCGTGGCGTCGGCTCGCACGAACGGCGCCAGCACCCGGTTGGTTTCGTCGGCGCCCAGCGGGTTGTCACCCTCGATCTGGAAGCCGCGGATGGCGAACACCGGCGTGGCAGCGGCGGTGGCCATGGCCGGCGCGGCGGCACCGCCAGCCATCTGGGCCCCGGCCGCGCCCGCACCCAGCGCCAGCAGCATCACCAGGGCGACGGGTGCCTGCCGCGGCGCGTCAATGGGTCGCTTCATGTTTCTTGCCGCTCTCGTTCTCGTAAGGGTGCGATCATTCTCGCAGGGGTGAACACTTTGTCACCCAACCGGCAGCTTACTTGCAGCTGGTGCCGCCCCGGATTCCAGATTCGCTCAGCACGGTGGTCAGCAGGGGATTGCGCGAGTTCGGCAGCGGAACCTGGTCGAAGTCCATGAACTTGGGGATCAGGTTCGGCCGCAGCGCGTCGCCGTTCGGGCCGGCGAAGCCTGCTTCGTTCTTGCCAAGGTGAAGAATTTCACGCGCGCTCACGATCTCGATGTGGCCGTCGCGCACGAAGACGAACAGGCCTTCGGCATTGTCGGAGACGTTGTCGCTGGAAAACAACTTCGGCGGCACGGTGACCTGGTCGGGGCGCGGCCCCTCGCTGGCCGGCTCGTTGGTGATCGGCACCACCGGCCCGGCGGCCGGGATGAACAGGCCCTGCCCCGCCTGCAGCACCTGCCGCGCGGTCTGGCCCTGCTGGCCGACTTCGATGGCACCCAGCCAGGTGAACAGCGTCATGCCGCTGGAAGCGTCGCCGGCCTCGCCGGCACAGGCGCCGGTGCAGTTGACGTCGAAGCCGGTGCCGCGGATGCCGATGGTGGCGGTGGCGGTGCTGAAGCCGACGTTGCGGCTGTTGGCCTTGGCGATCAGGCCGGTGAGGGCCCGCACCGAGCCGCGCAGGATGGATGCGAGAAAGCGGCCTTCGCCGGCATTGCGCTCGTCGTACACGAAATTGTCGAGGCGAAAGCGGGTCTGGGAGCCCAGTGTGACGCGGGTGTCGTCGCGGAACGCGAGCACGGCCTGGCTGCCGCGGGTGGTTTCGACGACGTCCCCGGGATAGACGCTGGCGCCATCGACCAGGCGGCGGCGCTGGCCGGCAGCGTCGACGGCGCTGATCTCGCCCTGGGCGTTGAAGATCCTGGCGCTGGCCTGGACCGCGTTCGGGCGGGCATTCTCGGGGATGCGGGCCGATTCGGCGCCGCATTCGGTGCTGCAGACGCGGGCGTCGAAATCGGTGCCGCGGATGCCGATGGTCGCCGTGCCGGTCTGGACCCTGGCCGCGTTGGGGGAATTCTTGGAGATCAGGCCGGTGATGGCGCGAAAGCCGCCCCGCACCAGCTGCATCAGCATGCCGTTGTCGGGAGCGTTCTCGCGGAACTGGTACTGCTGCAGCACCAGCTCGGAGTTGGGGCGCACCGTCATGCGGGTGCCGTCCTGCAGCTTGATGATTGCGGACGCGCCGTCGGAGGTGGTCAGCCGGTCGCCTTCGCGCAGCGGCAGGCCCTTGCCCAGGGTCCGCGGGCTGTCACCCGGCGACTGGGCGAAGCCGACCCCGCGCGCGAACTCGACTTCCCCCGCCACCTGGGCATGCGCCAGCGGTGCCAGCAGCACGCACTGGACGAACAAGGGACCTAGCCACCTCAAGACGCGGAATAACATGCCAGACCTCCGGTAACCGGTGTTGCAACCGGAATCCTCTTTAGCCGAGCGTTATACACGCACGCAGTTGATTCCAGTGACCCGGTCGGGCCGCTCCCGCAGCGACCCGTGGCGGATTTCACGCTGGAGTGGGCTGATGCGCGGGGGGCCCGACACCGTCAAACCAGCACGCGCTCGATCCCGCCCTGGTTGGCCTTGCGCACGTACTCGGGCATCCAGTCGGCACCGAGGATCTTGTTGGCCATTTCAACCACGATGTAGTCCGATTCCAGCAGCCCGTTTTGCAGGTCGTTGCTGTAGCGGGCCAGGCCTTGCAGGCAGCTGGGGCAGCTGGTGAGGATCTTCAGGTTGCCCTGCTCGCCCAGGGCGCCCGAGGCGCGCAAGGCGGCTTCGTCCTTGCGCAGCTCCTCTTCCTTGCGAAAGCGCACCTGGGTCGAGATGTCCGGGCGGGTGACGGCGAAGGTGCCGGACTCGCCGCAGCAGCGCTCCGACTTGCGCACGTTGTCGCCCACCAGCGCCTTGACCGTCTTCATCGGCTCCTGCAGCTTCATCGGCGTGTGGCAGGGGTCGTGGTACAGGTAGGCGCCGCCGCCGGGCAGCGTGATTCCTTTTTCCAGCAGGTACTCGTGGATGTCGATGATCCGGCAGCCCGGGAAGATCTTGTCGAACTGGTAGCCCTGGAGCTGGTCGTAGCAGGTGCCGCAGGACACCACCACCGTCTTGATGTCCAGGTAGTTCAAGGTGTTGGCCACCCGGTGGAACAGCACCCGGTTGTCGGTGATCATCTTCTCGGCCTTGTCGAACTGGCCCGAGCCGCGCTGCGGATAGCCGCAGCACAGGTAACCCGGCGGCAGCACGGTCTGCACGCCAGCGTGCCACAGCATCGCCTGGGTCGCCAGTCCGACCTGCGAGAACAGCCGCTCCGAGCCGCAGCCGGGGAAGTAGAAGACGGCCTCGGTCTCGGCCGTGGTCGCCTTCGGGTCGCGGATGATCGGGACGTAGTCCTTGTCTTCGATGTCCAGCAGCGCCCGCGCCGTCTTCTTGGGCAGGCCGCCGGGCAGCTTCTTGTTGATGAAGTGGATCACCTGCTCCTTGATGGGAGCCGTGCCGTGGGTGTCGCCCGGGCGCGTCACCTGCTTGCGGGCGAAGCCGCGCAGCAGGTTGTTGGCCAAACGCTGGGCCTTGAAGCCGACGCCCACCATCGCCCCGCGCACCAGTTTGATGGTCTGCGGGCTGGTGGCGTTGAGCATCAGCATGGCCGCGGCGTTGCCCGGGCGGAAGCTCTTCTGGCCCATCTTGCGCAGCAGGTTGCGCATGTTCATCGAGACGTCGCCGAAGTCGATGTTGACCGGGCACGGGTTCAGGCACTTGTGGCAGACGGTGCAGTGGTCGGCCACGTCCTCGAACTCTTCCCAGTGCTTGATCGAGACGCCGCGCCGCGTCTGCTCCTCGTACAGGAAGGCCTCGACCAGCAGCGAGGTGGCCAGGATCTTGTTGCGGGGGCTGTACAGCAGGTTGGCGCGTGGCACGTGGGTGGCGCACACCGGCTTGCACTTGCCGCAGCGCAGGCAGTCCTTGATCGAATCGGCGATGGCGCCGATGTCGGACTGCTGCATGATGATCGACTCGTGCCCCATCAGGCCGAACGACGGCGTGTAGGCATTGGTCAGGTCGGAATAGACCGAGGTTTCCGAGTCGGCCTGTGCGTGCCGCAGCAGCTTGCCCTTGTTGAAGCGGCCTTCCGGGTCGACCCGCTGCTTGTAATCGGCGAACGGCTTGAGTTCCTCGTCGGTCAGGAACTCCAGCTTGGTGATGCCGATGCCGTGCTCGCCCGAGATCACGCCGTTGAGCGCGCGCGCCAGCTTCATGATGCGCTTGACCGCCTCGTGGGCGCTTTGCAGCATTGCGTAGTCGTCGCTGTTGACGGGGATGTTGGTGTGCACGTTGCCGTC
>NZ_JAQGLS010000059.1 GCF_028292805.1 Ramlibacter sp. | reverse complement strand
CCTCGGGGGTCGGCTTGGTCTGGTAGCCCTGGAACAGCGCGGTGAAGGTGACCGCCACGCCAAAGATAAAGCTTTTGATAACACCGTTCAGTACGTCAGCGCGCACATCCACGCCGGCCTGCATCTGCGACCAGAACGCGCCTTCGTCCACGCCGATCAGTTGCACGCCGACGAGGTAGCCGCCGAACACGCCGACTGCCGAGAACACGGTGGCCAGGATCGGCATGGCGATCCCGCCGCCCCAGAAGCGCGGTGCGAGCACGCGCTGCACCGGGTTGATCGCCATCATTTCCATCGCCGCCAGCTGCTCGCCGGCCTTCATCAGGCCGATTTGCGCGGTCAGCGAGGTGCCGGCGCGGCCGGCGAACAGCAGCGCCGTCACCACCGGGCCGAGCTCACGCACCAGGCTCAGCGCCACCAGCAGGCCCAGCGCCTCGGACGAGCCGTAGCGCTGCAGCGTGTAGTAGCCCTGCAGCGCCAGCACGAAGCCGACGAACAGGCCCGACACCGCAATAATCGCGAGCGAGAAGTTGCCCAGAAAGTGGATCTGCTCGCGCACCAGCCGGCCGCGCGCGAACGTGGGGCCCACCATGGCCAGCAGGCGGCCGAGCAGGCGGGCGCCGCGGCCGATGTCGGCCAGCTTGCCGCGGCTGGCGTAGCCGATGTCGGCGGGGTTCCACCAGCTCATTTCAGCGCCCGCCCGGCCGTCCGAAGGGCGCTGAACGCCTCCTGCGGGGATAGCAAACGAAGTATTGGGAGGGGGCTCATTTCTGGAACCCGCCGCTGAAGTCTTCGGCGACGCTGACGCCGGGATAGTGAAAGTGCACGGGACCTTCCGGCAGCGCATTGACGAACTGGCGCACCAGCGGGTCTTCGGAATGACGCACTTCGTCGGGCGTGCCCTGCGCGGCGATCTTGCCATTGCCCAGGATGATCACGCGGTCGGCGATGCGGAAAGTTTCTTCCAGGTCGTGCGACACCACGATGCTGGTGATGCCCAGCGTGTCGTTGAGCCGCCGGATCAGCTGGGCCGCGGTGCCCAGCGAGATCGGGTCCAGCCCGGCGAATGGCTCGTCGTACATGATCAGGTCGGGGTCCAGCGCGATGGCCCGGGCCAGCGCCACCCGCCGCGCCATGCCGCCGGAGATCTCGCCGGGCATCAGGTCGCGGGCGCCGCGCAGGCCCACCGCGTTCAGCTTCATCAGCACGATGTCGCGCACCAGGCTCTCCGGCAAGCCGGAATGTTCGCGCAGCGGAAAGGCCACGTTGTCGAATACCGACAGGTCGGTGAACAGCGCGCCGAACTGGAACAGCATGCCCATGCGCCGGCGGATCCGGTACATGCCGTCGCGGTCGAGCGTGGCGACGTTCTCGCCGTCGAACAGCAACTGGCCCTGCTGCGGCTTGACCTGGCCGCCGATCAGGCGCAGCACGGTGGTCTTGCCGCCGCCAGACGCACCCATGAGCGCGGTGACCTTGCCGCGCGGCACGGAAAAGCTCAGGCCGTCAAGGATGCGCCGCGACCCATAGCCGAAGCTCAGGTCGCGCGCTTCGACGAGCACGCCAGGGTCGGTGGGATTCATCCGGGGAAGGCCGCCGCCGCGGCCGCAATTGGGGAGCCTCGGATGATAGGGCCAGTTGCGGTCGAGCTGGCGGGCGGTGTTACAACCCCGTTACGCGACGCGCCTCAGCGGGGCAGATCGCTGAACCCCATCAGGAATTCATCGACGGAACGCGCCGCCTGCCGGCCCTCCCGGATCGCCCAGACCACCAGCGACTGGCCGCGCCGCATGTCGCCGGCGGCAAACACCTTGGCGACATTGGTGGCGTAGCCGTTGTGAAAGTCTGTGGTGGCCTTGGCGTTGCCGCGGGCGTCCTTGTCCACGCCGAAGCCGTCCAGGATGGTGGCGACCGGGCTGGTGAAGCCCATCGCCAGCAGCACCAGGTCGGCCTTGAGCAGTTGCTCGCTGCCTGGCACTTCCTGCATCCTGCCGTCCTTCCACTCCACGCGGACGGTCTTCAGGCCGGTGACCTTGCCCTTGTCGCCGGTGAATTCCTTGGTGGCGATGGCGAACTCGCGCTGCACACCCTCTTCGTGCGAGGAGCTGGTGCGCAGCTTGTACGGCCAGTACGGCCAGGTCAGCAGCTTGTCCTCCTGCTCCGGCGGCTGCGGCATCAGTTCGAACTGCACCACGCCGGCGGCGCCGTGGCGGTTGCTGGTGCCCACGCAGTCGCTGCCGGTGTCGCCGCCGCCGATCACGATGACCTGCTTGCCGTCGGCGCGAATCTGGCCCTTGAGCTTGTCGCCGGCGTTGACCTTGTTCTGCTGGGGCAGGAACTCCATGGCGAAGTGCACGCCGTCCAGGTCACGGCCGGGAACCGGCAGGTCGCGCGACTGCTCTGCGCCGCCGGTCAGCAGCACGGCATCGAAGTCCTGCTGCAGCTGCTCGGGCGAAATCGTTTCCCTGGCCCAGTTGGTGATCTTCGAGCCGTCGGGCAGCTTGCCGATCATCACGCCGGTGCGGATGGTCACGCCTTCGGCCTGCATCTGCTCGACGCGGCGGTCGATGTGGCGCTTTTCCATCTTGAAGTCGGGGATGCCGTAGCGCAGCAGCCCTCCGACGCGGTCGTTCTTCTCGAACAGCGTGACGTCGTGGCCGGCGCGCGCCAGTTGCTGGGCCGCGGCCATGCCGGCCGGGCCGGAGCCGACCACGGCGACCTTCTTGCCGGTCTTGATGCGCGCCACCCGCGGCTGCACCCAGCCGTTGTCCCAGGCGCGGTCGATGATGGC
Source organism: Ramlibacter sp. (assembly GCF_028292805.1). GTDB lineage: Bacteria > Pseudomonadota > Gammaproteobacteria > Burkholderiales > Burkholderiaceae_C > Ramlibacter. Next base: position 17,411 of record NZ_JAQGLS010000059.1, on the reverse strand, counting down.
GTGCTCGATCGACTTGATGCCGACCGCGTCGTCGTTGAAGTTCAGCACGCAGGCTTCCTCGCACGGCGCCGGGCAGATGCGGCCGGTGAACTCGGGGAAGTTGTTGGTCGAGTCCAGCACCGTGAAGGCGTTCTTCCAGTCCTGGCGGTACACCAGGTCGTTGAAGTCCGGGATGATGTTGTTGACCGGGCAGCCCGAGTTGCAAAACGGGATGCCGCAGTCCATGCAGCGCGCGCCCTGCACCTTGGCCTGCGCATCGGACAGGCCGATGACGAATTCCTTGTAGTGCTTCAGGCGCTCGGGAACGGGCTTGTAGCCCTCCTCGACGCGGTCGAATTCCAGGAAGCCGGTAACTTTGCCCATTGTTCTTTCCTCGTCCTCTTACTTCGTGGCGGCAGGCTCGTTCTGCATGGCCACTTCCTGGTTGGTGCCGGCGCTGGCCAGCTCCACCTCTCGCTCGTACATCTCGGCCAGGGCGCGCTTGTATTCGTTGGGGAACACCTTGAGGAACTTCTGGCGCGACGTGGCCCAGTTGTCCAGCAGTTCGCGCGCGCGCCGGCTGCCGGTCCAGCGGTTGTGCTCCTCCAGCAGCTTCTTCAGGAGCGCCTCGTCGGTCTGGTCCTGGTGCAGCAGGGTGCGCGCGGCTTGGGCCTTCTGTTCGGCCGTGGTGCCCACGCGCTCGAGCGACACCATGGCGCTGTTGCAGCGGCTGGCGAACTGGCCGTCCTCGTCGTACACGTAGGCAATGCCGCCCGACATGCCGGCGGCGAAGTTGCGGCCGGTCTTGCCCAGCACCACCACCGTCCCGCCCGTCATGTACTCGCAGCCGTGGTCGCCCGTTCCCTCCACCACCGTGGTGGCGCCCGACAGGCGCACCGCAAAGCGTTCGCCGGCCACGCCGCTGAAGAAGGCTTCGCCGGTGGTCGCGCCGTAGAGCGCGGTGTTGCCGATGATGATGTTGCGCGTGGCTTCGCCGCGAAAGTCGATGCTGGGGCGCACGATGATGCGGCCTCCGCTCAGGCCCTTGCCGGTGTAGTCGTTGGCGTCGCCGATCAGGTACAGCGTGATGCCGCGCGCCAGGAAGGCGCCGAACGACTGGCCGCCCGTGCCTTCCAGCTGGATGCGCAGCGTGTCGTCGGGCAGGCCTTCCGGGTGCACCTTGGTCAGCGCGCCGGACAGCATGGCGCCGACCGAGCGGTTGACGTTGCGCGCCATTTCCATGAACTGCACCCGCTCGCCGCGGTCGATGGCGGCGCGCGACTTTTCGATCAGCTTCACGTCCAGGCTCTGGTCCAGCTTGTGGTCCTGCTCTTCGCAGTGGAAGCGCGGCACCTCGGCCGGCACCGTCGGCACTGCGAACAGGCGGGCGAAGTCCAGGCCACGGGCCTTCCAGTGGGCGATGCCCTTGCGGGTGTCCAGCAGTTCGGCGCGGCCGATCAGGTCGTCGAACTTGCGCACGCCCAGCTGCGCCATGATCTGGCGCACTTCCTCGGCGATGAAGAAGAAGAAATTGACCACATGCTCGGGCTTGCCGGCGAACTTGGCGCGCAGCACCGGGTCTTGCGTGGCCACGCCCACCGGGCAGGTGTTCAGGTGGCACTTGCGCATCATGATGCAGCCTTCGACCACCAGCGGCGCGGTGGCGAAGCCGAACTCGTCGGCGCCCAGCAGCGCGCCGATGACGACGTCGCGGCCGGTCTTCATCTGGCCGTCGGCCTGCACCCGGATCCGGCCGCGCAGGCGGTTCAGCACCAGGGTCTGCTGGGTTTCGGCCAGCCCGATTTCCCAGGGCGAGCCGGCATGCTTGATCGACGACCAGGGCGAGGCGCCGGTGCCGCCGTCGTGGCCGGCGATCACCACGTGGTCGGCCTTGCACTTGGCAACGCCGGCGGCAATGGTGCCGACCCCGACTTCCGACACCAGCTTGACGCTGATGGACGCGTGGGTGGCGACGTTCTTCAAGTCGTGGATCAGCTGGGCCAGGTCCTCGATCGAATAGATGTCGTGGTGCGGCGGCGGCGAGATCAGTCCCACGCCCGGCACCGAGTGGCGCAGCTTGCCGATGTACTTGGAGACCTTGCCACCGGGCAGCTGGCCGCCCTCGCCCGGCTTGGCGCCCTGCGCCATCTTGATCTGGATCTGGTCGGACGACGCCAGGTATTCCGCCGTGACGCCAAAGCGGCCCGAAGCCACCTGCTTGATGCGCGAGCGCAGCGAGTCGCCGGCCTGCAGCGGGATGTCGACCTCGACGACGTCGCGGCCGATGATGTCGGCCATGGTCTGGCCCTGCCTGATCGGGATGCCCTTGAGCTCCTGCCGATAACGCGCCGGGTCCTCACCGCCTTCGCCGGTGTTGCTCTTGCCGCCGATGCGGTTCATGGCGATCGCCAGCGTGGCGTGGGCTTCGGTCGAGATCGAGCCGAGCGACATCGCGCCGGTGGCGAAGCGCTTGACGATGTCCTTGGCCGACTCCACCTGGTCGACCGGGATCGCCTTGGCCGGGTCGACCTTGAACTCGAACAGGCCGCGCAGCGTCATGTGGCGGCGGCTCTGGTCGTTGATGATCTGGGCGTACTCCTTGTACGTGTTCCAGTTGTTGGCGCGAGCGCTGTGCTGCAGCTTGGCGATCGCGTCCGGCGTCCACATGTGCTCCTCGCCGCGGACCCGCCAGGCGTACTCGCCACCGGTGTCCAGCATGGCGGCCAGCACGGGATCGCCGCCGAAGGCGGACCGGTGGCAGCGGATCGCTTCCTCGGCGATCTCGAACACGCCGATGCCCTCGATCCGGCTGGAGGTGCCGGTGAAGTACTTCTCGATGGTGTCGCTGTTGATGCCGATGGCCTCGAACAGCTGGGCGCCGCAGTACGACATGTAGGTCGACACGCCCATCTTCGACATGATCTTGGACAGCCCCTTGCCGATCGCCTTGACGTAGTTGTAGATCGCCTTCTCGGGATTCAGGTCGCCGGGCAGGTCTTTGTGGATGGAAACCAGGGTCTCCATCGCCAGGTAGGGATGGACTGCTTCGGCGCCGTAGCCGGCCAGCGCGCCGAAGTGATGTACCTCGCGCGCCGAGCCCGTCTCCACCACCAGGCCGGCGGTGGTGCGCAGGCCTTCCCGCACCAGGTGCTGGTGGATCGACGACAGCGCCAGCAGCGCCGGGATGGCGACCTGCTCCGGGCCGACGGCGCGGTCGCTGATGACCAGGATGTTGTGGCCGCTGCGCAGGGCATCGACCGCCTCGGCGTTGAGCGAGGCCAGCTTGGCCTCCACGCCTTCATGGCCCCAGGCCAGCGGGTAGGTGATGTCCAGCGTGTAGCTGCGGAACTTGCCGTGGGTGTGCTTGTCGATCTCGCGCAGCTTTTGCATGTCGGCGAAATCGAGGATCGGCTGGCTCACTTCCAGCCGCATCGGGGGGTTGACCTGGTTGATGTCCAGCAGGTTCGGCTTGGGGCCGACGAACGACACCAGCGACATCACGATCGCTTCGCGGATCGGGTCGATCGGAGGATTGGTGACCTGCGCGAACAGCTGCTTGAAGTAGTTGTACAGCGGCTTGTTCTTGTCCGACAGCACGGCCAGCGGGCTGTCGTTGCCCATCGAGCCGATGCCTTCCTCGCCGGCCTGCGCCATCGGCGACATCAGGAACTTGATGTCTTCCTGGGTGTAGCCGAAGGCCTGCTGGCGGTCCAGCAGTTCGACCGCCGCTTGCGGCGCCTCGCCCGAGGTTTCGGACAGGTCGTCCAGCCGGATGCGCAGGTTCTGGATCCACTGCTTGTACGGCTTGGCGTTGGCCAGCGATGCCTTCAGCTCCTCGTCGTCGATCATGCGGCCCTGTTCCAGGTCGATCAGGAACATGCGCCCGGGCTGCAGGCGCCACTTGCGCACGATCTTGTTCTCCGGCACCGGCAGCACGCCGGACTCGGAGGCCATGATGACCAGGTCGTCGTCGGTCACGCAGTAACGGGCCGGGCGCAGGCCGTTGCGGTCCAGCGTGGCGCCAATCTGGCGGCCGTCGGTGAACACGATGGAGGCCGGGCCGTCCCACGGCTCCAGCATCGAGGCGTGGTACTCGTAGAACGCCTTGCGCCTCTCGTCCATCAGCGTGTGCTGTTCCCACGGCTCGGGGATCATCATCATCACCGCCTGGGCCAGCGGATAGCCGGCCATGGTCAGCAGCTCCAGGCAGTTGTCGAAGGTGGCGGTGTCGGACTGGTCGGGGAAACTGATCGGGTACAGCTTCTTGAGGTCCGCGCCCAGCACCGGCGAAGACATCACGCCTTCGCGCGCCTTCATCCAGTTGTAGTTGCCCTTGACCGTGTTGATCTCGCCGTTGTGCGCGACATAGCGGTACGGGTGGGCCAGCGGCCACTCGGGGAAGGTGTTGGTGGAAAAGCGCTGGTGCACCAGGCCCAGGGCCGAGACGCAGCGTGGATCCTGCAGATCCTTGTAGTAGACCCCGACCTGGTCGGCCAGCAGCAGGCCCTTGTAGATCACCGTGCGGCTGGACACCGACGGCACGTAATATTCCTTGGAGTGCTTCAGGCGCAGGCGCTGGATGGCGGCGCTGGCGGTCTTGCGGATCACGTACAGCTTGCGCTCCAGCGCATCCTGCACGATGACGTCATTGCCGCGGCCGATGAAGACCTGCCGGATGAGCGGCTCCTTCTTGCGCACCGCGGGTGACATCGGCATCTCGGTGTCGATCGGCACGTCGCGCCAGCCCAGCAGCACCTGGCCTTCCGCCTTGATGGCGCGCTCGAACTCCTGCTCGCAGGCCAGCCGGGAGGCGTGCTCCTTGGGCAGGAAGATCATGCCGACGCCGTATTCGCCGGGCGGCGGCAGTTCCACGCCTTGGCTGGCCATCTCTTCGCGATAAAGCGCATCGGGCAGCTGCAGCAAGATGCCGGCGCCGTCCCCCATCAGCTTGTCGGCGCCGACGGCACCGCGATGGTCCAGGTTCTCCAGGATCTTCAGCGCCTGGCGGACGATGTTGTGGCTTTTCTCGCCCTTGATGTGAGCCACGAAGCCGACGCCACAGGCGTCATGCTCGTTCGACCCGGTGTACAGGCCATGTTCTTGCAAATGGGCGATTTCGGCAGCCGTGGTCATGGCGCGCACCTCTGGACATTCGGGGAAAACCCGAGGCTACCGCACCGCAACAAACCTGCCAAGAAAAATAATTGGGGTCAGAACCCAATTTAACGCCGCACCATCGAGGTGCTTTCCTATTTGGGGACAGGTTCCTTAGCAGGCATTTGGGGGCGGCCGGCTCGGCCGCGCATGACGCGGCGGTTGGTTCGGCGTTGCAGGTCGGCAACGTAGTCGGGATCGCCCAGCGCCCAGCCGCGCAGCGCCGAGTCGGTCAGCTGCAGCCGCTGCTCCTCAGGCACGCCGGCGCGCACCAGCGAGGCATAGACGGCGTCGCGGGCGAACGGCGTGTTGCCCAGCTCCCAGTACAAGGGATGGGGCGTGACCATCTTGTCGGCGCGCCGGCCGATGTAGTGGGAGTGGCTGGACCAGCGATAGTCGCCCGGGTCGGCCACCATGCCGGCCCGCACCGGGTTCAGGTCCATGTACGCCATGCAGGCGAGCAAATGCCGCTCCGCCTGGATCAGCGTCGAGCGGTAGCGGCCTTCCCACAAGGTGCCGCTGCGCTGCTGGCGCAGGTTGAAGTTGCGCACGTAACTCCGGCCGATGGCCTGCATCATCTGCGGAATCCCTTCCACCGTTTCGGGCGTGGCGAGCAGGTGGAAGTGGTTGCTCATCAGCACGTAGCCGTGCACCGCCACCCGGTACTTGCGCGCGTTCTCGTCGATCAGCACCAGCAGGAAGTCGTAGTCGGCCGGGCCGGCGAAGATCGCCTGCCGGTTGTTGCCGCGCTGGATGATGTGGTGCGGGTAACCAGGGACCGTCAGGCGGGGAAGGCGAGCCATGCGGCCATCTTAAATTGGAATCTGACCCCAATTCCGACTGCGATGCAGCGTCAGCGCTGACAAGCCGGCTCCGCCGCTGAGCCAACAATGACCGCACAAAAGGAGAAGACCCATGTCCTTCGGACTCTACATGCTCGGATTCGTGATCCTCATCGGCGGCGTCGCCTGGGGTGCGATCGTCGCCGGGGCGCCACCAATCTACGTGATCATCGGCGCCGTGATTCTGCTCGGCATCGGCATCATCTCCGCCGTCAGCCGCACGCGGCTGAAGGATCCGCCGGCGCAGTGACCGGCAGCCCCGCAAAGCGCCGCTCCTCCAGCCCCTGCAGCCCGAACTGCGCCAGCAACGCCCGCAGCCGCTCGGCCGCGGCGCGTTTGCGCTGGCCGGTCCGGCGCGCCAGGATCAGCTCGTTTTTCATGCTGTGCTCCCAGCCCACCAGCTCGGTCACGGTGACCTGGTAGCCCATGGCTTCCAGGTACAGGCAGCGCAGCACGTTGGTCACCTGGCTGCCAATTTCGCGGGTGTGCAGCGGATGGCGCCACAGCTCCGCCAGCGGCGTGCGTGACAGCGACAGGCCTTTTTGCTCGCGCAATGCCCCTGCCACTTCGGCCTGGCAACAAGGCACCAGCACCATGAAGCGTGCCTGCTTGTGCAAGCCGAAGGCGATGGCGTCGTCGGTGGCGGTGTCGCACGCGTGCAGCGCCGTCACCACGTCGATGCGCTCGGGCAACTGCGCCGCCTGGGCCGCGTCGGCCGCGCTCAGGTGCAGGAACGACATGCGCTCGAAGCCCAGGCGCTGCGCCAGCAAACCGGACTTCTCGACCAGCTCGGCCCGCGTTTCGACGCCGTAGATGTGGCCGCTGCCGTGCGGTTTGAAAAACAGATCGTACAGGATGAACCCCAGGTACGACTTGCCGGCGCCATGGTCGGCCAGGCTCGGGCTGCCCTCGCCCGCCGGCACTTCCAGCAGCAGCTTCTCGATGAACTGGTAGAGGTGGTAGACCTGCTTGAGCTTGCGCCGGGAATCCTGGTTCATCCGCCCTTCGCGGGTCAGGATGTGCAGCTCCTTGAGCAGTTCCTCGGACTGCCCCGCACGCAGCTCCAGGTCGTGCGGCTTGCCGGCCCCCTTCATGGGCTGGGCCCCACGCCCAGAGCGTCCCAGCCCTTGCGCCCCAGTGCCTGCAGTGTGTCCATGTTGGTCTCGTAGATCGCGGCCGGGTCCGGGAATGCGGCCACCGCCCGGTCCATGCTTTCCTCGCGCAGCAGGTGCAGCGTCGGCCAGGGGGCGCGGTTGGTGAAGTTGGTGATGTCGTCTTCGTCGGTGCCGGCGAAGACGAAGCGCGGATGGAAGCTGGCCACCTGCACCACGCCTTCGAAGCCGCGCTTGCGCACCAGCCGTTCGGCTTGGGCCGTCAGCTCGTGGAAGCTCAGGAAGTCGTCCATGCCTTGCGGGATCGCCAGCAGCGTCGTGTCGCGCTCGGTCGCATCGAGGGCCAGCAGCTCGTGCAGCTCGCGCTCGAACTCGCGCAGGATGGCGGCCGCGTCGGCGGCGGCGCAGACGGCGATGTGCACCTGCTGCTTGGCCAGCACCGCCTTGGCAAAGGGGCAGAGATTGAGGCCGACCACCGCGCGCTCCAGCCAGCGCCGGGTGTCGGCCACCACGCAGGAGGGCGCCGTCATGAGGTCAGACGAAGGTGTTCGGCTGCGCAACGATGCGCTTGGCCAGTTCGTCCAGCATCGCCTGGTCGACCCGCAAGGCCGGCCAGGTGGCCGTCACGGTCTCGAAGCCGCTGGTGTTGAGCAGACGAAAGTGCAGCTGCGCGCGCTCATGGTCGGCCTGCACCATCACCGAGCCGCGGGTCTGGGTGATGTACTCGTAGCGCACCTCCAGCAGCGAGCCCTTCTCCGGGTGGCGGACCTCGCGCCGGTCGTGCTTGACGGGCCCCATCGCCAGCCGGGCCTCCACGCGCTGCTGTTCGGTGGGGAAATTCACCCGCACCAGGCCGCCCACCGGCTGCCCCATTTTGGGCACGATGCGCCAGCCCATGGCGATGTAGTCGAAGACTTCGCGGTCGCGCACCATCTTGCGCCGGAAGTCGACCCGGAAGTCGACCTGCTTCATCGGCGGCCACGGCGTCTTGCCGTCCAGAGAGAACTGCGCCGACTCCGGTTCGATCACCGTCAGCTGGTGCGCCAGGTCCTGCAGGTACGACTGCACGCTGCGGCAGGCCGCCTCCACCTGCTCCGTCTTGGATTCCAGCTGATGGTCGAGCACGCTGCGCTGCGTCTGCAGCGCGCTTGCCTGGTTCTTCAGTTGGTGGAGGAAACTCATGGTATCTGCGGCCCTGCGCGATTCTACGAGGGCGGCGCGCCCGGCGGCGCCCCATTGCGCCCGCGCAGGCGCCGCCCGATCAGGGTGGCGACGAGCAAGCCGCCGGCGGCCAAGCCGCCGGTGAGCCACCAGGTGCGGCTCCAGTCACCGCTGCGCGCGGCCAGCAAGGCCGCCAGCGGCGGGCCGACGAACTGGCCCAGCGACGACCATTGCTGCACCCAGCCCACCGTGGTGGAGACCGTGCCTTCGTCGGGCGCCAGCCGCACCGCCAGCCAGAACATCGTGGCGGGCACCAACCCCCCGACCATGGAAAACAGCAGGACGCCGGCATACCGGGCAGCCACGACCTCCATCGACGCCGACGCGCTCCAGGGCGCGAAAGCCAGAATGGCGCCCAATGCCATGGCCAGGTAGCCGGCCTGCAGCAGCGCCGGCGGGACGACGCCGCGTTGCAGCAGGCGGCCGGCGGCGATGTTGCCGACCATGTTCACGGCCGCCACCAGCGCCGTCGCCGGGGCCACGTACACGGCGGGCAGGCCGGACTGGGCGTAGATCGTCGGCAAGAAGCCGACCACCGCCAGCCATTGCGCGGAATAGGCGGCAAAGCCAAGGCCGATCAACCACGGCGCGCCGGCCCGCACCGTCCTGGCGATGCGACCGCGGCCGACAGCGGCCGCTGCGGCCAGGCGCTCGTCGCACGCAGCCGGCACCGCCAGCCAGAGCCAGCCCGCCATCAGCAGCGACAGGGTGGCGATCAGCCACCACCACCCTGGCCACCCGGTGGCGACGATCGCCACCGGACCCAACAGCAGTGCCGCGGCCGTGCCCAGGGGCATGTACGCGCCCCACACCCCGAGCATGGCGCCCAGGCGCGCCGGCTCCACCAGCTGCCGGATCAGCGCCGGCGCGGGCAGCGTGGCCAGCAGGAAGCCGGCGCCTTCGCAGCCGCGCAGGGCCAGCAGAACGGCGGGCGTCGTGGCCAGGCCGCCCAGGAACCCCGCCACCGACAGCAGCACCAGCCCCAGTACCATCGTGCGGCGCGGTCCCAACGCGTCGGCCGCCGCGCCCATGGCCAGGCCCAGCGCCACGCCGGCCAGCTGCACCAGGGACAGCAGGAAGCCGGCCTGCAGCAGCGTCACCCCAAGCTCCTGCTGCAGCACGGGCAGCGCGGGCGGCAACTTGCCCACGTGCAGCGCGGCGCTGATGCCGGCCAACACCACAACCAGCGCCGGCCGCGGCGCCTTCATGGGGCGCCGGCCAGCAGCTTGCGTCCGGTCAGCCGCTCGTGTTCGCGCAGGGCGAACCGGTCGGTCATGCCGGCGATGTAGTCGGCGACGGCGCGCGCGCTGTCGCTGCGGGCGGTGAAGCCGGCCTGCATCTGCGCCGGCTCGGCCAGGTAGCGCTGGAACAGCTCGCGCACCACTTCCTGCGCCTGGCCGGTGGTTTCCATCACGCGCGGGTGCCGGTACAGGTTGCGAAACAGAAAGGCCTTGAGCTGCGCCGACTGGGCCCGCGCCTGCTGGCTGAAGCTCACCAGCGGTGCCATCGTGCGGGCGGCGTCGGCGCTGGCCGGTGCGGCTTGGGCCAGCGCTTCGCGCGTGGTGTCGATCGCGTCGTAGACCAGCGCGCTGAGCATCCGGCGGATCGCCTCGTACAGCACCCGCCGCCCTTGCAGGCCGGGGTGCTCGGCCAGCGTGGCGGCCACGTGCAGGCCGAACAGGGGCACCTGCGCCACCTGCTCCAGCGTGATCAGGCCCGAGCGCACGCCGTCGTCGATGTCGTGCGCGTTGTAGGCGATCTCGTCGGCCAGGTTGCACAACTGCGCCTCCAGCCCCGGCTGGCTGCGGTCCAGGAAGCGGCGGCCGACGCCGCCGGGCTCGCGCTCCTCGAGCTGCTCCGCGTTGCTGCGCGAGCAGTGCTTGAGAACGCCTTCCCGGGTTTCGAAGCACAGGTTCAGGCCGTCGAACGCCGGATAGCGCTCCTCCAGCGCATCGACCACCCGCAGGCTCTGCAGGTTGTGCTCGAAGCCCCCGTGCTGCGCCATGCAGGCGTTGAGCGCATCCTGCCCGGCGTGGCCGAACGGTGTGTGGCCCAGGTCGTGCGCCAGCGCGATCGCTTCCACCAAATCTTCGTTCAGGCCGAGCGGGCGCGCGATCGAGCGCGCCAGCTGCGCCACTTCCAGCGAGTGCGTCAGCCGGGTGCGGAACAGGTCGCCCTCGTGGTTGAGGAACACCTGGGTCTTGTAGACCAGGCGCCGGAACGCCGTGGAGTGGACGATGCGGTCGCGGTCACGCTGGAAGGCCGTACGCGTGGGCGCCTGCGGCTCGGGATAGCGGCGCCCGCGCGATTGCGCGGGGTCGCAGGCATATGCGGCCAAGGTCATTGGAGATCCGACGGGTCGGCCGGGCGCGCCGTCAGCCGGCGCACTCGGCCAGCACCTGCCGCACGACGGCGTCGGGCGCGGCCCGCAACGTGGCCCGGCCCGGTCCGTCGAGCAGCACGAAACGGATCTCCCCGCCTTCGGACTTCTTGTCGACCCGCATCAGCTCGAGGTAGCGCTCGGCCCCGAGATCCGGGCCGCGCACCGGCAGTCCGGCGCGCTCGATCAGCCGGGTGACCCGCTGCACGAAGCCGGCGTCGACCAGTCCCAGGCGCTGCGACAGCTGCAGGGCCATCACCATGCCGCAGCCGACGCCTTCGCCATGCAGCCACTCGCCGTAGCCCAGGCCGGCCTCGATCGCGTGGCCGAAGGTGTGGCCGAAATTGAGGATGGCGCGCAGTCCGGCCTCGCGCTCGTCCTGGCTCACCACGTGGGCCTTGATCTCGCAGCTGCGGCGCACCGCGTGCGCCAGCGCTACCGGCTCGCGCTGCAGCAGGGCATCGAGGTTGGCCTCGATCCAGTCCAGGAACGCCAGGTCGGCGATCGGCCCGTACTTGATGACTTCGGCCAGGCCCGCGCTCAGCTCGCGCGCCGGCAAGGTGGACACGGTCGCCAGGTCGCACACAACCCGCACCGGCTGGTAGAACGCGCCGATCATGTTCTTGCCCAATGGATGGTTGATGGCGGTCTTGCCGCCCACCGACGAATCCACCTGCGCCAGCAGCGTCGTGGGGACTTGCACGAACGGCACGCCGCGCATGTAGCTGGCCGCCGCGAAGCCCGTCATGTCGCCGACCACGCCGCCGCCCAGGGCGAACAGCACGGTCTTGCGATCGCAGCCGTTGGCCAGCAGCACATCGAAGATCAGGTTCAGCGTGCCCCAGTCCTTGTGCGCCTCGCCGTCGGGCAAGACCACCTCGAGCACGGTGCGGTAGTGCGGGCGCAACCCTTGCTTCAGGGCGGCGCCATACAACGGCCCGACGGTTTCGTTGGTGACGATGAGCGCGGTGGCGGCGGCCGGCAGGCCTTGCCAGGAGGCAGGGTCGCCCAGCAGGCCGGCGCCGATGCGAATGTCGTAGCTGCGCTCGCCCAGGGCGATGCGCACCTGTTCGGAAATGGGGGAATCCTTGGGGGGCATGCCCCGGAGTTTAAGGCGGCGGTGGCAGGACGCCGGCCAGCTCCAGTTGCATCAGGATCATGTTGACCAGCGTCGGCACCGAGGGCCGGCCGGTCTCGATCTGGAAGTGCGATGCTTGCCGATACAGCGGATCACGCTCGGCGTACATGGCGCGCAGGCGCGCCAGCGGGTCGGCCACCTGCAGCAGCGGCCGCTGCGTGTCGTGGCGCAGGCGCCGGAACAGCTCCTCGGGGCTGGAGCGCAGGTAGATCACCTGGGTGCCCGCGCGCAGGTGCTGCCGGTTGGCGTCCCGCAGCACGGCGCCGCCGCCGGTGGCGATCACGGCGCTGGCGGCGCCCGCCAGTTCGCCGATCACCTTTTCCTCGAGGTCCCGGAACGCCTCTTCGCCCGCCTGCGCGAAGTAGTCGCGGATGGCGCAGCCCAGGCGCTGCTCGATCACGTGGTCGGAATCGAAAAAAGGCAGCCCGAGCCGCCTTGCCAGATGCCGCCCGACAGTGGATTTCCCACTGCCTGGCATGCCGACAAGGGCGATGCGAGCAGTCATGCCCGCATCCCGGTCAATCGGGAACGCGGCAGTTCAACATCTCGCCGTAGGGAGCTGTCAGGAACGAACCGTTGACTTCGTCGCCCCGGATGAATTCGGTCTTGAACCGCTTGGCGTAAGTGCCCTCCGAGCCAGCGACGTTGGTCGTGACGCGCACCGTGTACTCCAGCCAGGTCGCCACGTTCTGCGGATATTCGATCTGGATCGTCATCCGGCCGGTGGCCCCGGTCTTGTTGGTGCCGAGGAACGACAGGATCACGTCGGCCTTGCGCGGCTCGATCGAGTTGTTTCCGTTGAGGTCTTCGCCGTTGTCCAGCGAGCCGTTGCGGTTGGCGTCCTCGTTCAGGCAACCGACCGTCGGCCCGTTGAATTGGCCCTTGGCGTAGCGGGTGATGTCGACGCTCGCGGAGATCACGGCATCGACCACCGCGTTGCCGGCCGCGTCGGCGACCGCCACGTCGAACATCTTGATGTAGGTCAGATCGCTGTTGCCCTTTGCCAGCTGGTTGTTGTCACCCAGCGTGATCGACAGCGGCTGCCCGGCGACCGTCAGGGTCTGCGTCACAGACGTGTTGCAGTTGAGGATAGACGCATCCGTGAGGCCGTAGCAGGCCCGGATCGTCACGCCGTCGGTCGGACTGGAACGCGTGCCGGCGATGTAGTCCGCGGTGGCTTCGCCATTGACGTCGCTGTACACCGTGGCGTTGTCGGTGCTGATCTTCTCGCCCGCGCCAAGCTTCGGCGGATCGATCACGAAGCGTACCCGGACGTTCTGGACGGCCTGGTTCTGCGGGTTGATGAACTTCGCCTTCACCACTGCGCGGCTGGTCTGGCTGCCGGTTGCGTTCGGCGGAATCGTATTCGGCACGATCGCCAGGCTGGCCGAGCTGATGGTGCCCGTGGCCGCCGGGATGCCGTTGCCGGCCGAACCCACGACCTGGACCTGGCGCTCGGATTCCACGCCGAGCGCAGCAGCTTTCACCACGTACTGGCCTGGCGCGCGGGGTGCCGCGGCCAGCCGGCCGGTGGCGTTGCCGTTGTTGTCGGTCACCACCGCGCCGGTCAGTCCCAGCGAACCGGAGAACCGGACGGACACGCCCGGGATCGCTGCGCCGTTGAAATCGTTGACTTTCACGCCCACCTGCACGGGCGCGCCCGGCGCGGGCGTGACAGGCAGCGGCGTGAGCGTGATCGCGCTGCCGATCACTTCCACCACGGCTGTGGCCCGCTTGCTGCCCAGGGTGAGCCTGGCGGTGATGTTGCGATTGGCCTTGTCGGCACCGATGGTGATGTTGCCGGAGGCCTGGCCGCTGCCATCGGTCACCGAATTGTTCGGCGTGTACACGCCGCTGTCGACGGCAACTGCCAGCGGCACGCCGGCCACCGGGTTGTTGTCGGCGTCGAGCGCGGTGACGGTCAGCAGGGTCGAATCCGAGCCACCGTTGTTGATCGTCGGCTTGGACAGCTGGTAGATCAGACTGGCGATCTCCGGCGTGGTCGGGTCGCCCGTTCCGCCTCCGCTGCCGCCGCCGGTGCCACCACCGCTGGAGCCGCTGCTCCCGCCGCCGCCGCCACAGGCGACCAGCGCCCCCGCCACCAGTACCATGGCGAGTGTCTTGATGTATCGGTTCATTTGAACTGCCTCCTCCACTGTTTTTCTAACGGCCGGAGGTCGGCCGCTCGGCCACCATCTTCGGCGTGATGAACACAAGCATTTCCTGCTTGTTGCTCGTGCGCTGCTTGCTCTTGAACAGGTTGCCCACCCCCGGCAGGTCGCCCAGCAGCGGCACCCGGGCTTCGTTTTCCGTCTCGGTCAGCTCGAAGATGCCACCGATCACGACGGTTCCGCCATTTTCGACCAGCACCTGGGTGCGAATTTGCTTGGTATTGATGGCAATTCCCGCTGCCGTGGTTTCGCCGCGACTGTCCTTGGCGATGTCCAGGTCCAGGATGATGTTGCCCTCGGGCGTAATCTGCGGCGTCACTTCCAGCTTCAGGGTCGCGCGGCGGAAGGCCACCGAGGTGGCGCCGCTGGAGGTGGCCTGCTGGTACGGGAACTCGGTGCCTTGCTCGATCAGTGCCTTGGTCTTGTCGGCCGTCACGATGCGCGGGCTGGACACCAGCTTGCCCTTGCCGTCGGCTTCCAGCGCCGACAGTTCCAGGTTGAGGAAGCGGTTGGCCGCCGAACTGAACAGCGAGATGGCGAAGGTCGAGGGGCTGAAGCCGCCCTGGCCGGAGGCCGGCAGGTTGACGAAGCTGGTGTTGGCCGTGTCCAGGGCGGTGGAGCCCTCGCCCGTGGTGCCCGAGACGGCGTTGTAGCTGCCGCCGAAGGCGACCCGGTTGCCGCCGCCGAGGCCGTAGCCGGCATCGCCGCCGCGGATGCCGCGCAGGTCGCTGCCGCCCAGCCGCACGCCGAGCGACTTGCCAAAGCTGTCCGACGCCTCCACGATGCGGGCCTCGATCAGCACCTGGCGCACCGCGATGTCCAGCCGCGCGATCAGCGCCTGCACTTGCTCGAGCTTGGCCGGCACATCGGTGACGAACAGCTGGTTGGTGCGCGGCTCGGCGATGGCGCTGCCGCGCACGCTCAGGATGCGGGCCGCCCCGGTGCCGGTCAGCTGCACCGCGATGTCGGGCGCCTTGCTGTAATTGAGCTGGAAGGCCTGGGTGCGCACCGGCTCCAGGCTCTGGACCGCCGCGTTGGCTTCGAGTTCCAGCTTTTCCTTGGCCGAGATCTCGTCCTTGGGCGCGATCCACAGCACGTTGCCGCTGCGGCGCATGCCCAGGCCCTTGGCTTGCAGGATGATGTCCAGCGCCTGGTCCCAGGGCACGTCCTTCAGGCGCAGCGTCACGCCGCCGGTGACGGAGTCGGAGGTGACGATGTTGAAGTTGGTGAAGTCGGCGATCACCTGCAGCAGCGAACGCACTTCGATGTTCTGGAAGTTCAGCGACAGCTTCTCGCCGGTGAAGCCCGGGCCCTGGGTCAGCTTGTTGGGGTCCTGACGCTGGGTGCGCACTTCCACCACGAACTGGTTGTCCGACTGGTAGGCGCTGTGCTCCCAGGCACCGCGGGGCTCGATCACCACGCGCACGCGGTCGCCGGCCTGGAAGGTGCTCACGGTCTGGATCGGCGTGCCGAAGTCGGTCACGTCCATGCGCCGGCGCAGGCCTTCGGGCAGCGTCGACTTGAGCAGTTCGACCACCAGCGTCTGGCCTTGCTGGCGGATGTCCACGCCCACCTGGTTGCTGGGCAGGTCGATGATCACGCGGCCGGAGCCGTCGGGGCCGCGCCGGAAGTCGAGGTCGCGCAGCGGCTGCGTGTCGCGGTTGCGGCTCTCGGCGAAGGCCTGCACCGGCGCGGCCGCGGCCGAGGCCGCGACCGGCTCGAGCATGACCAGCAGTGATCGGCCGTCGATCTGGGTGCGGTAGTTGGTGGCCGACTTCAGGTTCAGCACCAGGCGGGCCCGGTCACTGGCCTGCACCACGGTGACCGAGCGCAGGTTGCCGATGTTGAGGTCGACCGCATTGCGGCCCATGGCGTTGGTCCCCCCCGGCACGTCGAGCGCGATGCGGGCGGGCGACTGGATCGCGAAGCCGGCCGGCACGGACGTCAGCGGCTCGGAGAACTCGATGCGAACGACCTCCGCGCCGCCTTGCAACGAGCCGGTGATGTTCTCCACAGCCGGCGCCGCCAGCAGTGGCGCGCTCCAGGCGAAACCGAGCACCGCCGCGGCGACAACAAGGCCTCGCCAACTCCATCGATTGCTGTTCTTCATTTGGACTTCTCCTGCAGTTGCAGTGTGGCGGTTCGTTCGATCCATTCGCCGGCGGCGTCCTGCACCAGTTCTCGCAGGCTGAGGTCGGTTTCGCCGACCTTGGTGATGCGGCCGTAGTTCTGTCCCAGGTAGTTGCCGGGACGAACCTGGTAGAGCAGGTTGTCCACACGCACCAGGGCCACCGGCTGCCCCTGCTTGAGCAGGCTGCCGACCATGGCCATGGCGTCCAGCGGGTACGCCTCCAGCGGCTCCTTGCGCCGCGCCAGCTCCGGCGCCACCAGCGCGGTGCTGGGGCTGGTGCTCTGCTGCGAGTCGCGCTTGAGGGCCTGGGTCAGCTTCTGGTTGCTGAACGGCTCCACTTTCGCTTCCTGGGTGTAGGCCTGCGGGGCGAAGGTCTTGGGCTCGGGGATCGGCTGGATCCGGGGACGGGTCATGGCCCGTTGTTCGGCCATGAACTGCTGGATTTCTTCCTTGCCGGACCCGCCGCACGCGCTCAGCAAGGTCACCGCCGCCAGGGACAACAGCAGCGCCTTCATTTCGCGGCCTTCGGCGCGGCGCGGCGCTGCGCCGCCACTTCCTCTGGATCGAGGTAGCGGAAAGTCTTGGCGGTGGCCTCCAACGACAGGGCGCCGCCCGCGCCGGGCAGCACCTGCAGGTTGTTCAGCGTCACGATGCGCGACAGGTGCGCGATGTCGGAGGCGAACGAGCCGATGTCGTGGTAGCGGCCGCTGACCTTGACCGAGATCGGCAGTTCGGCGTAGTACTCCTTGACCGTGACCTGGCCGGGGCGGAACAGCTCGAACACCAACGAGCGGCCCAGGCCGGCCTGGTTGATGTCGGACAGCAGGGCGTCCATTTCGGCCTTGCTGGGCAGCTGCTTTTCCAGCTGCGTCACGTACTGCTGCACCTGTTCGCGCTGCTTGCGCAGCGCCTCGAGGTTGACCGCCTGGGCCAGCTTCTTTTTGTAGTCCTCGCGCAGCGTCAATTCCTTTTGCTGCTCGGCCCCGAGTTCGTCGGCGGAGTTGGTCAGCCACACGAACCACAGCGCCACCACGATGGCGGCCATGACGGCCAGGCACAGCACCGCCTTGGGCACGGTCGGCCAGGAGGCCGGATCGTTGGGGTTGAGCCCGCGAAACTGGGAGGCTATCTTTTCCTGCAGTGCGGCAGTGTCCAGCTTGGATGCGGATGTCGCCATGGTCTAGTCCGTTCTTCCGGTGTGCGGGGAAATCATCACTTCTTGGCCAGCGCCGGCGCGGCCGGCGCGGGGGTGCCGGCCGCGGAAACCACGGCACTGGCGGCGC
>NZ_JAQGLS010000020.1 GCF_028292805.1 Ramlibacter sp. | reverse complement strand
GCCGTGATCCCGCGCTACGTCGACGGCCTGGGCGCCTACAACGGCGGCGTGCGCCAGGAAGTGCACTTGTCGCAGGCGACCAACCTGCGCACCGCGCTGGCCTACGCCCGCAACAAGGGCGGCGCCGAGATGGTGATGCACGGCTTCACCCACCAGTACGGCACGATGAAGAATCCGCACACCGGCGTCAGTGGCGACGACTACGAATTCTGGAACATCGTGGACAACAAGCCGTTCCCGGAAGATTCGCCCTCGTGGGTGCTGGGCCGGCTGAGCCAGGGCTTGCAGGACATGCGGGCCAACGGCCTGTACCCGGTCGCCTGGGAAGCGCCGCACTACCACACGTCCGCCATCGCGGCCCGCACCGCGCCGCAGCTGTTCACCACCACTTACCAGCGCGCCGTCTATTACACGGCCGACAAGCCCGACTTCTACGCCGCCACCAGCAAGGACTTCAGTGTCGGCCAGTTCTTCCCGTACGTGATCAAAAAGGACCACTACGGCCAGTACGTGCTGCCGGAGAACCTGGGCAACATCGAGTACGACATCTCGACCATCGATCCGACCTCCAACTACAACTACACGGCCGACGACCTGATCACCAACGCGAAGTACGCCAAGGCGGTGCGCGACGGGTTCGCATCGTTCTTCTTCCATCCGTTTTGGCTGGAACCGACGATCAACACCCCCGGGCTCGAGGATTTCAAGAAGACGGTCGAGGGAATCACGCAGCTGGGCTACACCTGGGTCGCGCCCAGCACGCTGCGCTGAACCGCCGCCAACGATCTTTATAACGAGGTGCTCCAATGAAACTCTCCCGTGTCCTGCCCGCCGCCGCGCTGGCGGCCATGTGCCTGCTGCCGCCCTGGGTGGTGGCCCAACAGCCGACGCAGCAGCTCCCGCTGCGGCCGGCGCAGCGGGAAGCTCCGGCCGCGACGCCGCCGCTGACCACCGTGTTCCGGCCGGTCGAGTCGGCTGGCGTGTGGGTGCCGCGCACCATCACGTTCGCGGAGCTGGGCTTTACCGAGCCGGTGGTCCTGGGCTACCCGGACACCATCCGCGAGATCTACCTGCCGGTGCCGCCCGGCATCGACCTGTCCAACGCGCAACTGCAGCTGAACGCCGGCTACGTGCGCGCCGACGGCGGCCGCACCACGCTGGTCTATGCCGTCGACGGCGCGCCGGTCCACGCGGTCGGCCTCGCCGCCGACCGCGGTGACGCCAGCGCCACCATCGCCGTGGACGGCAAGCCGCGGCCATCGGGCTTCGTGCGCCTGAACATCGACTGGCGCACCGCCGTCGCCCGCGACAACACCTGCGCCGATGCGCGCACGCCCGGCAACATCCTGCGGATCGAGCCGACCAGCAAGTTCGTGTTCCAGTACGACGGCTCCGCCATCCGCGACCTGACCACGGCCTGGGGTGCGCTGCCGGCGTCGCCCACCATCCTGCTGGCCTCCAACAAGGTGAGCCCGGAGGTCTATGACACCGCCTGGCGCGTCGGCGTTGCGCTGGAGCGCGCCGGCAAGCGACCGCAGTTCCGCACGGCCGACGGCAGTGCCGTCCCCGCGCCCGCGGCGCAAGGCGCGGCCGCAACCGCTGCTCCCAGTGGCCCAGCCCTTCCCGACATCGTGATCGCCGGCCCGGGCAGCGGCCAGCAGGTGGGGTCCAAGGAAGTGCGCCTGGGCAACATGAACGGCCGCCCCGTGATCCTGGTCGCGCCGGACGCCGGCGCCCAGGCCGCCGGGCTGTTCAGCCAGATCTGGCTGCAGGCCGCGGCCGGCACGGCGCTGACGGTCAACGCCGTCGACCAGCCCAAGAACGACAACGACGCCGTCTCGCTGAAATACCTGGGCGCCAAGCCGGCCAGCTTCGACGTGCTGGCCCATGCCGACTGGAATGCCACCTTCGACATCGGTTCGGTCGCCGCCGACGGCAAGGGCCCGGGAACGCTGGTGATCGACGTTGCCGCCTCGCCGAGCGCGGCCCGCACGCCGCCGGTGGTGTCGGTGTTCATGAACGACGTGCTGCTGGGCGCCAAGGAGATGGAAGCCAACGGCAAGCGCGAGCGCATCATCGCCCCGGTGCCGCGCTACGCGCTGCAGACCCGCAACGTGATCCGCGTCTCGTTCGTGCGCCAGCTGGCCAGCGACCGCTGCCGCGAGACGCCCGAGCCGTACCCGGTCTCGGTGCTGGCCTCCAGCCACCTGCTGCTCGACAAGATCGAACCGAGCAGCGACTTCACCGGCCTGATGGCCAGGTTCGCCAGCGGCGGCACCCTGGTCGTGCCGGCTTCGCACCTGAACGACGCCGTCACCTCCTTGCCGCGCGTGATCCGGCTGGCTGCCAGCACCGGCCTGTCGCCGACCAAGGCCAAGTTCCAGCCGGTGGCCGACGGCTCGCAGCCCAAGGTCGACGGTCCGTATCTGGCGGTCGACGTGATGCCCGCGGGCGTGGCCGACAGCGACGTCAAGCCCGAGAAAGACCGCCTGTTCCTGGCCGGCACCAAGGACCGTCCGCTGCTCGACGTGCGCGGCCTGAACCGCGTGGGCATGCTCGAAGTGCACGGCAGCGGCGACACCATCGGCGCGGTCTACCGCACGCTGGGCGATCAGCCGCCGTCGATGGAAAAGCCGATCATGCTGTCCAGCGGCAACCTGGCGATCATGGGCAACAACGGCCTGCGCACCGAAGTCAACACCCGTGACCCGTCCGGCCAAGGGGTCATGAAGGAAGCGCAACCGGGCCTGTTCGAACGCGGCTACTGGTGGCTGCTGCCGATCGTGCTGTTGGCGCTGTTCATCGGCCTGCTGGTCCTCGCCAGCCGCATGCGTCGCCGCCGCGCCGCCACGGGCGATCGGTAAACCCCCAGAAAAGTCGCCATGCGACTTTTCTGGGTAGCCAATCAGTGTGAAGAGCACCGGCGACGCCGGTTCCTCGTCACAAGAGGGACCGCGCTGCACGTTGTTGCTCGCGGTCCAGTGGAGGAAGCCAAAGGAATGGTATGAATTGGGACCTGGTCATTGCGGAGTACAACTCCGGGCTGGAAGTGTTGGCCGCCATCCTGGCGCTGGTCATCTTCGTCTCGTCGCTGGACGATCTGTTCATCGACATCTGGTACTGGACGCGGCGGATCTTCCGCCGGGCTCGGCTGGAGCGCACGCCCAGCTACAAGGCGCTGGGCGTGGAGCAGCTGCGCGACCGCGAGGAGCAGCCGATGGCGATCATGGTGCCGGCCTGGCAGGAAAGCGACGTCATCGCGGCGATGGTGCAGAACATGGTGGAGGTGCTGGAATATCGCAACTACCGCGTGTTCATCGGCACCTACCCGAACGACCAGCCGACGATCGACGAGGTCGACAAGATGGTCCGCCGCTTTCCCCAGCTGCAGCGCGTCGAGGTGCCGCACCCGGGACCGACCAGCAAGGCCGACTGCCTGAACGCGGTGGTCGCGGCGATCTTCGAGCACGAGCAGGAAAGGAACGTCGAGTACGCCGGCGTCGTGCTGCACGACAGCGAAGACGTGCTGCACCCACTGGAGCTGAAGTTCTTCAACTATCTGCTGCCGCGCAAGGACATGATCCAGCTGCCGGTGGCCTCGCTGGAGCGCGAGTGGTACGAGCTCGTCGCCGGCACCTACATGGACGAATTCGCCGAAAGTCACGCCAAGGAAATGGTGGTGCGCGAGAGCGTCTCCGGCATGGTTCCCTCGGCCGGCGTGGGCACCTGCTTTTCGCGCAAGGCGCTGATCGCGCTGGTTGGCGCCACCCGCAACAAGCCCTTCAACATCGACAGCCTGACCGAAGACTACGACGTCGGCATGCGCCTGTCGCAGCTGGGCATGCAGTCGATCTTCGGCGTGTTCCCGGTCACCTTCCACATCAGCCGCACCAGCTGGACCAGCAAGAATCGACGCGAGCTGCTGATGCAGATGCCGCTGTGCGTGCGCGAGTATTTCCCCGACCAGTTCCGCGCCGCCTATCGCCAGAAGGCGCGCTGGGTACTGGGCATCGGCCTGCAAAGCTGGGAGCAGATCAGGTGGCGCGGCCGCACCACGGCGGCGCGCTACCTGCTGCTGCACGACCGCAAGGGCGTGATCACGTCCTTCGTCAGCATCCTGGCCTACCTCCTGGTGCTGCACTTCATCCTGTTCCACGTCGGGCTGGCCACCGGCTGGTGGAATGCCTACTATCCGTCGCTGTTCCAGCAAGGCAGCGTCTGGCGCACGATGATCTACATCAACGCGTTCTTCCTGGCGATCCGGGCCGTGCATCGGGTGTACTTCACGACGGTCCTGTACGGGTGGGAGCATGGCCTGATGTCGCTGCCGCGGATGGTGGTGGGCAACTTCGTCAACTGCATGGCGGTGGCCCGGGCCTGGAAGATGTACCTGGGCTACCTGTTCAAGGGCAACCGGCTGGCCTGGGACAAGACCGCCCACGAATTCCCCAGCAGCGTGCAGCTGGCCCGCCGCCGCCAGCGGCTGGGCGACCTGCTCAAGTCCTGGAACGCGGTGGAAGAGGGCACGCTGGCGCGCGCGCTGGAAAAGCAGGCCGACACCAGCGCGGCGCTGGGGCGCGTGCTGGTGTCCAACGTCTTGCTGGACGAGGAGACGCTGGCCGAGGCCATCGCCTACCAGGCCGACCTGCCACGGGCTCACCTGACGGTCGAGCTGGTGAAGAAGCACGCGGACGAACTGCCGGTGGAACTGGCGATCCGGCATCGCGTGGTGCACATCGGCCGCAACAAGAACAACCGGCCGGTGCTGGCGGTGACCAGCCCGCTGTCGGAGCAGGCGCTGGCCGAGATCCGCACCGGGATCGGCGAGGAACCGGTGCAGCGCATCGCCCGCGAAGGCGAGCTGGCCGTGGCCTTGCGCCTGCTGCGCGAGACCGACACGGACGGCAGGGCACACACGGTCGCCACCGGCCCGCTGCTGGGCGACATGCTGATCGAGCGTGGCCTGCTGCGGCGCGAGGACTTCGAGAACGCCATGCAGGACTACAAGCCGGCCCAGCATGGCCGCATCGGTGACTACCTGGTGGACCGCGGGGTGATCCTGCGCGAGGTGCTGGAGCAGGTCGTCCAGGACCAACGGAGTTTCTTCGCCCGGGCGACGGCCGAGCCGACGCACGAGCGGGGATTCTTCGGCAAGCCCGTCGGGGCTGCCTGAAAACGGTGTTTTGCCAACCCCTCATGAGAACAATGAAACAACAACAACGAAAGGCGCTGGCGCTGGCTGCCGCGCTCGCGCTTGCCTCCTCGTGTGCCGCAGCACAGACCGCCAGCCGCGCCCCGGCCCGCGCGCCCCAGGCCGCCCACGCCGCCGCTGACGCCGGCTACAAGGCCTATGCGCGCCGGGACTTCGCCGGTGCGGTTGCGAGCGCCGAGCGCGCGACGCAGCTGGCGCCCGGTCGCCGCGACTACTGGCTGCTGCTGGCGCAGGCGCAACTGGCCGCCGGCCAGCCCGACGCGGCCGAACGGTCGCTGGACCAGGCGGCCCAGGCACGCGGCGATGACGCTGCGCTGGCGCGCGCCCGTGCCGACCTGAACCGCGCCCGGGCCCAGGCCGCCGGCGAGGCGATGTACGCGGCGCTGCGGGCCAACGATGTGCGCACCGCCGTCGCCCAGGGCACGCTGGCCGTGCAGTACGCGCCGGACAACGCCGGCTTTCGGCTGGTGCTGGTGCAATCGCTGCTGCAGGACAACCGCTTCGCCGACGCCGAGCGCGTCGCCGGGGAGACGCTGGCACTGCTGCCCGAGAGCGCGGCGCCGCTGGCGCTGCGCGCCTACGCGCGCCAAGGCCTGAACCGGCCGCAGGAGGCCAGCGCCGACATCGACGGCGCGATGCGCCAGACCAGCGTCGCGCCCGGCGCGCTGCGCCACCTGCGCCTGCTCGGCGCCGACCTGGCGCTGGTGCAGGGCAACCCGCAACGGGCGATGGACCTGCTGCAGCCGCTGCCGGCCACCGACACCGAAGTGTCCGCGCGGCGCGAGCTGGCGCGCCAGTTCGTCCTGGCCCCGGCGGCGGCGCCGATGGCGCTGCGCACGCCCACCATCGACTGCAGCAACGTCGATGCGGCCCAGACCTGCATGGTCCAGGCCACCGCGGCGCCGCCGCTGCCCGGGTTCGCCAACGCGGCCGACGGTTACCGCGCGCTGGAGCAGGGTGACCACGCCCGCGCGCTGGAGCAGGCCAGGCTGGCCACCAAGGCTTCGCCGGCGCAACGCGACTGGCACCTGCTGCACATGAACGCGGCCATCGGCGCCGGTGAGCTGCAGGAGGCCGAGCGCGCCGCCACGGCGGCGCTCGCCCTGGGCAGCGACGGCGCCACACTGGCGCAGCGCTCCTCGCTGCGGCGCCGCCTGGGCGACGGGAACGGCGCCAACG
>NZ_JAQGLS010000326.1 GCF_028292805.1 Ramlibacter sp. | reverse complement strand
GCCGCCGTGGAACTGGCCGACGCTGGCGGTGGAGAACGGCACGTCGAAGCCTTGGTAGCGCGGCTCCTCGCGCTCGAAAGCCTCGGCCATGTCGCGCACGCGACCGACCAGCCGCGCTGCCATCTCGATGGCGTTGACCGACTGCGGCGTCAGCGACGAATGCGCCTCCTTGCCGCGCACGCAGCACTTGTAGCGGTACACGCCTTTGTGCGCGATCGCCGGCACCATGCTGGTGGGCTCGCCCACGATGCAGGCCAGCGGCGCGACGCCGGCTTCGCGCATGTCGGCGATCAGCTCCTTGACGCCGAAGCAGCCGATCTCTTCGTCGTAGCTGAAGGCGAAGTGGATCGCGAACGGCGCCGGGCTGTCCAGGAACGCCTGGGCATTGGCCAGCGCGATGGCGATGAAGCTCTTCATGTCGGCCGAGCCGCGACCGTACAGGCGGCCATCGCGCACCACCGCCCCCAGCGGGTCGACCGTCCAGTCCTGCCCGTCCCAAGGCACGGTGTCGGTGTGGCCCGACAGGATCAGGCCGGCCGGCTTGCCTTCGCCCAGCGTCGCGAACAGGTTGGCCTTGGTGCGCCCGGCGTTGTGGCTCAGCCGGGCGGGCACGCCCAGCCGCGCCAGCTCGTCGCGGATGAAGTGGATCAGCTCCAGGTTCGAGTTGGCGCTCACGGTGTTCATGCGCACCAGGGTCCGGGCGAGTTCGAGCGCGCGCGGCGCCAGGGCAGATGCATCCATCTGCGGATTGTCCCGGATAGGCACGGTCCTTGCGCGCAGCTAGACTGACAGCCCGAGAAGGACCCGTACCCCATGAAGCTCCTGGATTCCATCGTCACCCAGGCCGCGTCCATCGCGGCCTTGCGCCGTGACATCCACGCCCACCCGGAACTGTGCTTCGAGGAGGTGCGCACCGCCGACCTCGTGGCCGCCAAGCTGCTGGAATGGGACATCCCCATCCACCGCGGCATGGGCACCACCGGCGTGGTGGGCATCGTCAAGGCCGGCACCTCCCCGCGCGCCATCGGCATGCGCGCCGACATGGACGCCCTGCCGATGCAGGAGTTCAACACCTTCGCCCACGCCAGCCGGCACGCCGGCAAGATGCACGCCTGCGGCCACGACGGCCACACTGCCATGCTGCTGGCCGCGGCCCAGCACCTGGCGAAAAACCGCAACTTCGACGGCACCGTCTACCTGATCTTTCAGCCGGCCGAAGAAGGCGGCGGCGGCGCCCGCGAGATGATCAAGGACGGCCTGTTCGAGCAGTTCCCCATGGACGCGGTGTTCGGCATGCACAACTGGCCGGGCAGCGCGTTCGGCAAGTTCGCCGTCAGCCCCGGCCCGGTGATGGCGTCCACCAGTGAATTCAAGATCGTCATCCGCGGCAAGGGCAGCCATGCCGCCCTGCCCCACAACGGCATCGACCCGGAGCCGATCGCCTGCGAAATGGTGCAGGCGTTCCAGACCATCATCAGCCGCAACAAGAAGCCGATCGACGCCGGCGTGATCTCGGTCACGATGATCCATGCGGGCGAGGCCACCAACGTGGTGCCGGACAGCTGCGAGCTGCAAGGCACGGTGCGCACCTTCACCGCGGAGGTGCTCGACCTGATCGAGCGCCGCATGAAGCAGATCTCCGAGCACCTGTGCGCCGCGCACGACGCCACCTGCGAGTTCTCCTTCACGCGCAACTACCCGTCCACTGTCAACTCGCCGGCGGAAGCCGAGTTCGCGCGCCAGGTGATGGTCTCCATCGTCGGCGAAGCCAACGTGGAGCTGCAGGAGCCGACCATGGGCGCGGAGGATTTCTCCTTCATGCTGCAGGCCAAGCCGGGCGCCTACTGCTTCATCGCCAACGGCGAAGGCCACCATCGCGAGATCGGCCACGGCGGCGGTCCGTGCATGTTGCACAACCCCAGCTACGACTTCAACGACGACCTGATCCCGCTGGGCGCGACCTACTGGGTGCGGCTGGCCGAAGGCTGGCTCGGCAAGGACGCCCGGTGAGCCTGGACGCCTTCTCCGGCAGTTACGCGCAGGCGCGGCGCAAGTTCATCGAAGCGGCCGGCCAGGCCGGCCTGCTGGTCGAGTCCAGAACCCACCCCAAGCGCGGACTGGAGGGCGAGGAACTGGCCATGGACGTGGCTCGCGAGGGCGACCCCAGCGCCTCGCGCCTGCTGGTCCTGAGCAGCGCCTGCCATGGCGTGGAGGGCTTTTGCGGCAGCGCCGTGCAGGTGGCGGCGCTGCGCGACGGCGAATGGCGCGCGCACGCGGCGGCCAAAGGGGTCGCGGTGCTGTACATCCACGCGCTGAACCCGTTCGGCTTCTCGCACATCCGCCGCACCACGCACGAGAACGTGGACCTGAACCGCAACTTCCACGATTTCTCGGCGCCGCTGCCGGTCAACGAAGGCTACCGGGAACTGCACGCGCTGCTGGTGCCGCGGGAGTGGCCGCCGACCGACGAGAACGCCCGCGCCCTTGCCGGCTACATCGCCAGCCACGGCGAGGCGGCTTACCAGGCCGCCGTCTCGGGTGGCCAGTACGAGTACGCCGACGGCCTGTTCTACGGCGGGCGGGCGCCCACCTGGAGCAACCTGGCGCTGCGCGAGGTGCTGCGCACCCACGGCCGGCGGGCCGGCCGCCTGGGCTGGATCGACGTCCACACGGGGCTGGGCCCAAGCGGCCATGGCGAGCGGATCTTCGCCGGCCGCAACGATCCCGCGGCGCTGGCCCGCGCCAGGCAATGGTGGGGCGGCGAAGGCGGCCAGGGCGTCACGTCGATGTACGACGGCTCGTCCACTTCGGCCGTTCTCACCGGGCTGATGTTCACCTCGGTCGACGACGAGTGTCCGCAGGCCCAGTACACCGGCATGGCGCTGGAGTACGGCACGGTGCCGATGCTGGACACGCTGCAGGCGCTGCGCGGCGAACAGTGGCTCAACGCCCATCCGGATGCCCCGGCACCGGTGGCGGCGGCGATCCGGCAAAAGATGATGCAAGCGTTCCACACCGACACCGACGCATGGCGGCAGCAGGTGCTGGCGCAGGCGCGCGAGGCGCTGTTCCAGGCAGTCGACGGGTTGGCGGCCTGAACCTTGCGAGGGCCGGGATGGACACCGCGCAGCCCGGTCCCTTGATCAGGGATCCATTCCCCGTTCGCGGGCGATGACCAGCAGGCCGTCGAAGATCAGGCTTTCCACCAGCTCAAAGCGCAGCGACATGTGCGGCGCCATCTTCCAGCCGGCGCCGCCGGTCATGTAGCAGGCCGGCTCGGCGCCGCAGTGGTCGCGCACGTGGTGCAGCATCTGCTCGATCGCGCCGGAGATGGCGAAGGTGCCGCCGCTGGTCAGCGCGTCGCTGGTGTTGGTGGGGAAGGTGCGCACCTCGCCGGTGGGCACGTGCAGGCCCGCGGTGCCGCTTTCCAGCGCCTTGAGCATGATGCCGTGGCCGGGCAGGATGAAGCCGCCCAGGAAGTGACCGCTCGCGTTCACCGCCTCCACTGTCACGGCCGTGCCGACCATCACCACCACCATCGGCCGCGCCGGGCCGGCGGCCAGCATGCGGTGGCGCGCGCCGATCATGCCGACCCAGCGGTCGGCGCCCAGGCGTGTCGGGTGGTCATAGCCGTTGGTCATGCCGGCTTCGGCCGCGCTGGAGACCACCCATTGCGCCGGCACGTCCCACAGTTCCTCCATCTGCTCCTCGACCCGCCGCTTGACCGCGTCGGCGGCGACACAGCAACCGATCATCCGCCGCGGCGCCGGCAGGCCGGCCCAGTCGCCGTCGGCCAGCTTGTCGATGTTTTCCAGGAACTGCACGCCGTGCGCGAACGGCTGGGCGCCCGCCTCGCAGCCGGCGTACAGCGACCACTTCAGGCGGGTGTTGCCGATGTCGATGACCAGCAGTGGCATGCCGTTCAAGCTGCGGCCTGCAGCGGCTCGTGCAGGGCCGCCAGGTCGGCGGCCAGTGTCTCTTCCTGCTTGCGCAGCTGGGCGCAGTCGTTGGCGGCTTGCCGCAGGCACAGCTGCAACTCCTGCTGCACCGCCTTGGCCCGCCCCACCCCCTCGGCCACCGAGCCGCTGCCAGCAGCCTCGGCGGCGACCGGCTCGAGCCGGTCGTGCCAGCTGCGCCACTCGCCGTCCAGCGCCCGCTGCAGCGTCTGCACCACGTCAGCGCGCCGCGCGGCGGCCGTCTTGCACCGCTCGCCCGCCCGCTGGGCGGCCGTGACCGCGCCACGCAGCTGCTTGAGCCGCTCGACCAGCAGCTCGCACCGCAGCGTGTCCGCGCGCACCTGGCGCGCCTGTTCGCCGGGCAGGGCCGAGCGGGCCTTGAGCTGGTTGCGCATGTCCTGCAGCCAGCGCGTGCCCTGTTCCATGATCTTCTCGATGGCGCGCACTTCGACGTCGAATTCCACCAGCGCGCGCGCGCCGGCGCCGTCGCTGGCCAGCTGGCGCCGCTGCAGCGCCCTGACTTCCTGCGCCAGGTCTTCGGCGGCGCGCACGATGTGCCCGACCTGGGCGACGAAGCCGACAGCCTCCTCCTTGCCCTGGCCCAAGGTGCGCGCCCACCAGCCGCGGGGCCGCAGCGCGTCGTAATCGAGCTTTTGCAGATCGTCCTGCAGCGCCTGCAAGGCGCCGCGCACGCCTTGCTCGTCGCGCTCGCGCACCAGCGTCTCCAGCTGGCGCCGCAGGTCCACCAGCCGTCGCACGTGGCCGCTGCCGGCGTCGGTCGCCAGCTGGTCCAGCCAGGCCGCGGGGCTGGACACAGGCTGGCGCAACTGCAGTTGCGCCAGCCTGGCCGGCGTCATCAGGGACGCGGTGCGGTCGTCGGAAGGGTCGCTCATGGGCGGAATATAGCCGCAGGGGCGTCCTGCCCTCAAATCGCCCCGATCCAGCAGGCCCGCTGGATCGCCGCCATCTTGTTGTCCACCTTCAGCTTGCTCATGGCGTTGGCCAGGTGGTAGTTGACGGTGCGCTCGGTGCAACTGAGCTGCTGCGCGCTCTCGCGCGCCGTCAGGCCCTGAAACGCCAGCACCAGGCATTCGCGCTCGCGCGGGCTGAGGGTGGAGCGGGCGACCGCGATCGAGCGCTTGACCAGCGGCCAGATGTTCATCGCCGACCAGACCAGCGAGGCGGCTTCGGCGCGATCGGTCAGCTCGCGCGGGCTGAACATGAAGCACTCGAAGGCGCGCCCGGCCGGCAACGAAAATTCCACCCGGACCACCGTCTGGTAGCCGTGCGCGAGCCACAGCAGCCGCCACCGGCTGGCGTGGGCGGGATCGGACCTGGAGATGGTCTGCCAGGCGACCAGCGGCGCGTCGGAGTCGCGCCAGGGCGCGCCGAAGTCACGGCTTTCGGCCAGCGCATTGGCGGCTTCGGCGACCAGCGGCGGATGGACCGCGATCACCTGCCGGTCTTCGCTGCTGCCGAACGGATCCGGGCCGAGCACGACCACGGCCTCGACCGAAAACTCGCGCAGGGCCGCCACCCAGTCGCTGAGGATTCCGTCGAGGCTGACACTGTCAAAGTTAACAGGGACCCCCATCACCTCACCGTTTTTGCGCTCGCAGGGCTGTGACAATATCACCACTCCATGCACGACGATCCGCGCCGCCCCCTGTTCGCCGCCTCGCCGCCGCGGGCGATCTACGAGTCGGTCGCCCAGCGCCTGCGCTTTTGGGCGTCCACCGAGGTGGTCCGACCGCTGGTCGAGCCGATCCTGCATCCGTCGACGTGGCGCATCCGCGCGCTGGGCATGACCACGATGCTCGGGCATCCCCTGTTCTACCTGGTGTGGGGGCTGTTGCTGCCCCAGCCGTACGAGAACCTCGCGCTGCGCGTGGTGATGGCGGTGCTGGGGCTGGGGCTGCTGGTCATCCCCGGTGTCAGCGCCACGCCTCCGAACAGGCTGGCCACCATCACCTTCTCGATCATCTTCTGGCTGACCCTGCCCTGGCTGTTTTCGTGGATGTACTTCTGCAACAGCGGCAACGCGGTCTGGCTGGCCAGCCTGGGGGCGATGTTCCTGATCTACTACCACCTGACGGACTGGCGGCTGGCCACCCTGGGCAGCATCAGCGGCCTGCTGGTGGCCTGGCTGATGTTTCATGCGATCGGCCCCGACGCGCCGCCGATCGGGCTGGAGCTGGGGCTGACCAACACCGTGGTGCTGGGCTTTTGCTGGTTCATGGGCCTGACGCTGGGGCTGTCGTCGTCGAACCTGCGGCGCGAGCAGCTGGCCTACACGCTGGGCACCATGGGCATCATGGCGCACGAGCTGCGCACGCCGCTGGCCACCATGCAGCTGATCGGCGAGGCCCTGCGCAACGAAGCCTGGACGCGCGAGGACGACAGCGGGCCGAAGCTGGAGAAGCTGGCGCTGCGGCTGAACAACCTGGTGCGCAATATGAACCACCAGATCGACATGCAGATCACCAACGCGCGCCTGATGCGGCTGCCGCGGCACACGGAGCTGGTGTCGGCGGCGGGCCTGGTTCAGGCAGCGGTTGCCGACTACCCGTTTCGCAGCAACCGCGAGCGCGACAGCCTGGTGGTGCACCTGCACGGCGACTTCCGCTTCCGCGGCTCGCGGGCGCTGTTCGCCCAGGTGCTGGACAACCTGACCAAGAACGCGCTGCGCTCGCTCGCGGCGGCCACCACGGCCGCCCAGCCCGGCGACCTGACGATCGAAGTCGGCGCGCAGGGCAACCGCGGCCGGATCGTGTTTTCCGACAAGGGCGTGGGCATGGAGCCGGACTTGCAGGCCCGCATCTTCCAGCCCTTCTTTTCCACCGACCGCGGCACCGGCCATGGCCTGGGCCTGGCCTTCTGCCAGCGGGTGGTGCAGGGCGCCCATGGCACCATCCGGGTCAAGTCCGAGCCGCACCGCGGAGCGATCTTCACGATCGAGTTGCCGCTTGCGTAGCAAAATGCAAGTTGCGCGCACCACCCGCCCATGACCTTCCCCCTCTTTCACCGCCCCGGCACCGTCGTCTTCCTCGACGACGACCCGGACTACCTGGAGATGCTGGCCCTGGTGCTGCCGCGCCACTGGCACCTGCGCCTGTTCATGCGCCCGACGGAGTGCATCGCGCACCTGCTGCAGGAGCCGCCGTTCTGGGAAGCCGACGCCTGGAACCAGCAGCAGCTGGTCGACCTGTGGCGCGAAGGCAAGCCGCTGATCCCGCAGATCCTGGGCTACTGGTCGAAGTACACCGAGCGCTACGCCCTGTCGCGCGTGTGCGTGGTCGATTTCTCGATGCCCGGCATGGACGGGCTGCAGACCCTGGCGGAACTGGGCGACTGGCCGGGTTCGCGGGTGCTGCTGACCGGCCAGGCCGACGAACAGGTGGCGGTGCGGGCCTTCAACCGCGGGCTGATCCACCAATTCATCCCCAAGCAGACACAGGACATCTCGCGCCGCCTGATCGAGGCGGTGGAGCGGCTGCTGTTCGCCGCCCATCCGCGCCACGCCCAGACCTGGCGCGCGACGCTCAAGCCGGAACAGGCCTCCCTGCTGCGCGCCCCGGGCGTGGCCGCCTGGCTGTCGGCGTTCTGCGCCAAGAACTGGGTCGAGCACGTGGCCATCGGCGACCCGTTCGGCGTGCTGGGCATGGACGCGGCCGGCAAAATCGGCTGGCTGCAGCTGGAGACACGCGACGGCCTGCAGGCCCTGGCCGAAATGGCGGAGGTGGCCGGCGTGCCGGCGGCCGGCGTGGCGCAAGTGCGCAGCGGCGCCCGGCTGGCGGACGTGGAACTGCGCCAGGCGCTGTCGTCGTCGCAGCCGGTGACGCTGGTGCCCGCGTTTTCCGTGGGCGAAGGCGAAGGCGCCCTGCTGGGCGCCCTGTTCCCGGTCGAGCCGACCACCGGGCCCGACCCGAACAACAGCTACAGCCGCTGGCTGGCGCGCCAGCCAAAGCGGCACGTGCAGGAGTAGGCTGGGGCCAGGCGAAGCCGCACCCCAGCTTGCGGCACGGCTCTTTCGCGCACCACCGGCCTACGAAGCGGCCGCAGCGCGCTGGCGCCGGGCGATCGGCCAGTCCCACGGCTTGACCAGCGGCGCCAGCTCCTGCGCCACCGCCTCCACGTGGCCCATCTCGGCATCCGTCAGGGCCGAATTGAGCGTCAGCCGCACCATCGCCCGGTTCCGGCTGGTGGCCGGGGCGCAGAACACCGCGCCGAACACGCCGCGCGTTTCCAGCTTGTCGCGCAGGGCCAGCGTGTCGCTTTCGGCGCCGGCTTCCAGCGAAATGATCTGCTCGCTGCCGTGGTGGATCGGAAAACCCGCATCGCTGAATGCCTGGCGCAGGCGCTGCGTGTTGCGGCGCAACTGCACCCGCGCCTCGTCGCTGCGCTCCACCAGGTCCAGGGTGGCCGCCAGCCCGGCGATCTCGTGCGGCAGCAGGCAGGAGCTGAAGATGCTCGGGTAGCTGTGGCACATCAGGTAGTGGCGCAGCTCGTTGGGCATGGTGAAGAAGCCGGCGCGACCGGCGAAGGCCTTGGCCAGGCTGGCCGTGATGAAGTGCACCCGGTGTGTCAGGTCCAGCTCGGCGCACAGGCCGCGGCCCTGCGGGCCATGGGTGCCCAGGGAATGCGACTCGTCGACCAGGATCATGCAGCCGTTCTGCTCGGCCACCTCGACGATCTCCAGCAGCGGGCAGATCGCGCCCGTGGTGCTGTACACCGAGTCGACGATCACCAGGCCCGGACCGTGGCGCTTGATCATGCGGGCCAGGTGGCCCGGGTCGTTGTGGCGAAAGGCCTGGGCCGGCGCGCCAGCGGCGCGCACGCCTTCCCACAGCGACATGTGGGCCAGGCTGTCAAGGTAGACCGGGGTTTCCGGGTCGGCGATCACCTGGATCAGGCCCAGGTTGGCGGTGTAGCCCGACTGGCAAAGCAAGGCGCCTTCCTTGCCGACGAAGTTCGCCAGCCCGGCCTCGAAGCGCGAGCTGGGACTGCCGTCCATCTGGAACACGCCCGACTGGACCACGAACTCTTCGTTGCAACGCAGCGCGGCCAGCTGCGCATTGACGATGTCCTGGTGTCCGGTGACCGCCAGGTAATCGTTGCCGTCGAGCCGGACGGCGTCCGGGCCCGGCACCACCCCGTGCGTGACGAACTTCTTGCCCCACTCCTTTTCCCAGCGCTCCCTGAACTGGGAGTCGATCCGTTGCCGCAGCTTCGGCGACAGACCGGGTTCGGCGGCCACGGCACGGGCCGGGGCAAAGGTGGTGGCAGCGACTGCCTGGTTCGAAACGCGCTTCGGGTTGGTGACTTCCATTGGGGACTCCTGCTTTGGAGTGACCCATTGAAGACAAACTCCGGTCAGGCTGCGCCCAGACCCCTGTCATATCTGACAGGGTATGACACAAAGCGTTACCAAGTGTGTGGACTATTTCCCACTGTGAACAGGATCAGGTCAGCCGGCCGTGGCAAAGCTTGAACTTTTTACCGCTACCGCACGGGCAAGGGTCGTTGCGGCCCACCCGCGGCATCGCCCCGGCAGCCACCTGCGCCGTGTTCTGGTCCACCACCGTTTCCACCTCGCCGGTTTCGGTCGGCGCGGTGTAGGTGACGTTGGCGATGCGCTCGGCACGCTGCTCGAGGTCGTCCGCCGCCTGGTCGAGCTGGTCGCGCGACTGCACCGTGACGGTCATCAGGATCTTGGTGACTTCGTTCTTGACGGCGTCGAGCATCTGGCCGAACAGCTCGAACGCCTCGCGCTTGTATTCCTGCTTCGGCTGCTTCTGGGCATAGCCGCGCAGGTGGATGCCTTGGCGCAGGTAGTCGAGCGAGGCCAGGTGTTCGCGCCAGTGCGAGTCGATGCTCTGCAGCAGCACCATGCGCTCGAACTGGGTGAAGTTCTCTTCGCCGACCTGGTCGACCTTGGCCTGGAACGCCTGATGCGCGGCCTTGACCACGCGCTCGGCGATGTCCTCGTCGGTGATGGAGCTGGAGGCCTCCACTTCGGCCTTGAGCGCCAGCGGGATGCCCCACTCTTCGGCCAGCACCCTTTCCAGCGCGGGCAGGTCCCATTGCTCCTCCACCGTCTCGGGCGGCACGTACTGGTGCGCCAGGTCGGTGAAGCAGCCTTCGCGCAGGGCGGCGATCTGGGCGCCGAGCGCCTGCGCGTCAAGGATGTCGTTGCGCTGCTGGTAGATCACCTTGCGCTGGTCGTTGGAGACGTCGTCGTACTCCAGCAGCTGCTTGCGCACGTCGAAGTTGCGGCTCTCGACCTTGCGCTGGGCGCTCTCGATGCTGCGGGTGACGATGCCGGCCTCGATGGCTTCGCCGTCTGGCATCTTCAGCCGCTCCATGATGGCGCGCACGCGGTCGCCCGCGAAGATGCGCATCAGCGGATCGTCCAGGCTCAGGTAAAAGCGCGAGGAGCCCGGATCGCCCTGGCGGCCCGAGCGGCCGCGCAGCTGGTTGTCGATCCGCCGGCTTTCATGCCGCTCGGTGGCGATGATGCGCAGGCCGCCCTGCTGCTTGACGAAGTCGTGGTCCTTTTGCCACTGCGCGCGCAGCTCGGCGACGCGCGCCGGCTTGTCCTGCGCCGGGATCGACGCGTCGGCTTCCAGCGCCTCGACCGCTTTTTCGAGATTGCCGCCCAGCACGATGTCGGTGCCGCGGCCCGCCATGTTGGGGGCGAGGGTGATCATCTTGGCGCGCCCGGCCTGGGCGACGATGTCGGCCTCGCGGGCGTGCTGCTTGGCGTTGAGCACCTGGTGCGGCAGGTCGGCCTTTTGCAGCAGGCCGGAGATCAGCTCGGAGTTCTCGATCGAGGTGGTGCCCACCAGCACCGGCTGGCCGCGCGTGTAGCACTCGCGGATGTCGGTGATGGCGGCTTCGTATTTCTCGCGCGACGTCTTGTAGACGCGATCGAGCTGGTCGTCGCGGCTGCTCGGGCGGTTCGGCGGGATCACCACCGTCTCCAGGCCGTAGATTTCCTGGAACTCGTAGGCCTCGGTGTCGGCCGTGCCGGTCATGCCGGCCAGCTTGCCGTACAGGCGAAAGTAGTTCTGGAACGTGATGGAGGCCAGCGTCTGGTTCTCCGGCTGGATCGTCACGCCTTCCTTGGCTTCCACGGCCTGGTGCAGGCCGTCGCTCCATCGCCGGCCCGACATCAGGCGGCCGGTGAACTCGTCGACGATGACGACCTCGCCTTCCTGCACCACGTAGTGCTGGTCGCGGTGGTACAGGTGGTTGGCCCGCAGCGCCGCCATCAGGTGGTGCATCAGCGAGATGTTGGCCGGGTCGTACAGCGTCGCGCCCTCGGGGATCAGCCCCAGGTTGAACAGGATGCGCTCGGCGTTCTCGTGGCCCTGCTCGGTCAGGAACACCTGGTGCGTTGTCTCGTCGAGCGTGAAGTCGCCCGGCTTGGTGACACCCTCGCCGGTGCGCGGGTCGGCTTCGCCTTCCTGCTTGGTCAGCTGCGGCACGATGCGGTTGATCGCGATGTACAGGTCGGTGTGGTCCTCGGCCTGGCCGCTGATGATCAGCGGCGTGCGCGCCTCGTCGATCAGGATCGAGTCGACCTCGTCGACGATGGCGTAGTTCAGCCCGCGCTGCACGCGGTCGCCGGTCTCGTACACCATGTTGTCGCGCAGGTAGTCGAAGCCGTACTCGTTGTTGGTGCCGTAGGTGATGTCGCTGCCGTAGGCGCCCTGCTTCTCGGGCTTTGGCATGTTCGGCAGGTTGACGCCGACCGACATGCCCAGGAAGTTGTACAGCTTGCCCATCCAGAGGGCGTCCCGATTGGCCAGGTAGTCGTTGACCGTGACCACGTGCACGCCCTTGCCGGCCAGCGCGTTCAGGTACACCGGCAGCGTCGCGGTCAGGGTCTTGCCCTCGCCGGTGCGCATCTCGGCGATCTTGCCTTCGTGCAGCGCCATCCCGCCCACCAGCTGGACGTCGAAGTGGCGCATCTTCATGATCCGCTTGGAGCCTTCCCGCACCACGGCGAAGGCCTCCGGCAGCAGTGCGTCCAGCTCCTCGCCCTTGGCGACGCGGTCGCGGAACTCCTGGGTCTTGCCGCGCAGCTGCTCGTCGGACAGTTGCTCGAACTGCGGCTCCAGGGCGTTGATTTGTTCCACCCGCCGGCGGTACTGCTTGAGCAGGCGGTCGTTGCGGGAGCCGAAGATTTTGGTCAGGAAGTTGGTGGCCATGAAAGCGTTTCCGTCAGCACCCCGGGCTGGGGCATGGCGGCGCGTTCCTTTGTCGTGTTCAGCAGGATCAGGTGGAGCCGCCGTGCCTTCTTGCAAGGCTGGTCGGCGGCGGCAAAACCCCGGATTTTACCTGCCGGCGGCGGCCCCGGCGGGGTCGCCGCCGCGGCAGGCCGTGCCCGGCGCAGGATTCAGCGCTTCAGCGGCCGGGCCGGGCGGCGGGTGCCGGCACCCGTTCGGCCAGCTGCAGGTTGCGCCCGCCCAGGAACTTGTGCGGGTCCTGGTAGACCCCCTGGACCATCACCTCGAAGTGCAGGTGCGGCCCGGTGGAGCGGCCGCTGCTGCCCACCTCGGCCAGCTGCTGGCCGCGCTTGACCAGGTCGCCCCGCTTGACCAGCAGCCTGGAGGCATGGGCGTAGCGGGTGGTCAGGTTGTTGCCGTGGTCCACTTCGACCATCTGGCCGTAGGCGAAATGGGTTTCGGCGGCGACCACCACGCCGCCAGCGGCGGCCAGGATGGCGGCGCCGGGGTCGGCCTGGAAATCCAGGCCGGTGTGCAGCGCCGAGCGGCCGGTGAAGGGGTCGATGCGCCAGCCGAAGGCGGAGCCGACGTGGCCGGCGTGCACCGGCTTTTGGGTGGGGATCATCAGCTTGGTGACGCGCTGGTCGAACAGCCGGGACTCCATCACCATCAGCAGGTCCTTGCGCTGGTCGCTGAGCTGGTCGAGTTGTGCCAGCGTGGACTGCAGTTGCTCCAGCGACAACGGCCGGCCCGACACCAGCATGCCGCCGCGCCCAGGCACGGCCTTGATCTCCTGGGGATTGACGCCGGCCAGCCCGGAGACCCGTTCGCCCAGGGCCTCCAGCTGCATCAGCTTGGCCTGCATCTCTCCGACCTTGCGCGCCATGGCGTCGAGGTTCTCGCGCATGAAACGATCGCGCTGCTCGACTTCGTCACCCACGACCGGCCGCGCCAACGTGCCGATCACCGGCCAGCCCTCGCGCGCGCCCTTGAGGAACACCCAGTGGTACAGCAACGCCGCCATCAGCATCAGCACCAGCGACAGTCCCAGCAGCGCCGCCAGCAGGCGAGTTCCGCTCAGGTTGATCGCGCGGCTGCGAGCCAAGCCGGCATCCGTGATAATGAAATGCACCTGGTTTCCTCTTTCTTTTCTTTGTGCAACCCCTGAACCGTCGCCACCATGCGGTGCCCTTGCACGAGGCCGCCGAAGGCTCGCCCAGCCTGGCCGCGCTCGTGCGGCTGGCGCGTGAGTCCGGCGAACGGCTCAAGGCGATCGAACTGTCCATCCCCGCCCCGCTGCGCGGCGCCGTCCGTCCCGGCCCCATCGAGGGGACCACCTGGTGCCTGCTGGTCGAGAGCAGCGCGGCGGCCGCGAAGATCCGGCAGGTGTTGCCGGTGCTCCAGGCCAAGCTCAACAATAGCGGATGGGAGGTTACCGCAATCCGCCTGAAGGTTGGAAGCCACCAGAAGTAAGCAGAGGCTCCGCCTGTCGGCCGCGCGAGCGCCTCGTTTCGGAAGTGAAAATTGACACTTGGCGGTCCAAACAAGTCCAACGTGTCAGGGCCACTGAAATTTCGGCCTTGTTCAGACCTTAGTGGGCGCTTCCGCGGGGAGGGCCCGCGAAACTTGGTGCCGATTGTCCGAATCGAACGGACGACCTACCGCTTACAAGGCGGTTGCTCTACCAACTGAGCTAAATCGGCTCACGTTCACTCGCAAAACACTGCGCGTTTTGCGAGTGATGATTAGATCAGAGGAACGAAGCGCGGGAAACCCGCACTTTGCGCCTGGAGGAACCGCCTTGCGCGATGCTCCACGCGGTCCACGTGCCGCTAGCGGGCTATTTGACGCGCTTGAGCGCCGGCCGCGGCCCCGAGGGCGGCTTGGGCGGTTCCTGGTCTTCGTTGGGCGAGCTGCCTTGGGCGTCCGGAACCAGCTGCACCACCTTGCCTTCGGATTCGACCGGCGCCGCCGGCACACTGGACAGCGGCGACGGCCTGGCGGCATCTTCGCCCGCGGGCGTGGTCACAGGAACCGGAAAAGCCATGCCCTGGCCGTTCTCGCGGGCGTAGATGGCGATCACCCGGCTGACCGGAACCATGATCTCGCGGGCCGAGCCGGCAAAGCGCGCCTTGAACTCGATGAAATCGTTGCCCAGCTTGAGCGAGCTGGTCGCGTCATAGCTGATGTTCAGGACGATCTCGCCGTTCTTGACGTACTCGCGCGGCACCTGCACCGACTCGTCGACCAGCACCGCGACATACGGCGTGAAGCCGTTGTCCGTGCACCATTCGTACAGGGCCCGGATCAGGTACGGGCGGGTGGAGGTCGATTCCAGGGCGTTCATGGGCGGTACTGCAGGCCGGCGCAAGCCTTATTTGCGCATGACCTTTTCGGACGGGGTCAGTGCTTCGATGTAGGCCGGACGCGAGAAGATGCGCTCGGCGTATTTCAGCAGCGGGGCGGCGTTCTTCGACAGCTCGATGCCGTAGTAGTCCAGACGCCACAGCAGCGGCGCGATCGCGACGTCGAGCATCGAGAAGTTGTCGCCCAGCATGTACTTGTTCTTCAGGAACACCGGGGCCAGCTGCGTCAGCCGGTCGCGGATGTGCGAGCGGGCCTTCTCCAGCGCCTTCTCGTTACCCTTGGTGGCGCGCGACTCGAGCGTGGAGACGTGGACGAACAGTTCCTTCTCGAAATTGAGCAGGAACAGGCGCACGCGCGCGCGGTCGACCGGGTCCCCGGGCATCAGCTGCGGATGCGGGAAGCGCTCGTCGATGTACTCGTTGATGATGTTCGACTCGTACAGGATCAGGTCGCGCTCGACCAGGATCGGCACTTGGCCGTACGGGTTCATCACGTTGATGTCTTCCGGCTTGTTGTACAGGTCGACGTCACGGATCTCGAAGTCCATGCCCTTTTCGAACAGCACGAAGCGGCAGCGATGGGAGAAGGGGCAGGTGGTTCCCGAATACAGCACCATCAT
>NZ_JAQGLS010000323.1 GCF_028292805.1 Ramlibacter sp. | reverse complement strand
GACGGCGGGGGTGCCGGCCAGCATGCCCAGCGGCAGCGCGGCGGCCGCCGTGTCCGGGCGGCCCGCGCCAGCTGGTAAGGCCCCGAGGCGCCGGCAACGAACACCACGTCCAGTGGGGCGAACACGGCACGGGCGGTCAGGGCAGCCGCATCGAGCTGGGCACCGTTCGCGGCTTGCAGCCGCAGCCAGCGCACCGACTGGCGTTGCAGCAGCAAGGGGCCGTTGGTGCTTTCCTGGCCGGGCGCGCCGAGCCGGTACACCACCGCCTGGCCGAGGGCTTGCCACGCATCCGACGGCCGCCGCCGGCGACTGCAATCGCGCCAGCGCGGCGGCCGGCACCGACAGCCGCACCAGGCCCTGGTGCGGCGTGGCGTCCACGCTGGCACTCCAGCTGAAGTCGGCTGGGGCGACGTCGGCGGCCAGCGCCGGCAGGGTGAGCAGGGCGACGGCGATTGGCATGGGTTTCATGGTGCGGCTTCCTGCAGACCGGGCTGCGGCGGGTCCTTGCGCGCCGCCGGCGGCAGCGGCGCGAACCAGCCCACCACCAGCATCAACAGGCCGACGGCGATGAACACCACGATCCGCTCCGAACCGCCGCGGTTGGACAGGTCGATCACGAACAGCTTCAGCACGGTCAGCCCCAGCAAGCCGGCGCCCAGCATCCACGGCGTGCGCAGCGCCCGCCGGTGCGCGCCCACCATCAGCACCAGCGCGATCAGCGTCCACAGGATCGAATACCCCGCCTGCACCACGAACGAGGCGAACAGGGCGCTGGCGTCCCACGGCACCGCGAAATAG
This sequence comes from Ramlibacter sp., assembly GCF_028292805.1. GTDB lineage: Bacteria > Pseudomonadota > Gammaproteobacteria > Burkholderiales > Burkholderiaceae_C > Ramlibacter. Next base: position 7,474 of record NZ_JAQGLS010000323.1, on the reverse strand, counting down.
TGGTGCGCCACCCGCAGCCAGACGGTGTTGATGGCCGTGAAGGCGACGCCGACCAGCACCGCCGGGGCCATGATGCCGCGCATGGTTTTCGCGAGCGCCAGCGTGCTGCGCCGCAGCCGCAGCAGCCACAAGGCGCAGGCGCCCAGCGCCAGCGCGACGGCCAGGTCGGTCGGGTTGAGCAGCGGCAGGAAGGGCAGCGGCCTGGCCGCGCCGCTGGATTGCAGTGCCACCAGCAGCGCGCCCAGCGCCAGCGCCACCGCCAGCGGCGCTGGTGCGCGCCAGAGGTAGGCGCCGGCGAACCGGTCCAGCGGCCAGCGCAGGCTGCCGGCCGGGGCCTCGAACCAGCGCCGCCGGGCCAGTGCCAGCAACACGCTGCTGCCGGCCACCAGCAGGATCACCGTGGCCCAGGCGGTCTGCCAGAGCCGGGCCCGGTCGATCGCGAACACCAGCAGGTTGGCGGCCAGCAGCACCAGCAGCCACACGCCGCCCGCATGCACCCAGCGCCACCAAGCTTGCGGCGCGCCTTGGTCCAGCCGGCGCAGCATCACCAGGTGCAGCGCGATGGCCGGCGGCCACAACAGCCAGCCGCCGGACCGAAACACGTGGTCCTGCACGGCCATGGCCCAGACGGCGGCCAGCAGCAGCACCGGCAGCGCCAGCCAGGCCGGGGTGGCGGCGATGCGCCAGGGCTGTGCGCGGCGCGGCAAGGCCAGGCGATGCAGCGCGAAGGCGCTGAGCACCCAGCCGGCAATGTGCAGCAGCACCCGCTGGCCTTGCTCGAAGGTGAAGGCCACCGCGCCTTGCGCATCGACGGTGAAGCGCCCGATCTCGGCGCCGAGCGCGGTCTGCCACCACAGGAAGCCGACCCAGAACAGCACCGGCGACAGCTGCGCTTGGAGCGCGCCAAAATGGCGCGGGGAGGCGCCGTCAGCTGCATCCGCAAGCGGCTGGCGCGACCACCAGGCGATGGCCAGCGCCGCGCCCGCCAGCATGGTGGCGCCCAAGACGACCGGGTTGGCCAGCGGCAGGCCGCCACCAGCGTTGAGCGAAGGCGCATCCAGGAACAAGGCAGCGGCCACGGCCTGCAGGGCCAGGCCGGCGGCGCGCGGCAGCCAGCGGCTTTGCCGCCGTCCCATCCAGAACACCGCCGCGCCTTCCACTGCCCAAGCGGCGGAGGTCCAGCGGCCGTCCAGTGCCAGTGGCACGGCGATGGTCACCAAGCCGAGCGCCAGCGCCAGGAAGCACTCGGCCAGCCAGCGGTTGACGACCGTGTCGCCGCGGCGGCGCTTGACCAGCCACCAGCCCAGCGCCAGGTACAGGGCGGCGAGCGCCAGCGCGGCGAAGGCGGCGGCATACGGAATCTCGCGCACCAGGCCGACCAGCAGGCCGAAGGCGACGATCGGCGTGCCGAACACCAGCGTGGCGTCGACGGCGCGACGCGCGCCCTGGCCGTGGCGCAGCGCATAGAACAGGCTGGCCGTCAGGTAGACAGCGAAGAACGCGACCAGCAAGGGCAGCGTGCTGGCCAGTTCCTCCGGCCGGTAGCGCAGCACGCCCCAGGCGGTGGCGACGCCGAAGGTGGCGAAGAAGCCGAGCAGGTTGAGCGGCCGCCAGGCCTTGGCCCAGGCCACGCCGGCGATCGCCAGGCCCAGCAGCAGGTAGTAGGAGAACAGGGCGACGTGGCTGCCCTGGCCGGTGGAGACCAGCACCGGAGCCGCGAAGCCGCCGGCAAAGCCGATGAAAGCCAGCGGCAGCGCGTTCTGGGCCAGCGCAATTGCCGCGCAGAACAGGCACACCAGGCCCAGCGCCGTGAAGGCCGCGCCGGTCGGCAGGAAGTGGTACAGGCGAAAAGCGGCGAACACGGCCAGGTACAGCACGGCGACGCCGGCGCCTTGCAGCGTCAGCGAATAACCGAGCTTGTCCGGATGGTGGCGGCGCATGCGCAGGCCGAACACGAACAAGGCGATGCCGGCGGCGGCAATGGCGGCCAGCCGCAGTTGCGGCGGCAGCAGGGCGTTCTCCACCGCGTAGCGGGCCAGGAAGGCCAGGCCGACGAACAGCACCAGCACGCCCATGCGCACCACGGTGTTGCCGCCGAACAGCCACTCGCGCGCGCGGCGCACCAGGGTGGTGGCCAAGCCGGACGCAGCCGGGGTCGCGGGACGGGCGCGCGCAGGGGCCGGCGTGCTCGCGCCGGCTGGCGTTGCCACCGCCTGCGGTTGCGGTTGCGGTTGCGCAGCCGGCGGCGGTGCGACGACCGCGCGCGGTGCCGCCACGGTCACGCCGCCGGTGATCTCCTTGCGGATCGCGCGGCGCAGGCTCCAGCCGGCCGCCAGGCCCAGCACGGCGCCGAAGACGACGGCGACCTCCTCGCTGGATCCCGGCCACAGCAGGCCCAGGATCGCGCCCCAAACGGCGCCCCATACCAGCATGGCGATGCCCCTCGTTGTTCGCAGACGGCAAGAGTGCCGCTGCTGCGCCCCCGTGGCGGGACGTTTGCGGGGCAGTATGGGAATCACTACTTAAAGGCCGGTGCCTTGCTCCTTCCCCCTCTGGCGGAAGGCTGGCATGTGGGCGCTCCCGGCAGCACGCACTGCCCCCACCCCGGCCCTGCCCCCCCGGAGGGGGAGGCAGGAAGAAGGGTCAGCCTTTCAAGGCCTTGAGCACGTTCTCCGCCGTCGCCGGCGCATCCAGCCGCACCCGTGCCTTGCCGGTGGCGGCGGCCACGGCGTCGCGCAGTGCCTCCCACACGCTGATGGCCAGCATGAAGGGCGGCTCGCCCACGGCCTTGCTGCCGCCGACGTTGTCTTCCGGATTGGCCTCGGGCCAGAGCTTGATGTGGAAGTGCTCAGGCACGTCGCCGATGGCCGGGATCTTGTAGGTGCTCGGCGCGTGCGTGGACAGCAGGCCCTTGGCGTTCCACACCAGCTGCTCGGTGGTCAGCCAGCCCATGCCCTGGATGAAGCCGCCCTCGATCTGGCCGATGTCGATGGCCGGATTGATCGAGGTGCCCACGTCGTGCAGGATGTCGACCTTGAGCACGCGGCTCTCGCCGGTCAGCGTGTCGATCGCCACCTCGGTACAGGCCGCGCCGTAGGAGAAGTAGTAGAACGGCCGGCCGGTCAGCGTGTGCTTGTCGTAGTGGATCTTGGGCGTCTTGTAGAAGCCGTCGCTCCACAGCTGCACGCGCGACTTGTAGGCGTCGTCCAGCAGCTGTTCCCAGGTGATGACGGCGCCGGGCGCGCTGACCTGGCCGCCGGCGAAGATCACCTGCCCGGGCTGGCATTTCTGCTTGTCGGCCACGAACCTCGCCAGGCGCTCGCGCACCTGGCGCGCCGCGAACTGGGCAGCGCGGCCGTTCAGGTCGGTGCCGCTGGAAGCCGCAGTGGCGCTGGCGTTGGGCACCTTGCTGGTGTCGGTGGCGGTGATGCGCACGCGGCCGAACGGGATGCCAAGCTCGTCGGCCACGATCTGACAGACCTTGGTGTGCAGGCCCTGGCCCATCTCGGTGCCGCCGTGGTTCACCTGGACGCTGCCGTCGGTGTAGCAATGCACCAGCGCGCCGGCCTGGTTGAAGAAGGTGGCGGTGAACGAGATACCGAACTTGACCGGCGTGATGGCGATGCCGCGCCGGATGACGGGGCTTTGCGCGTTCCAGCGTGCGATCTCGGCGCGCCGGGCCCGGTAGCCGCAGTCTTGCTCGAGCTGGCCGACCAGCGGGGCCAGGATGTTGTCCTCGACCTGCATCTCGTAGTGCGTGGTGTTGCGCTCGGCTATGCCGTAGAAGTTGCGCTTGCGAACGTCCAGCGGGTCGAGCCCGAGGTGGCGCGCGATCTCGCCCAGCATCGCTTCCGTCACGATCATCCCCTGCGGCCCGCCGAAGCCGCGAAAGGCCGTGTGGCTCTGGGTGTTGGTTTTGCAGCGGTACGACACGATCTCGACGTCGCCCAGGAAATACGCGTTGTCGACGTGGAACACCGCGCGGTCCGCCACCGGCCCGCTCAAGTCGGCACTGAAGCCGCAGTTGGCCGCGAGCATCAGCTTCAGCCCGGTGATCAGCCCGGCGGCGTCGAACCCCACCTGGTAGTCGTAGGCGAACGGATGGCGCTTGCCGGTGACCATGAAGTCATCGTCGCGGTCCAGCCGCAGCTTCACGGCCTTGCCGGTCTTGCGCGCTGCCAGCGCCGCCCACACGGCGAGGTGGCCGGCCTGCGTTTCCTTGCCGCCGAAGCCACCGCCCATGCGCCGGCATTCGACCGTCACCGCCTGGCTTTCCAGCCCGAGCGCGTGCGCCACCCAGTGCTGCACTTCGCCCGGGTGCTGCGTGCTGGAGCGGATGTGCCACTGGTCCTGTTCCTGCGGCAGCGCGTAGGCGACCTGGCCTTCCAGATAGAAGTGCTCCTGGCCGCCGACTTCCAGCGAGCCGGCCAGGCGATGCCGGGCGCTGGCGATGGCCTGCTCCGGCTCGCCGCGGCGCACCGTCACCGGCGGCAGCACGAAGCTTTGCGCCGCCAGCGCTTCGCGCACGTCGGTGATGGCCGGCAGCGGCTCGATTCGCAGCCTGACCTTGCGGGCGGCCCGGCGCGCCTGCATCACCGTGTCGGCGACCACCAGCCCGACCACCTGGCCGATGTGCTCCACCTTGTCGATGGCGAAGATCGGCTCGTCGTGCGCGAAGGTGGCCAGCAGGGGATCGCCCGGGATGTCAGCGGCCAGCACCACGCCGCGCACTCCCGGCATCTTCAGGGCCTCGGCCGTGTCGACGCCGAGCAGCTTGCCGTGCGCGACGTCGGACAGGATGGGCGCCGCATGCAGCGTGCCCTTGACCTCGACGATGTCATCGACGTAGGTCGCGCGGCCGGCCACCTGGGCGCGGGCGCTTTCGTGCGGATGCGAATGGCCGCTCGCAGTGGCGACGGTCGCCGGCGCCGGGAATTTCTCGGGCGCGTTCATGGCGCCGCCGCTTCCGCCAGCTGGAAGCTCTCCAGGTTGATCTGCTGCAGGCCCTGGCTTTCCAGCCAGAAGCGCTGCATCAGGTTGCCCAGCACCTCGGCGCGGTAGCCGGCCGAGGCGCGCATGTCGCCGATCGGCTGGAACTGCGCGCGCAGCGCCTCGCCGGCGCGCCGAGCGGCGTCGGCGGTCCAGGGCTGGCCGAGCAGCGCCGCTTCGGCCTGCAGGGCGCGCGCGGGCGTGGCCGCCACGCCGCCGGCGCCAATGCGCACGCCGGCGATGGCGTCGCCGTCCCGCACCAGGTTGATCACCAGGCAGACGGCGGCGATGTCGTCGTCGTAGCGCTTGGAAATCTTGTACGCCCGCAGGAACTCGCCGGCTTGCGGCCGCGGCACGCGCACGAACGCCACCACTTCATCGGCCGCCAGCAGGTTTTTGCGATAGCCGGTGTAGAACTGCTCCAGCGGCAGCTCGCGCTGCCCGTGCGCACTGGCCAGCACCAGGGTCGCGCCCAGCGCGATCAGCAGCGGCATCGAGTCGCCGATCGGCGAGCCGTTGGCGATGTTGCCGCCCAGCGTGCCGGAGTTGCGCACCGGCAGCCCGGCAAAGCGGTTGGCGAAGGCCCTGAGCCGGGGCCGCTCGGCCACCAGCGCGGCGAAGGCGTCGGTCAGCGTGACGGCGGCGCCGATGGTGAGGTGCCCGGCGTCTTGCCCGATCGCGCGCAGTTCCTCGACCCGCGTCAGGTCCAGCACCTGGTCGAACTGCATGTGCAGCTTGGTCACCCACAGGCCGACGTCGGTGCAGCCGGCCACGAGCTGGGCCTGGGGCTGGGCGGCGCGCAGGCGCAGCAGTTGGTCCAGGGAGCGCGGCAGCGCGTAGCCGCCGGTGACGACCGGGTCGGCGCGCAGGGCCGCCAGTTGCCCGAGCAACCGCGCCTCGTCCACCGCCACCGCCGGCAACTCCGCCATCTTGCGCGCCGCGTCCAGGATCGGGCGGTAGCCGGTGCAGCGGCACAGGTTGCCCGACAGCTCCTGCTGCGCCAGCTCGCGGGTGATCGCCTTGCCTTGGCGGACGTGGTTCTGGTACATGCCGAACAGGCTCATCACGAAGCCCGGCGTGCAAAAGCCGCATTGGGAGCCGTGGCACTGCACCATCGCCTCCTGCGCCGGATGCAAGGTGCCGTCGACGCCAGCGACGTCTTCGACCGTCCACAGCGCCATGCCGTCGACGGAATGGGCCAGCCGAATGCAGCTGTTGATGGCACGGTAGGCCAGGCCGCCCCGGTGCGGCTCGGCCAGCACCACGGTGCAAGCGCCGCAGTCGCCCTCGCCGCAGCCTTCCTTGGTTCCAGTGCAGGAAAGGTCCTCGCGCAGCAGTTCCAGCAGCGTCCGCTCGGGTGGTACATTGGCCACGCTGACGAGTTCGCCGCGCCGCAGGAATCGGATCGTCTTGGAGTCCATCGGGGTTCAGTCTAGGCCAGTTCCGGATGGTGCCACGGGCGCATGGACAATGGCATCCCGAACCACGACAACCAGACCGAGAACCTTCGCGTGAGCATCCCCCGACTCCAGCTGGAGCGCATCACCAAGCGCTACCCCGCCGTGGTGGCCAACGACGGCGTTTCGCTGGTGGTTCAGCCCGGCGAAACGCACGCCGTCCTCGGCGAGAACGGGGCCGGCAAGTCGACCCTGATGAAGATCATCTACGGCTCGGTCAAGCCGGACGAAGGCAGCGTCACCTTCAACGGCCAGCCGGTGCAGGTGCGCAACCCTCAGGAGGCGCGGGCCCTAGGCATCAGCATGGTGTTCCAGCACTTCAGCCTGTTCGACACGCTGACGGTGGCCGAGAACGTCTGGCTGGGGCTGGACCGCAGCCTGTCGCTGCCCGAGGTGGCGCGCAGCATCACAGCCAAGGGCCAGGAGTACGGCCTGCAGGTCGACCCGACCCGGCCGGTGCACACCCTGTCGGTGGGCGAGATGCAGCGGGTGGAGATCATCCGCGCCTTGCTGACCAACCCCAAGCTGCTGATCCTGGACGAGCCGACCTCGGTGCTGACGCCGCAGGCGGTGGCGACGCTGTTCGTCACCTTGAGGAAGCTGGCCGCGCAAGGCTGCAGCATCCTGTACATCAGCCACAAGCTGCACGAGATCCGCGAGCTGTGCACCGCCTGCACCGTGCTGCGCGGGGGCAAGGTCACCGGTGTCTGCGACCCGCGCCAGGAAACCAATGCCTCGCTGTCGCGGATGATGATCGGCGCCGAGCCGCCGGCGCTGGAGCACCACGCGCGCCCGCCCGGCGAGACGGTGCTGCGGGTGCAGTCGCTCAGCCTGCCGCGCGCAGACCAGTTCGGCATCGACCTCGAGGCCATCTCGCTGGAGGTACGGGCCGGCGAGGTGGTCGGCATCGCCGGCGTCTCGGGCAACGGCCAGCGCGAGCTGCTGTATGCATTGTCCGGCGAAGACACCCGCGCCGCAGCCGCGGCCGTGCAGGTCGGCGGCCAGCCGGCCGGCCGGCTGGGGCCGGC
>NZ_JAQGLS010000297.1 GCF_028292805.1 Ramlibacter sp. | reverse complement strand
CGCCGTCCCGGCTGCAGCGGCTGCGCCGGTTGCCGCCGCCGCGCCCGCCGTTCCGGCCGCGGTCGCCCAGGTCGCTGCCGCCGGCAACGGCGAGGCTCTCTACAAGTCGGCTTGCATGGTCTGCCATGCGGCCGGTATCGCCAATGCCCCCAAGCTCGGCGACAAGGCTGCCTGGGCCCCGCGGATCGCGCAAGGCATGCCGGCACTGGTCCAGTCCGCGATCAAGGGCAAGGGCGCGATGCCGCCCAAGGGTGGCGCGGCCGCCTCCGACGCCGACATCCAGGCCTCGGTGCAGTACATGGTGAACGCGTCCAGGTAAGGCGCCAGCGCTTCGAACAAAAGCCGGCTCGCGCCGGCTTTTTTCATGGCGGCGTGGCGGCCTGCGGGCCAGCCGCAGCAGCCGGGCTGGTCACGTAGCCGAAGCGGCCCGGCAGTTCCCGCGCCAGCACCGGTTCCGGCTGCCACAGGCCTTGCTCGATGGCGTCGGCCGCCTGCTCGATGTCGAGCGTGTGCACCAGCCCCAGGCCCAGATCGGTTTGCAGGTAAAGCCGGCCCGTTTCGTCGACCAGGCAGGCTTGCACCTGGGCCGGGCGGCCGGTGTGGGTGGCCACGGTGTTGCCCGTGCCCAGCCGCCAGATCCACGGGGTGGCCTGCAGCTCGACGTAGACGCGCTGCGGGCCGTTCTGGAAGTACCATTGACCGCCGGCGTCGCTCTCGTAGTTGCGCTGGATGAAGTCGACCAGCTTTTCGTGGCGTAGCAGCGAGCCCTTGCTGGCTGGGAACGGGCCGGCGGCCTGCACCCGATCGTCACGCATGTACCAGTTGCCGCGCTCGTCCAGCGCCAGCCAGCCGTAGCAATGCGGCACGTTGGGCCACTTGGCCATGGCCTGGCGAACGATGTCATCCATGCGTTCATTATCCGGCGGACGGCGCCGCGCGGGTCAGCGCAGGAAGGCGTCGTGACCGGTTTTCAGGATCAGCGCGCTGACCACGAAGATGAACACCACCCGCACGAAAGCGGTGCCGTGCTTGAGCGCCATGTGCGTGCCCAGCAGGCTGCCAGCCACGTTGGCCACCGCCAACGCCAGCGCGTAGTGCCACCAGACATGGCCTTTCCAGGCGAACAGGATCAACGCCGCCAGGTTGGTGGCCGTGTTGAGCAGCTTGGCCGCCGCCGAAGCGTTGAGGAAGTCGTAGCCCAGCGCGCGCACGAACAGGAAGACCAGGAAGCTGCCGGTGCCCGGCCCGAAGAAGCCGTCGTAGAAGCCGAGCACGGCGCCGATGCCGCAGGCCACCAGCGTCTGGGTGCGGCCGGCCAGCCGCGGCGCATGGTCGCGCCCGAGTTCCTTGCGCGCCAGCGTGTACAGCAGCACCGCCAGCAGCACCAAGGGCAGCAGCCGGCGCAGGAAGTCGGGCGAGATCACCGTCACCGTCCAGGCGCCCAGGAAGGCGCCGCTGAAGCCCGCGGCGGCGGCCGGCAGCAGCGTGGCCCAGTTCATCTCCACGCGCCGGCTGTACTGCAGCGCCGCGATGCCGGTGCCCCAGACCGAGGCGCTCTTGTTGATGCCGAACAAGGTGGCCGGATGCGTGCTGGGAAAGACCGAAAACAGCGCCGGCACCAGAATCAGGCCGCCGCCGCCCACGATCGCATCGACGAATCCGGCCAGCACCGAGGCCAGCGACACGAGCAGCAACTCCATGGCCGCGATTGTGCATGGCGGCGTGGATGGCGCACCCGGGCGCGGTGCGTGCGGCGAGGTGCTGCGCGCTGTTTGCAACTGAAAGTGCTGCTGGCCGGGCGTTGCCGTGCTGGCACGCGCTTTGCGCTGAAGCCTGCGTCAGCATGAACAGGAACACCGTGATGCGCAAGTTCGTCCCGCTGGCTGGCGCAACGGGCGCCCTCGGTTTCGCCTTTGGCTCGGTGGTTCCAGCAACGCCGGCGCCACGGGGCTGGTCTGCGCCGTAGCCGCGGGCCCGCGCCGAGACTGCGGCGCCAGGCTTCGAGCCGTTCAACGACACCTCGAGCGAGTCGTCCGCTCTCAGTGTTCGGCGTGCCCGCGGTCCGCGGCATCGTCGGACAAGAAAAAAGCGCCGGTTCACGGCGCTTTTGGAGTTGTGCGGCCCTGGGGGCCTGCACGGAATCTGGTTCGAATTCTGATCGGGGTCTTGTCTCCTCGGTCCCTCGTTGCCATTGCTCCTGTCGAGGCGCAATGCGAGTGACGGGACTGTAGCGTTGGCACCTTGCGGGTGCATCGGGACTTTCCCGTCCTGAGCGGCAGTGTTATCCAACGAAAGTGTTCAATGCGCGGCCGGCCAATCGGCGCTGGCCCTTCGTCACGGCCGAAAAGAACTTGTGTCTGCGGGCGTCGCACAGCTGTCAACCTTGTTCGCCCACGCGCTCCAGAGTGTTGCCAAGCCAGCAGACTCCGGCCGAGGCGCGCACGTCACGGCGGGAAGCCCCGGCACCGCGGCCAAGCTCCTTGCGGGAACAAACAGCAACAACCAGGAGGAGAGTCATCGTCCCAGGTGGTGTCGGCTGCAGCTGGCAGCCGCGATCGATCTGTGCGCCAGTGCCCGCCATCGCCTGCGCATCGGCAATGGCGCGGCCTGGATGCCTCCCGGCTCGACTTGAGCCTGCGGGCGAGGCGCTCGTTGCAGCGGCCTGGGCCAGCCTCAGCGCCGAGCGTCCTGCAGGATCCATTCCGCGGCTTTCTCGGCCAGCATCAGCGTCGGTGAGTTGGTGTTGCCGCTGGTGATGGTCGGCATGGCGCCCGCATCCACCACGCGCAGCCCGGCCACGCCGCGCACCCGCATGCGTGCGTCCAGGACCGCCATGGCATCCTCGTCGGCGCCCATCTTGGTGGTGCCCACCGGGTGGAAGATGGTGGTGGCGATGTCGCCGGCCAGCCGCGCCAGTTCTTGGTCGGACTGGAATTCGGTGCCGGGCTTCCATTCCTGCGGCTTGAACTTCGCCAGCGCCGGCTGCGCCGCGATGCGGCGCGTCACCCGCAGCGACTCGGCCGCCACCTTGCGGTCCTGCTCGGTGCTCAGGTAGTTGGGCGCGATCGCCGGCGCCTCGCCGAACCGGTTGCTGCGGATGCGCACCCAGCCGCGGCTGGTGGGATTGAGGTTGCAGACGCTGGCCGTGAAGGCATTGAACGTGTGCAGCGGCTCGCCGAAGGCGTCCAGGCTGAGCGGCTGGACGTGGTATTCGAGGTTGGGATAGGGCTGGTCGGGCGAGCTGCGGGTGAAGGCGCCCAGCTGCGACGGCGCCATGCTCATTGGGCCACTGCGCTTGAGGGCGTACTCCATGCCGATCTTCATCTTGCCCCACCAGCTGCCGGCCAGCGTGTTGAGCGTGGCGACACCGTCGACCTTGAAGACGGCGCGGATCTGCAGGTGGTCCTGCAGGTTCTCGCCCACGCCGGGCAGGTTCTGCAGCACCGCAATGCCATGTTGTTGCAAGAGTGCTGCCGGGCCAATGCCCGACAGCTGCAGCAGCTGCGGACTGCCGATGCTGCCGGCGGCCAGCAGCACCTCGCCGGTGGCTTCCACCCGCACCATGGCGTCGCCGGTCCAGACGTCGGCGCCGGTGCAGCGCTGCGTGCCATCGGGCTGGGTCTCAATCACCAGTTTGGCGACCTGCGCGGCGGTCCACAGCTCGAAGTTGGGACGGCCATAGCAGGTGGGACGCACAAAGGCCCTGGCGGTGTTCCAGCGCCAGCCGTTCTTCTGGTTGACCTGGAAGTAGCCGACACCTTCGTTGCTGCCGCGGTTGAAGTCTTCACTGTGCGGGATGCCTGCCTGTTGCGCCGCTTGCGCGAAGGCGTCCAGCACGT
>NZ_JAQGLS010000273.1 GCF_028292805.1 Ramlibacter sp. | reverse complement strand
GGATGTTGATCCCCACGCCCAATGGCAGGATCGCGGGCACTGCTTCGTACACCCGGCACGAGATGCCCGCCTGGTGCAGGCTCAATGCAAGTGTCAATCCGCCGATACCGGCACCCAGGATGGCAATTTCTGTATCGACGCTCACGCGGCTCCTCTCGACTTCGTCATGGACCGCGATTAGCGCGCACAATCAAGGATTAGTAAAATTTAGATGTGCAATGCGGACATAAGAGGCGCCTATGAACCTGTCGACCCGGCAGCTGCGCGTTTTCCTGAACATCGTGAACCAGCAGAGCTTTACCCGGGCGGCGGAGCTCTCGCACATCACGCAAGCGGGCATCAGCATCATGGTGCGGGAGTTCGAGCGGCAGGTCGGGGCGCGGTTGTTCGACCGCACCAGCCGCGCGGTGGCGCTGACCGAAGCCGGACGCAAGCTGGTGCCGGTGGCCGTTCGGGTGCTGCGTGAGCTGGATGCCGTCACGGCGGAGATCGGGCAGGCCGGGCTGAAGGCGCGAGGCGTGTTGCGCGTGGCGGCCACTCCCTTGATCAGCTCTTGCTACCTGCCGCAGGCACTGGCGGCTTTCTGCAAGGCCAACCCCGGCGTGGACGTGCGCATTCTCGATGCGCCGCTGGACGGCGTCGAAAACCTGATTCTCCAGGAAGACGCCGACGTGGGCCTGGGGGTGTTCTTCAAATCCGCGCCGGGCCTGAAGAAGTTGCCGCTGGGGAATTTCCCGCTCCTGAAGGTGTCCCAGGGGCTCGCGTTCCCCGACACCGTCGGCCGGGTGCGCTGGAGTGCGCTCAAGGACGAAAAGCTGGTCGGCCTGGTGCCCCGCAACCCGATCCAGAAAGTCATCGATGCGGAACTGCGCAAGGTCGGGGCCAGCGTCGACCACGTCCACTCGGTGAACCTTTTCAGCACCGTGATTGCGCTGGTGGAGGCCGGCTTCGGATCAGCCGTGGTGCCCGCGTTTGCCATCGACGCCTGCCGGCGATCGCATGTGCGACTCGATCGCCTGCTCAACCCGACTGTCACCGTGCCGTTCTCCGCCGTCACCAAGATGGGAGGGGGGGTGCACGAGTTCATGCCGCAGTTCAACGCCGCCGTAATTCAGCACATGCCGTCGGTCGCCTGAACTTGCGCCCGCTCGCGAGATGCGAAAAGGGCCCCGAGAGGGGCCCTTGCTTCTTGCCGGAGACAACCGGTTCGGCTCAGAGGCCGATCTCGCCCGACGGGATCTTGCCCAGGCGCAGCGCCTGGGCGGCCTGCGCGCGCACCACGCGGGCGTCGAGGCCGGACTGCAGCGGCGCGGCGACGCGCGAGCCGGCCGGCTCGGTGCTGCGGGTGGCGGACACTTTCGCGGCTTCGGCCATCACTTCGGCGCGGGTGCGGGTGCCTTCGAACTTGATCGCGAACGGCGCGCCGAATTCGGCGTTGGCGCTGGCGGCGCCGGAGAAGGCGGCCGCGGAGATGGCGGTGATGGCCAGGAACTTCTTGGAGATCATGATGAAACCTTGTGCAGTGCGTTGACGGATGGACCTTGTTCCGGTCGCTCGCGGCGCCTTGTTGCTGGCGCCGCGTTCAACCGTGATCTCACTGTAGGCGGGGCCCTTTAGCTGGCCCTTAGCGGTTTGTTAGGTGGCCGTTAGGCCCACCGCTTCCACCCGCGCGATCAACCCGCTGCGATCGTCGCGGTTGCGCAGCGTCACTGCCAGGCCGCAGCGCCGCGCCGCGGCCTGCGCGATGGCCAGGCCCAGGCCGCTGCCGCTGGCGCCGTTGCCCGGAACGCGAAAGAACCGGTCGAACACGCGCGGCAGCAACTCCGGCGGAATGCCCGGGCCGGTGTCCACCACCTCGAGCGCCATGCGGCCCTGGTCGTGCAGCAGCCGCACGTCCACCACCCCGCCTTCGGGCGTGTAGCGCATCGCGTTCTCGATCAGGTTGTCCAGCACGCTGCGCAGGTCGCCTGCCGCGCACTGCAAGGTCAAGGGCGCGGTGTGCGCGTCTGCCGCCAGCCCCAGGTCGATGTGGCGCTGGTCAGCCAGCGCGATCAGCGTATTGATGCTTTCGCGCAGCTGCGTCTGCAGGTCGACGATCGCCGGGCCGTCGGCACCGGCGGCTTCCTGCCGCGACAGCCGCAGCATCTGGTCGACCACCCGCTGCGCTCGTCGCACGCCGGCTTCGAGCTGGCCGAAGCGCTCGCTGGTCGCGCCGCAGTCGACGTCGCAGCGCAGGTTCTCCAGCTGCAGCCCGATGGCCGTGACGGGCGTGCGCAGTTCGTGCGCCGCGTCCTGCACGAAGCGGCGCTGCGTGGCGAACGCATCGCGCAGACGCCCCAGCAAGGCGTTGAACGACACCACCAGCGGCTCGATCTCGATCGGCACGCGGTCCATGGCCAGGCCGGTCAGGTTGTGCTCGTCCTGCTGCGCCGCCTGGCGGCCGATGTCCTGCAGCGCGCGGGCCATCGCGCGCGCCACCAGCCACAGCACCAGCATGGCGAGCGGCAGCAGCACCAGCATCGGAGCGATGGCGGTGAATGCGCGCTCGGCGGCCAGGCGGGTGCGGAAGGAGCCGCTCTGCGCCACCTGCACGATGCGGCCGTCGCCCGCCGCGGGCACGACGTAGGTGCGCCAGCGCCGGCCCTCGTGCACCGCGTCGTGGAAGCCGGAGCCGTGCTGCAGCGGCAGCTCGAAGCCGGCCACCGAGCTGAGCTCCGGCCGGCCCCCGGCCGCATGCACCTGCACGATGTAGGCGCCCCACTCGTGCACGCGTTCGCGCGTGTGCTGCGGCAGCTGGGTGACCTGGTGGCTGGCAATGGAGGACGCCAGCTGCTGCATCTGGTCGTCCATGAAGCCGTCGACCATGCGGCCGTAGCTCCACCACGACAGCGCCGCCGAAGTCGCCGCGACCACGAGGAACAGCGGCAGCAGCCACAGCATCAGGGCGCGGCGGATCGAACACAGCGGCCCCTGGGGAAAGACGTGCCACTTCATGGCGCCGTGCTCCTGGCGTCGCCGCCGCCGGTGACCCTCCAGCCCAGGCCGCGCACGTTGCGGATGGCATCGGTGCCCAGCTTGCGGCGCATTCCGTGGATCAGCACGTCCACCGCATTGCTGCTCACTTCCTCGCCCCAGCCGTAGATGCGGTTTTCCAGCTGCTCGCGCGACAGGATCGCGCCCGGCCGCTCCAGCAGCGCGTGCAACAGCGAAAACTCCCGGGCCGAGAGCTGGGCCCGCTCGCCTTGCACCAGCACTTCCCGGGTGGTCAGGTCCAGCTGCACGGCGAGGGTGCCGATCACCGAGTGGGCGCTGCCGTCGCGGCGGCGGATCACCGCGCGCATGCGGGCCAGCAGCTCGCGCAGCTCGTAGGGCTTGAGCAGGTAGTCGTCGGCGCCCAGGTCGAGCCCGGCCACGCGGTCGTCCAGGCCGTCGCGGGCCGTCAGCACCAGCACCGGCGTGGTGTCGCCGCGGGCGCGGGCGCTGCGCAGCACTTCGACGCCGTCGATCCCCGGCAGGCCCAGGTCGAGCAGCACGCAGGCGTAGTCGCCGTCGGCCAGGGCGCTTTGCGCCAGCTGGCCGTCCTTGACCCAGTCGACCGACCAGCCTTGGGCGGCCAGGGCCGGGCGCAGGCTCTGGCCGATCATCTCGTCGTCTTCCACCAGCAGCACTCGCATGTCAGCCTTCCTGGCGCCAGGCCATGTTCCAGCGCGCTTGCAGCCGCGCTTGCCGCACGAGGATAGCGCCGGCGGCCAGCAGCATGGCAACTTGCGGAAGTTCGGCCCACAGCGAGAGGGGATCGGCGGCGCCGGCAGGCGCCGGCAGCGCCAGGACCAGCAGGGTGAACTTGGACAGCAGCGCGACCGCCGTGGCCGGGGTGCGCAGCGGTTCCCACCAAGGCGCCAGCGCCAGGCCGGCGCCGACGAGTGGCTGCAGCGCCTGGTGCTGCAGCCACAGCGTGGCGGGCCACGGGGCCCTGGCAGCGGCTTCGGCGAGCGTGGCGACGCCCACCGTGAGCAGCAGTCCGGCGGCCAGCCGGTGCAGCAGATCATGCATGGGATGCTCCCGAGAAGCCGGGAGCATAAGAGGGAAGACTTAGCCGGGCATTAGCCGGGCCGGTCCCCGGGGACCGTGGTGCGCTTGTTCCTCTTTTGAGCGGACTGCGCGGAGCATCGTGCAGCGCGGTCCTCCTGCAACTGAGCAGGGATTTTTCGAAGTGAAAGCTTCAGTCCTGGCCTTCGGTCAGCGTGTCCAGCTGGAATTTACCGCTCTTGTGCCACAGCCAGGTGTCGGTCCAGACCACCTTGCCCAGACGGGCCGGCACCGGGAAGGGCGCGGCGGCGCGCACCGTCTTTTCGATCTCGGCGATCACCTCCGGCGCATGACGTGGCGCGCGCATCCAGTTCAGGCTGCGCACGGAGCCGCTGCGATCCACCTCGACCTGCAGCACCCCGATGGCGTACAGCTGGGGCGGCAGGCGGCCTTTCCAGATGCGCTCCTGGTTCAGGCCGTAGACGTGGGTGGCGGCGTCGGCGCGGTAGGCGCGCGGGTTGGCCGCGGCCGAGGGCGGCGAGGTGCGCGGGAAAGGCAGGGGCTGGACGCTGGCCTGGGGCTGCCGGGGCGGCTGCGCCGGCACCACGGCGGGCGCCGGATCCGGCGGCACCGAGGTCGAGGTGCATGCGGCCAGCAGCGCGGCAACCCCGGCGGCCAGCGGACCCAGATAGCGCAGCTTGTTGGAATGCTTCATCATGTGATCCTGGCGAAGTGAACGCGCGGCGGTTGCGGGCGCAAGGCCACAACGGCGCCACGCGCCCCAATGATGACCCTGGTTGCCGATCCTGCCGCGTTCTTGCGGACGGCCCCACTGTAAAGCATGCTGCCCCGAGAACAAACCACGCGGCGGTTGGCCAGCGCCGACGCCATCCTCGTCACCGTCCACGCCACCGCTGGCTCGGTGCCGCGCGAGCCCGGCGCCTGGATGGCGGTGTTCGCCGACGCGGTGGTCGGCACCATCGGCGGCGGCCACCTGGAATTCGCCGCGATCGCCCAGGCCCGCGGCCGGCTGGCCGGCGCCGCTGGCGAACCGGTGCTGCGCTACGCGCTCGGTCCCGCCCTGGGCCAGTGCTGCGGCGGCGTGGTGCACCTGCGCTTCGAGCCGGTCGGCCGCACCGACATCCCGGCCCTGGCCACGCGGCTGGATGCCGGCCGGGCGCCGCTGGCGCTGTTCGGCGGCGGGCACGTCGGCCGGGCCCTGGTCACGGTGCTCGGGACGCTGCCGTTCGCCATCACCTGGATCGACAGCCGCGACGAGATCTTCCCGGTGCAGGTGCCCGACAACGTGCGGTGCGAGCATTCGGACCCGGTGCAGGCGGCCGTGGCGGACCTGGCGCCGGGCTCGCGCGTCCTGATCATGAGCTTTAGCCACGCCGAAGACCTGGACGTGGTGGCGGCCTGCCTCACGCGGCTGCGCCAGCGGGGCGACCTGCCTTACGTCGGCCTGATCGGCAGCAAGACCAAGTGGGCCACCTTCCGGCACCGGCTGGACGAGCGCGGCTTTCGCCAGCAGGAACTGGCGCAGGTCACCTGCCCGATCGGCGTGCCCGGCATCGCCGGCAAGCAGCCGGAGGTGATCGCCGTCGCCGTGGCGGCGCAGCTGCTGCAGGCCGGGCTGCCGTAAACTTCGCCGGTCGGTCGCAGCGGCGCCGCTTTCCCAGCGAGTGCGCGATCCCCTTTTGCTCAGAGCGCCCGCAGTGGTGAGCAGAACGCGTTCTCCTTTGCGCCAGCCATGGAAACCTACCTTCTCGACTGGGCCAGCCTGCTGCTGCGGTGGCTGCACGTGATCACCGCGATCGCCTGGATCGGCTCCTCCTTCTACTTCGTCTTCCTCGACAGCAGCCTCACGCCGCCGGCCGACCACAAGCTGCGCGGCGAGGGCGCCACCGGCGAGCTGTGGGCGGTGCACGGCGGCGGCTTCTACCACCCGGTGAAGTACGCCGTGCGGCCGCCGGCGCTGCCGCCGCACCTGCACTGGTTCTACTGGGAGGCTTACTCCACCTGGTTGTCCGGCTTCGCGCTGTTCACCGTGGTTTACCTGTGGAACGCCAGCACTTTCCTGGTCGACCGCTCGCTGGTGGACTGGTCGCCGGGCGCGGCCGTCGCCGTGGCGGTGTCGTTCCTGCTGCTGTTCTGGGTGCTGTATGACGCCATCTGCCAGCTGTTCGGGCACCGCCGCAACGGCGATGGCATCGTCGGCGCCCTCGTCCTGCTGCTGGTCTGCGCCGCCTGCTGGCTGGCATGCCAGTGGTTCCCAGGCCGCGCGGCCTTCCTGCTGGTGGCGGCGATGATGGCCACGGCCATGAGCGCCAACGTGTTCTTCTGGATCATCCCCGGCCAGAAGAAGGTGATCCGCGCCATCGAGGCCGGCGAGCCGGTCGACCCGGTGCACGGTTGGCGCGGCAAGCAGCGCAGCGTGCACAACACCTACTTCACGCTGCCGGTGCTGTTTGGCATGCTGTCCACCCACTACGGCTTCCTGTACCAGCACGAGCGCAATTGGGTGGTGCTGGTGCTGATGATGTTCGCCGGCGCCGCGGTCCGCCAGTTCTTCGTCATGCGGCACGGCTACAGGCTCGGACGCAATCGCCATCCGGCCGGCTACGCGCTGGTCGGCGTGGCCGTGATCGCTGGCGTGGCCTGGTGGCTGGCGCCCGCGCCCGGCGCGAGCACCGCGGGCCCGGTCCCGGCCGCCACTTATTCGAGCGTGGGGGCCGTGATCGCGCAGCGCTGCGCCGCCTGCCACGGCGCCCAGCTGCAGATGAAGAACGTGCGACTGGACTCGCCGGAGGCGCTCAAGCAGCATGCGGCCGCCGTCTACCAGCAGGCCGTGGTGCAGAAAACCATGCCGCTGAACAACAGCACCGCGATGACGGAGGCCGAGCGCGCCTTGCTCGGCCAGTGGTTCCAGCGTGGTGCGCCGGTGAACTGAAGCGGCACAATGGCGCGAGGAGATCCCATGACCGCGCCCGACCCCGCCACCGAACCGCGCCGCTTCCTCGAGCACCTGTATGCAGCCGCCGTGCGGCGCGCGCTGCCGCTGCACAACACCGCGGCCTTTCTGCCGAAAGTGCCGCGTGGTCGCACCGTCGTGCTCGGCGCCGGCAAGGCCGGCGGCGCGATGGCCCAGGCCGTCGAGCAGCTCTGGCCCGCCGACGCGCCGCTGTCGGGGCTGGTCGTCACCCGCTACCAGCACACGCCGGAGCGCCCGGCCGGGGTGCCGGCGCGCATCGAGGTGGTGGAGGCTCGCCATCCCGTGC
>NZ_JAQGLS010000262.1 GCF_028292805.1 Ramlibacter sp. | reverse complement strand
CGCGAGCAGGACGTCGCCGCCGCCGTCGAAGCCGGCGCCGATGCGGTGGGCTTCGTGCTGTATGCCAGGAGCACGCGCCACGTGAGCGCAGCCCGCGCCGGCGAACTGGCGCGCGGCTTGCCGCCCTTCGTGACGCCGGTGCTGCTGTTCGTCAACGAGAGCGCGGACCATGTCCAGGCCGCCTGCGCGCAGGTGCCGAACGCGACACTGCAGTTTCACGGCGACGAGACGCCAGCTCAATGCCTGGCAGCGGCAGGCGCGCGGCCCTGGATGCGGGCCGCCCGTATCCCGCTGGATGAGGCCACGCCCTTCGACTTGCTAGAATTTGCCTCCCAGTACCCGCACGCACAGGCCCTGCTGCTCGACGCCCACGTCGCGGGCTACGGCGGCGCCGGCAAGGCATTCCATTGGTCACGTCTTCCTCCAAGCGTCAGTTGTCACGCCGTTTTGTCTGGTGGGCTCACACCTGCAAACGTGGGCGAAGGCATCCTTCAGGTGCGGCCGCGTTTCACCACGCTGGCCGTTGATGTGAGTTCGGGCGTCGAGGTCTCCAAGGGGATCAAGGACGCCCGGTTGATCCATCGGTTCGTGGCGGCCGTGCGTGCCGCCGACGCGCTCCTTGCAAGGTCCCCCCATGTTCCCCTACCAGCAACCTGACGCCAGCGGCCACTTCGGCATCTACGGCGGCAGCTTCGTCAGCGAGACCCTCACCCACGCGATCAGCGAGCTGCGCGACGCCTACGCGAAGTACCAGCACGATGCGGAGTTCCTCGAGGAATTCGCCTTCGAGCTGCGGCACTTCGTCGGCCGCCCCTCGCCGGTCTACCATGCCCAGCGCATGAGCCGGGAACAGGGCGGCGCCCAGATCTGGCTCAAGCGCGAAGACTTGAACCACACCGGCGCCCACAAGATCAACAACGTGATCGGCCAGGCCATGCTGGCCCGGCGCATGGGCAAGCCGCGCGTGATCGCCGAGACCGGCGCCGGCCAGCACGGCGTGGCCACGGCGACCATCTGCGCCCGCTACGGCCTCGAATGCGTGGTCTACATGGGCAGCAACGACGTCCAGCGGCAAAGCCCCAACGTCTACCGCATGAACCTGCTGGGCGCCCGCGTGGTGCCGGTGGAATCCGGCAGCAAGACCCTCAAGGACGCGCTGAACGAGGCCATGCGCGACTGGGTCACCAACGTGGAAAACACGTTCTACATCATCGGCACCGTGGCCGGCCCGCACCCGTATCCGATGATGGTGCGCGACTTCCAAAGCGTGATCGGCAACGAGTGCCTCGAGCAGATGCCGCAACAGGCCGGCCGCCAGCCCGACGTGGTGGTGGCCTGCGTGGGCGGCGGCAGCAACGCGATGGGCATCTTCCATCCTTACATTCCATTCGAGAACACCCGGCTGATCGGGGTGGAAGCGGCCGGCGAGGGCATGGACAGCGGCAAGCACGCGGCCTCGCTGCAGCGCGGCAGCCCGGGCGTACTGCACGGCAACCGCACCTACATCCTGCAGGACGACAACGGCCAGATCATCGAGACCCACAGCGTCAGCGCCGGCCTCGACTACCCGGGCGTGGGGCCGGAACATGCCTGGCTCAAGGACATCGGCCGCGCCGAATACGTCGGCATCACCGACACCGAGGCGCTGGAGGCCTTCCACTATCTGTGCCGCACCGAAGGCATCATCCCGGCGCTGGAGTCCAGCCACGCCGTCGCCTACGCGATGAAGCTGGCGCGAACCATGAAGAGCGACCAGCACATCCTGGTGAACCTGTCGGGCCGCGGCGACAAGGACATCGGCACGGTGGCCGACCTGGCGGGCGTCGATTTCTACGATCGGCCCTCCATGCGCGGCCTCTCGCTCAAGGGAGGGCCCAAGGCATGAGCCGCATCGCCGCCGCCTTCGAGCGCCTGGCCAGCCAAAGGCGCACGGCGCTGATCCCCTACCTCACCGCCGGCTTTCCCTTTCCCGACATCACTCCCGAGCTGATGCACGCGATGGTCGAGGCCGGCTCGGACGTGATCGAACTGGGCGTGCCCTTTTCCGACCCGATGGCCGACGGCCCGGTGATCCAGAAGGCCGGTGACCGTGCCTTGGCGGCGGGCGTCGGCCTGGCCCAGGTGCTGGACATGGTGCGCACTTTCCGCCAGCGCGACGACGCCACGCCGGTGGTGCTGATGGGCTACGCCAACCCGGTGGAGCGCTACGACCTCGGCCATGGCAAGGGCGGCTTCGTGCGCGACGCGGCTGCTGCCGGCGTCGACGGCATGTTGATCGTCGACTACCCGCCGGAGGAGTGCGAGGAGTTCGCGGCCCAGCTGAAGGCGCACGGCCTGGACCTGATCTTCCTGCTCGCGCCCACCAGCACCGACCAGCGCATCCAGCAGGTGGCGCGCGTCGCCACCGGCTACGTCTACTATGTCTCGCTCAAGGGCGTGACCGGGGCCGGCCACCTGGACACGGACGCCGTGGCGGCTGCCCTGCCGCTCATCCGCAAGCACGTGAGCATCCCGGTCGGTGTCGGCTTCGGCATCCGCGACGCCATCACGGCCAGGGCCATCGGCAAGGTGGCCGACGCAGTGGTCATCGGCACCAAGGTCATCCAGGTGGTCCAGGACCAGCCGCGCGAACGCGCCGCGGCCGCGCTGGCGTCCTTCCTGGGCGAGATCCGGACCGCGCTAGACTCCTAGAATGCACCGCGAGAGGAACCGCAGATGAGCTGGTTGGAAAAACTGCTGCCCCCGAAGATCCAGCACACGGATCCCAATGCACGCCGGGGCGTGCCCGAAGGCTTGTGGGTCAAGTGCCCGAGTTGCGAAACGGTGCTCTACAAGACCGACCTGGAGCAGAACCAGAACGTCTGCCCCACCTGCACCCACCACCACCGGATCGGCGCCAGGCCGCGCCTGAACGCCTTCCTGGATCCGGAAGGCCGCTACGAGATCGGGCAGGAGGTGCTGCCCGTCGATCCGCTGAAGTTCAAGGACAGCCGGCGCTACCCGGAGCGGCTCAAGGAAGCGCTGGAGAACACCGGCGAGACCGACGCCCTGGTCGTGATGGGCGGCGCGGTGCACAGCATCAGCCTGGTGGCCGCGGCCTTCGAGTTCGACTTCATGGGCGGCAGCATGGGCAGCGTGGTCGGCGAGCGCTTCGTGCGCGGCGTCGAAACCGCCATCGAGCAGAAGGTGCCGTTCCTGTGCTTCACCGCCACCGGCGGCGCCCGCATGCAGGAAGGCCTGCTGTCGCTGATGCAGATGGCCAAGACCAACGCGTCGCTGACCCGGCTGGCCAAGAAGGGCCTGCCCTACATCAGCGTGCTGACCGACCCGACCATGGGCGGCGTCAGCGCAGGCTTCGCCTTCATGGGCGACGTGGTGATCGCCGAGCCCAAGGCGCTGATCGGCTTTGCCGGCCCGCGCGTGATCGAGTCGACCGTGCGGGTGAAGCTGCCGGAAGGTTTCCAGCGGGCCGAGTTCCTGCAGACCAAGGGCGCCGTCGACTTCATCTGCGACCGGCGCGAGCTGCGCAAGACCGTCGCCAACGTGCTGGCGATGCTGCAGCGGCAGCCGGCCGACGCGGTGGAGTAGTCAACGCAGCACCGCCCCCTGCAAATTCGCCAGCACGATCGCGGCGACCTGCAGCACCACCAGCAGCGCCAGCGGCGACAGGTCGAACCCGCCCACCAGCGGGATCAGGCGACGGAACGGCCGCAGCATCGGCGCCGTCAGCCGGTCGATCACGTCGGTGATGGGCGAATCGGCCCGCACCCAAGACAACACGGCGTAGACGATCACCAGCCCGATCATTCCCGAAACCACCAGCCGCAGCAGCCCGAACAGCGCCAGCAGCGGGACCACGCCGCCGTTGGTGCGGCCCATCAGCAGCCACAGGATGCCGTACTGCGCCAGCTGCAGCAGGTAAGCCCCCACCAGGCTGGCCAGGTCCCACTTGCCTGCGGCCGGGATGACTTTGCGCAGCGGCAGCACCAGCCAGTCGGTCAGGGCGAAGACGAACTTGCCCACCGGATTGGCAAAGCCGATCCGCTGATGCTGCATGTAAAGGCGCAACAGGCAGGCGCCGCCGAGCAGGCCGGCGATGACGTCGAGCAGGAAGGAAAGGATCTGGAGGAGCATCGAGGCACGAGTGGGCGAGGTCGTGGGATGATAGCGGCAGCCACTGGAACCGACGTGCCCGCCACCCTGACGCTGAAATCCCTGCCCCTGTTTCCGCTCAGCGCGGTGCTGTTTCCGGAGGGGCTGCTGTCGCTGCGCATCTTCGAGGTCCGCTACCTCGACATGATCTCCAAGTGCCGCAAGGCGGGCGCCCCGTTCGGGGTGGTTTCGCTGACCCGGGGCAACGAGGTGCGGCAGCCGGGCAGCCAGGAAGCGTTCTCGCAGGTCGGCACGCTCGCCACCATCCGGGACTTCGAAACCCCCCAGCCCGGGCTGATGATGATCCGCGCCGTCGGCAGCCAGCGCTTTCGGATCACCTCGAGCGAACAGCTCAAGCACGGCCTGTGGGTGGCCAACGTGGAGCGCATCGTGCCCGACATGGCCGTGGCCATCCCGGACGATCTCAAGCCCACAGCCGACGCCCTGCAGCGACTGATCGAGTCGCTGCAGCTGAAAGCCAACGCGCCCGGCCCGATGCCGCTGCTGCCGCCGTTCAAACTGGAGGACTGCGGCTGGGTCGCGAACCGCTGGTGCGAACTGCTGCCGCTGCCGCCGACCCTGAAACAGCGCCTGATGGAACTGGACAACCCGCTGGTGCGGCTGGAACTGGTGAGCGACGTGCTGTCGCGCACGGGGATCACGACCTAGCCCGCGGACTTGTCATTGCGGGCTCGGCCCGCAATCGAGCGGCGGCGCTCGAACCAGCCTGGATCCCGAAGCAAGCCCGGGATGAGGCCATCAGCGCCGCAACGCGTCTTCCCGCGGCGCGTACTCCGGCACCCTGGCGCGCAGCCATTCGCGCACCGCGGCCGGCGCCGGCTGCGCCCCGGCTTGGGTGATCCAGCCCACCACTTCGTCCACCTCGGGCAGCGGACCGGCCGTCTTGGCGATGCGCAGCTTGGCGTGCGGCGTGGTCTCGCTGGTCTCGGCGTTGGCAAGCAGTTCCTCAAACAGCTTCTCGCCGGGCCGCAGGCCGGTGTAGCTGATCGGAACCTCCTGCTCGGTGCGCCCGGAAAGGCGAATCAGCATCCGCGCGAGTTCCACGATCTTCACCGGCTCGCCCATGTCCAGCACGAAAATCTGGCCCGAGCGGCCCATCAGCCCGGCCTGCAGCACCAGCTGCGCGGCCTCGGGAATCGTCATGAAATACCGCACGATGTCCGGGTGCGTCACCGTCACCGGGCCGCCGCGCGCGATCTGGGCGGCGAACAGCGGCACCACCGAGCCGCTGGAGCCCAGCACATTGCCAAAGCGCACCGAGACGAACTGCGTGCCGGGCTCGCGCAGCGCCACGGCCTGCACCAGCAATTCGGCCAGCCGCTTGCTGGCGCCCATCACGTTGGTCGGGTTGACCGCCTTGTCGGTGGAGATCATCACGAAGCGGCGCGCGCCGCAGGCGGCGGCGGCGCGGGCGGCGTGCAGCGTGCCCAGCACGTTGGTGCGCAAGGCCTCGATCTCGTTGTCCTGCTCCATCAGCGGGACGTGCTTGTAGGCGGCGGCGTGGAACACCACGGCCGGCTGGTGCCGGCGGAAGATCGCCAGCAGCCGCTCCGGCTCGCGCACGTTGGCGGTGTGGTAGATGCCCTGCATCTGCGGGTGCGCCTGCCGCAGCTCTTGCTCCAGCTGGTAGATGGCGTACTCCGACACGTCGACGCAGACCAGCCGCGCCGCGCCCAAGCGCGCGATCTGCCGGCATAGTTCAGAGCCGATCGAGCCGCCGGCGCCGGTCACCAGAACCACCTGGCCGGAGAACAACTCGGCCAGCCCGGCGACGTCGAGCGCCACCGGCGAGCGGCCCAGCAGGTCTTCCAGTTCGATCTTGCGCGGGCCGGTGCTTTCCGCCTGCAGCCACTGGTCGGCGCGCGGCAGCGTCAGCAGCGTGATCTGCGCATCCGCGGCCAGCAGCAGCGCCTCGCGCCGCTCCGGCGAGCCGGGCGGGCTGGCCATGAGAGCAGTGCGCGCGTCCACGGCGTGGCAGACAGCCGCGAGGTCGGCCACCGCGCCGAGCACGCGCACGTTCTGCACCGAGCGGCCGCGTTCGTCGCGCAGCGGCGAGACGATAGCCACCGCATGCCAGCGCGCGGACCCCTTGAGCGCCCGCAGCGCGCCAGTCGCATCGGCCAGCGAGCCGACCACCACCACCGGCGTGCCGCCGAACCGATGCAGGCGGTGTTCCGCGATCGTGCGCCACGCGGCCCGCACGCCACCGAGCAGCAGCAGGGCGAGCACCGGATACAGCAGCAGCACCGAACGCGGGAACTGCGGCAGCCGCAGCATCAGCACGGCCACCGCCGCCAGCACCGCGCCCAGCAGCACGGCCGCGGCCAGCTGGCGCAGCTCGGCCAGCCCGATGAAGGTCCAGACATGGCGGTAGGCGCGCGTGATGCCCAGGCCCACGGCCAGCCCCAGCACGCACCAGGGGCTGGAGGCGATGGCCAGCTGCACGAACTCGCCCGGCACGTCGAGGTTGAAGCGCAGCCAGAACGCCAGCCACCACGCCGCCAGGCCCAGGGCCAGGTCCGCCAGCAGCAGCGTGAGGGCGCGCCCGGAGAACCGCACCTATGGCTCCGCCCGGGCCAGGGCACGGCGCAGGTGGGCTATCACGCGGGTGATCTGCCCGGGCTCGAGGTTGGAGCCGGACGGCAGGCAGATGCCGGTGGCGAACAATTGCGCCGCCAGGTCGGTTCCTTCCGCGTGCGGAAACCAGGGCGCTCCGCGGTACAGCGGCTGCAGGTGCATCGGCTTCCACACCGGCCGCGCCTCGATCGAGTGCCGCTCCAGGCTGCGCAGCACCTGGTCGCGGCGCGCGCCCGCATCCTCGCCGGCCAGCGTCAGGCAGGTCAGCCAGCGGGTCGAATGCATGCCGGGCGGCTGCGGCATCCAGTGGATGCCGGGCACGTCCGCCAGCGCCGCGCGGTAGGTCTCGAACACCTCGCGCCGCTGCTGCACGCGCTGCGGCAGCACCCGCAGCTGGCCGCGGCCGATGCCGGCCAGCACGTTGCTCATGCGGTAGTTGAAACCGGTCTCCACGTGCTCGTAATGCGGCGCCGGCTCGCGCGCCTGGGTGGCGAGCTTGCGGGCCCGCGCGATCAGCGCTTCGTCGTCGGCCACCAGCATGCCGCCGCCGGAGGTGGTGATGATCTTGTTGCCGTTGAAGGAGTACACGCCGACCCGGCCGAAGCTGCCGCTGGCGCGGCCTTTGTAGCTCGCGCCGAGCGACTCGGCCGCGTCTTCCAGCACCGGCACGCCGTAGCGCTCGCACAGGGGCAGCAAGGCGTCCATGTCGGCGCTCTGGCCGTACAGGTTGACCACGATCACGCACCGCGGCAGGCGCCCTTCCCGCTCGGCCCAGGCGAAGGCCCGCGCCAGCGCCAGTGGCGACATGTTCCAGGAGCCCGGCTCGGCGTCGATGAAGACCGGCCGCGCGCCGCAGTACTGGATCGGGTTGCAGCTGGCCACGAAGGTGAGGCAGGAGCAGAACACCGTGTCGCCGGGCTGCACCCCGAGCAGCAGCAGGCCCAGGTGGATGGCGGCGGTGCCGGAACTGAGGGCGGCGGCATGGCCGACGCCGACGTGGTCCGCCAGCTCGCGCTCGAATGCATCCACGTGCGGCCCGAGCGGCGCGATCCAGTTGGTGCGGAAAGCTTCGGCGACGAAGGCCGTCTCGTCTTCGCCCAGGTGCGGTGACGACAGCCAGATGCGCTGCGTCAGCTCCCGCCGCAGCACGATGTCGACCGGGCGGCCGGCGGCATCGATGACCGGCAGGTGGTCGATCTCGTGCCGGTCCAGCAAGGCCACCGCGGTGGAGAGCGGCTCGTCGTCAGCCACGGTCAGCGGCGGGCGTTGCGGCAGTTCACTCACGCGAGTTGCATCCGGCAGGTGCGCCAGCGCGGCCCGGCGCATGTCGCCGTCGGTCAACGTGCGCAGCAGCTTGCCGTCGGCGGCCAGCACCAGCAGCAGGCCGCGCGCGGTGCGGTTCAGGCGGGCCAGCGCTTCGTGCAGGCTGCAATCGGGTGCGATGAAAAGATCGCGAAAGTCCTGCTCGGTCACCGGATCCTCCGCGCGGGCACGCCGGCGTAGGTTCCAGCGACGTCGATGGTCGCGCAGACCGCCGCGCCGGCCCCGACCACGGCGCCGTCGCACACCGCGAGGCCGGGCAGCACGTTGGCGCCGGTGCCCAGCAGCACCCGCGCACCGAGGCTGGCCTTGCCGCCGAGCCCGGCGCGCGGCGCCACGTGGCTGAAGGCGCCGAGCCGCACGTCGTGATCGATCACGGCGCCGTGGTTCACGATGACACCGATACCCAGCCGCGCGCCGGGCGCCAGCACGGACTGGGCGGCGACGAAGCAACCGGCCTCGACCTGCGCCTGCGCCGACACCGAAGCGGCCGGATGGATCACCGTGGCGAGTTCGCGCGCGCCGAGGGCCAGGGCCTCGCGCTCGCGCACGTCGTTGGCGCCGATCGCCACGTGGAATTCGGCGTCGGGCAATGCGAGCGCGACGTCCAGCGGCACCAGCTCCACGCCGGGAAGCAGCTGGCCGGTGCGCGGCGACGCACTGCGCTCGGTGGCGACGATGCGCGTCCACCGGCCGGCGCAGACGGCGGCGTCCGCCACCACGCGACCGTGGCCGCCGGCGCCGACAATGACCAGGGTGGAGGCTTGCTTGGCTTGCACTAGTAGGTGTTGATCTTGTCCAGCAACCGCGCGTCCAGCGGCAGCGTGGCGAGCAGTTGCGCGATGCGCTCGCCCGCCTGGCCGTCGCCCCAGGCATTGTCGCACCCGTAGCGGCCCTGCCTCAGCTGCTGGCGCAGGGCGACACGGATGGCTGCCTCGTCGCAAACCACGTCCACCACGTTGGGACCGTGCTCGCGCATGCGCTGGCGGTCGCCGACGTTCACCACCGGCGTGCCGAAGCTCGCCGCCTCGATCACGCCGGACGAGGAATTGCCCACCAGCGCCTCGCAATGGCGCAGCGCCGCCACGTACTCTGCGCGCGGCAGGTGGCGCAGGCGCCGCGATCCGGGCGGCAGTGGCGTGGCGTCCAGCGCCCGCAGGATCTCCAGCGAACCGGCATCGGCGTTCGGCTCCAGCCAGAGCACCGGCAGGCCGGCAGCGGCCAGGGCGCGCAGCAACGCACCGGCCTGGACGCCGGCATCCTGCGCCTGCTGCACCACCGGATGGAACAAGGCCAGCAGGAAACGGCTGCCGACCGGCAGCCGCAATGCGGCCAGGCATGCTTGGCGGTCCGCCGCGCCCAAAGCCTGCAGTCCGTCCAGCCCGGGCGCCCCCGTGACGAAGATGCGCGCCGGGTCTTCGCCCATTCGCTGCAGGCGCTCGCGCGCGCCCTCGGTCGCGACGAAGTGGCAGCTGCTCAACTTGCTGATCGCATGCCGCACCGGCTCGTCGACGGTGCCCGATCGCTCGCCGCCGTGCACGTGCACGCAAGGCACGCCCACGTGCAGCGCCGCGATGGCGCCAGCCAGCATTTCGCCGCGGTCACCCAGCACCAGCAACGCGTCCGGGCGCTGCTGCTGCAGCAGCAGCGTCACGCCGTGCAGGCAGGCGGCGATGCCTTCGGCCATGCTGGCGCCGGTGCGGGTCGCCACGTCGTAAGGGATGCGGGCGCAGATCTCCAGCCCGCTGGCCGCCACTTCGTCCACCGTGTGGCCATGCTGCGCCGACAGGTGCATGCCGGTCACGGCGACCTGCACAGCCAGGCCCGGCGTCGCCCGCATGCGCTGCAGCGTGGACACCATCAGGCCGAAGTCGGCCCGTGTGCCGCTCAGGTAGACGATGCGGCGCGGCGCTGCTTCAGTCATGGCGACCGCCGGCGATCTGGTCCCACTGCAACGTGGTGTGGGCGGGGATGTCCGTCGCCGCGCGGGCGCCGACGACGCGGTCCCAGTCGCGCGGCGCGATGCCGCTGGCGGGGCGGCGGCAGGCCAGCATCGCGGCCCCGATCACCGTGCCCGCCGCGATCGGCAATGCGGCCACGATGCTGCGGCGGGCCACCCGGGCGGCGTCCAGCTCCTGTGGCCGTGGCGCCTTGAGGCCGTCGCCGCGCATGCGGCTGACGCGGCGGATGCCTTCGACCATGTGGCGGAAGGCGTCGGGCTCCAGCGAGGCCGCATGGTCCGGCCCGGACAAGGTGCGGTCCAGCGTGAGGTGCTTCTCGATCACCGTCGCGCCCAGCGCCACCGCGGCCAGCGCCGCCTCGATGCCGGTGCTGTGGTCCGAATAGCCCACCGGCAGCCCGAGCGCTTCGGCCATCGACTGCAAGGCCAGCAGATTGAGCGACTCGTCCGGCGCCGGGTAGGCCGAGGTGCAATGCAACACGGTCACGTCGTGCAGCCCGCCCCGGGCCTGCGCCACCCAGTCCAGCGCCTCGCGCACCTCGTCCAGCGTGGCCATGCCCGTCGACAGCAGCAGCGGCAGCTGCGTGCCGGCCGCGCGGACCAGCAACGCACGGTGGGTCAGCTCGCCGGACGGCATCTTCATGCGGGCCACGCCCAGTTTCACCAGCAGGTCCACCGCCGCTTCGGAGAATGGCGTGGAAAAAAATTCGATGCCGATGACGGCGCAGTGGTCCCTCAAAACCGCATGGTCGGCCGCGCCCAGCTCCAGCCTGCGCAGCATGGCGAACTGGTCCTGCTCGCCGGTCTGGCGCGCCTGGTAGCCGGCGGTGGGCGCCCCCGGCAGCACCAGGTCTTCGGCGCGGAAGGTCTGGAACTTGACGGCGTCGGCGCCGGCGGCGCGGGCCGCGTCGCACAGCTTCAAGGCCAGGGCGAGCTCGCCGTTGTGGTTGACGCCGGCTTCGGCGATCACGAACACGTCAGCCGCCATCGCCCTGCCCTCCCGGCGCATGGCGCGCGTGCAGCCACTGCGCGTACTCGAAATCTTCCAGGTCGTCGATGTCGGCGGACTTCCAGCGTGGCATCACGAACGGTGCGACGCGCACGCTCCACAGGCCGTGCCGCGCCGCGTGCGCGAGCGCCTGCCGCTGCCAGACGTAGATGGAGCCGTTGAGCGCGTAGACCTGCGGCGCGTCCTGGCGCCGGCCCTGGCCCGCGCCCTTGCTGAGCGTGACCCAGCCATCCGGCTGCGCCTCGACCAGGTTGAAGTAAGGGTTGTCGCGGGCGGCGGCGACGCTGACCACCAGATCGGCTTCGGGGCGCGCGGCCAGTGCCGCGCTGATGTCGCCGGCTTCGCGCAGCGGCGAGGTCGGCTGCAGGTCGACGATGCGGGCTACGCTGCGGCCCTGCACCTGCAGAAAGGCGACCAGGTGTTCGATCACCGGCAGCTTGCCGGCGCGGTCGGTCGCCAGCTCGGCCGGTCGCAGAAACGGCACGGTGGCGCCGGCGGCGCGGGCGACCGCGGCGATGGCTGCGTCGTCCGTCGACACGAACACTTCGGCTATCGCGGCGCAAGCCAGCGCCTGTTCGATGCTGTGCACGATCAGCGGCTTGCCGGCGAAGACACGGACGTTCTTGCCCGGCAGGCCCTTGCTGCCGCCGCGCGCGCAGATGGTGGCGATGGTGGAGGCGGTCATGCTGGTCTACAGCGCCAGGAAGCGGCGCAGCATGCCCAGCCCCGCCCCGGCGCTGCGCTCGGGATGGAACTGGCAGCCGGTGAGGTTGCCGCGCTGCACCGCGGCGCACAGGCGCCGACCATCGTAGTCCACGTCCGCGAGTCGCACTGCCGGGTCGCGCGGCTCGGCGGTGAAGGAGTGGACGAAGTAGGCGCGCTCGCCGGCCTGCACCTCGGACAGGATGGTGTCGTCCCAGGCGCGGGCAGCTTGCAAGGGCCGCCAGCCGATGTGCGGGACGCGGTGCGGCTGGCCGTCGGCGCGCGTGACCGGCACCGCCAGCACGCGGCCTTGCAGCAGGCCGAGGCCGGCGTGCGTCCCCATTTCCTCGCTGTCCTCGAACATCATCTGCAGGCCGACGCAGATGCCCAGGAACGGCCGGCCGGTAGCGGCGAAGTTGCGCACCGTGTCGTCCAGACCGCGGGCGCGCAGTTCCGCCATGCCGTCGCCGAAGGCACCGACGCCGGGCAGGACCAGCCGTGACGCCTGCGCCGCCTCCGGCGTGGCCCGGGCGACCACCTGCACCGCCGCGCCGCAATGCTCGAGCGCGCGAACCATGTTCAGCAGGTTGCCGATGCCGTAGTCGATGACGGTCACGGGAATGCTCATCGCGGCACTCCTTCCCGCACGTCGAAACCCGCCGCGCGCGCATGCGTCTTGATCTGCTCCAGCGGCATGCGCTTCCAGTGCAGCGCGTCGGCGACCGCAGCACCGGAGATGTCGATGCCCGCCAGTGCCGCCAGGTCTTCGGCGCGGCCGAAGCCGCCACTGATCACGACCGGCACGGCGACCGCATCACAGACTTGCTGCGCCAGCGGCACGTCGAAACCCTTGCGCGTTCCTTCCTGATCCACCGAAGTCAGCAGCACTTCGCCGGCGCCGCGTTCCACCGCTTCGCGCACCCAGGCCACCACGTCCTTGCCGGTGCGCTCGCGGCCATTGTCGGTGTAGCACTCCCAGCGGCCGGGCGCGACGCGCTTGGCCTCGACGCTCAGCACCATGCACTGCGAGCCGTAGCGGCGCGCCACTTCGGTGACGAGTTCTGGCCGGGCCATGGCCGCGGTGTTGATGGCGACCTTGTCGGCGCCCGACAGCATCATGGTGGCCACGTCGGCCAGGCTGCGGATGCCGCCGCCGACGGTGATCGGCACGTAGACCTGGTCGGCGGCGCGCCTGATGATGTCCGACAGGTTGTTCCTCTGGTACAGGCTGGCGACGATGTCGATGAACAGCAGTTCGTCGGCGCCTTCGCCGTAATAGCGCACGGCATGCTCCTGCGGATCGCCCACCACCCGCAAGCCTTCCAGGTGGATGCCCTTGATCAGGTTCGGGCCCTTGATGTCCAGGCGGGCAACGACGCGCAGATGCCGGTGCGCCATGCTCAGCTGCCCTCGTGCCAGACGGCGTGGCGCAGCTTCCACTGGCCGCCTTCCTGGCGCCACAGGTGCGGCGAGCGGAAGGTGTCGGCCAGCCTCATGAAGCAGGCGCGGTCCATCACCGGCGACTCGAACATCTTCGAAGCTTGCGGGAACTCCTTCTCCGGGATGCTGAGGTAACGGAAGATCTCCTGCGCGAAGCGTTCGGGGAATTCGCCGTCGTAGCGCCGCACCAGCGCCACGCCCTCGCCGCGCGTGATGTCGCCGGAGCGCACTTCCTGTGCCGCGTCGTAGGTGGCGCGGCCGATGCCGAACTTGGTGAAGGTGGTGTAGTAGTGAAAGTCGTCGATCCGGTCGTCGATGCTGTTGTACTTGCTGTAGGTGCCCGGGGTGCGCTCGGGCGAAGCCTCGAAGCCGCCATGCTCCACCGCGTAGTAGTAGCAGCTTTGCGGATGCCACTTCAGGTAGTAGCCCAGGTAGTGCACCTCGACCTGCTTCTTCTCGATCTGCACCGGGTCGGCCGGCAGGTAAGGCAGCAGGTCCTGCGGCTCCAGCCCGAAGTCATCGTAGAGGCTCTGGATCGAGGTGCCGCCCAGGTAGATCTGCGACTTGTCGGAGGCGGTGAAGTACGACCAGTCGCGCCTGGCGCTGGTGGTGTCGACTATCGGATTGCCATACTCGGCCTCGTTCTCGCCGTAGACCACCAACGGGATGTCGTGCAGCACCGCCATCTTGGGCGCCAGCGACTTCTGGCCGAAGATGAAGGGCTGGAACGGATGAAACAGGTTCTCCACGGCCAGCCGCGTGAGCAGGCGGTGCACGCGCCCGTTCGGCGTGGTCAGCTCGTTGTCGAAGCCGGCGTGCAGCCACGACTGGAAATTGCGCCAGCCCCACTCGGTATGGATGTGCGGCGCCCAGGTGACGGTGAGCGGGTGCATGCCAAAGCGCGTCTTGAGCACATGCGCGGCGTAGAAGCTGTCCTTGCCGCCCGAGCCAGGCAACAGGCAGTCGTAACCCGACTTGCTGCGAAAGCGGTCGCACAGGGCGGCGAGCTGGTCTTCGCGCTGCTTCCAATCGATGGTGCCGTGTTTCTGCTCGGCGAAGCGGCAGGCGTCGCAGATGCCTTCCTCGTCGAAGGCGATGGTGGCCTTCTTGCTGGCCCTGGTGTGCTGGTACTCCACCGCCGAATTGGGCCGCTGATTCGAGATGACGCAGCGGCGGCAGAACGCGACCTGCCGCGGCAGGCCGTAGCGCGGCTGCGCCTGATCGTCGGGGGCGGCGAAGGCCGCCAGGTCTGCGGGCCGGGGAGCGGGGATCAAGGGCATTCGGTACGGCGGTGGGGCGCGGGCCGCGGAGCGGCCCTGGGCGCGATTATAAAAATCCGGCGATCTCCGCGAGCACGGCGTCGGCGGCCGCCGGCCCCGCGGTTGCGGCCGGGCGACGGCCGGCGCGGCTCCAGGTGTCCAGCGACTGCGAAAGTTGCTCCAGCGGCACGGCCACATCGGCGATGCCGAAGCGCTGCAGCGGCATCGCCTGCTCGAACACCGAGCCCAGCACCTGCACCAGTCGCGCTCCCGCCAGGTGGCCTTCCAGCCCCACGGTGGACGTCAGCGTGACCACCAGGTCGACCGCGTGCAGCAAGGGCGGCAGCGGCCAGTCCTGGCCGGTGACGACGATGCGCGGGTGGTCCGGCAGTGCCGGCAAAGGCTGGCCGGCGCGTGGGCGCACGCACAGGATGGCATCGCGCTGGAGCAGCGTCCAGTCCACCACAGCCTGCAGCGCGCGCGCCGGCAAGCTGGTGTCGCCGGCCACGCCGCTGAATGGATGCAGCGCCGGTTCGACCTGGGCCGGCCACAGCAGCACCCGCTTGCGGTCCCAGCCGCGCGCGCGGCGCAGGCCGGCCCCTTGTGCAGCCACAGCGGCGTCGCGCAACACGTCGAAGGCGGGATTACCGGTCACCACGACCTCGCCGGGCAGCCGGCGGGCCGCCAGCAGGAAATCGCGCACCGCGTCGTTCAGCACGCAGATGCGGTCGGCATAGCCCGCCTGGCCAATCCAGCGCACTTCGTCGATCGCGAACAGGTCGACGATGCAGACCGCCGGGATGCCCAGCGTCCGCGCTGCTTCGACGGCGGCCCGTTCGGCCCGCGGCGAGTTGGTGGCGACGACCAGGTCGGGCCGGACCTGGCGCAAGATGCGGCCCAGGGTGCGGCGCGGCAGAAAGGCCTGGCGGCCGTCGCGGGCATAGCGGCGTGCCGCTTCCGGCACGCCGACTTCCGATTCGAGGTCGGCATGCGACAAGCCCAGGTAGGCCGCCGTTTCTTCGACATCGGCCACCTCGCCCATCGCCGCCGCGAGCGACCGGCCATGCTCCATCGCCTTCGCATCCGCGGCCTCGACGAAATCCTTGAACTGCAGCAGCGACAGGCCGGCGGCGCGCACGTCGGCGGCGGCCGTTGTCAGCCCCAGCACCTGCACTTGCGCCAGGCCTGCTGCCTGCAGCCGCTGCGCCACCGGCAGCACCATGCGCACGTGGCCGCTGCCGTAGCAAACGAACAGCACCTTCTTCACACGCCGGCCCCGTCGGCCCACAACGCCAGCGCCGCCAGGGCGCGCAGCTCGCGCGTGTGGTTGGCGCTGCCGTTGCGGTGCCGCTCCAGCAAGCCTTGCACGGCAGCAGGCGCGAACAGCCGCTGCAGCAGGTCGCTGCCGGCCAGCAGTTGGGCCAGCCACGGATAACTCTCGCCGCGGAACCACTCGCCCACCGGCACCGTGAACATCTGCTTGCGGCGATGGGCCAGGTCATGCCCGATCAAGGGCGTCACCGCGCGCTTGTACCAGTGCTTCTTGTCGCCATCGGCGGCCAGCTTGGTGCCGCCGCGCGAGCGGAAGGCGAATTCCATCATCCGCCAGTCGAGGAAGGGCGTGCGGGCCTCGATGGACACGGCCATGCCCATGCGGTCCGGCTTGACCAGGTTGTTGCCGCACAGCAGCAACTGCATGTCCAGGTACAGAGCCTGGTTGACGCGGTCGAAGTGCGCCGCCTCGTCGAACCAGGGCTTGGCGGCCGCCTCGAAGCTGTCGATGCCCGCCAGCCGCGCCGCCACCTCGGGCCGGTACAGCGCGTTCCGCGCCGCGGGCGTGAACAGGGAAATCGACTCGAAGTAGCCGCGCTGGAAGGCGCCGGCATCGAGCTGGTCCACGCCCGGGGCGGACAGCAACTGCGCGTACTTGTCGTAGCCGGCGAACAGCTCGTCGCCGCCGTCGCCGGTCAGCACCACCTTGACGTGCTTCGCCGCCAGTTCGCTCACGCGCAGGGTCGGCAGGAAGGAGGCGTCGCCGTGCGGCTGGTCGAGATGCGCCAACACCTGCGGCCAGCGCTGCAGCATGTCCAGCTCCGCGACCTCCAGGGTGTGGTCGCAGCCGAAGCGCGCCGCGGCCTGCGCGGCCCAGGCCGATTCGTCGAAGCGGGGATCGGCAAAGCCGATGCAGAAGGTGCGCACCGGCTGCTGCACGTGCCTGGCCATCAGCGCCACGATGGTGCTGGAGTCGACGCCGCCGGACAGGAAGGCGCCGAAGGGCACGTCGGCCCGCAGCCGGATCCGGGTGGCGTCGTCGAGGATGGCCAGGAACTCTTCGGACCAGTCTTCGAAGCGATGCTCCTGTTCGCGCTGCGCGGCCAGGCTCCACCAGCGCTGCGTCTGCACGCCCGCGCGGCCGAAGCGCATCCAGCAGCCGGGCATCAGGTGGCGCACGCCTTGCCAGACGGTCCAGGGAGCGGGGATGTAGTTGAACGTCAGGTAGTGGTGGATCGCTTCCAGATCGACAGTCGGCCGCGTGATCGCAGCCAGGATGGCCTTCGGCTCGGAGCCGAACACCATGCGGGCGCCGTCGTCGTGGAAGTACAGCGGCTTGACGCCGATGCGGTCACGCGCCAGGTACAGCGCGTCTTCGCGGGCGTCGGCTATGGCGATGGCGAACATGCCGTTCAGCCGGCGCAGGCAGGCGATGCCCTCGCGCTCGTACAGGCGCAGGATCACCTCGGTGTCCGACTGCGTGTCCAGCCGCGCGCCCTGTGAGCGCAATTGGGCCGCAAGCTCCACGTGGTTGAAGATCTCGCCGTTCTGCACCACCGCGATGCGGCCGTCGTCGGAAACGAAAGGCTGGTGGCCGCCGGCGATGTCGATGATGGACAGCCTGCGGTTGCCGATGGCGACACCGCGCCCGGGCTGCTCCCACACGCCGGCGTCGTCCGGGCCGCGGTGGCGCAGGCGCTCGCCCATGGCAGCAAGCGCGTCGGACTGCAGCGGTTGCCCGGCGCGGTCCCAGTAGCCGTAGATGCCGCACATAGGCTAGTTGGCGCCGCGGCCGGACAGGCGGCCCAGCGTCCAGAACAGAATGCGCGCGTCGAGCGACAGGCTGTGTTCGCGCGCATACCTCAAGTCGAGCTCCAGCCGCTGCTGCGGCGTGGCCGCCGAGCGCAGCAGCGCCTGCGCCAGCCCGGTGATGCCGGGCCGCACGCTGCAACGCAGCCGCCAGTCGGCCGGCGCATACAGCGCTTGCTGCTGCGGCAGGTCGGGACGCGGGCCGACCAGGCTCATGTCGCCCTTGACCACGTTCAGCAGCTGCGGCAGTTCGTCCAGGCTGGTGCGACGAATGAAGCGTCCGACCAGCGTGATGCGCGAATCGCCCTGCGCGGTCTGGTACGAGCCGACGGCCGCCGCATCCTTGACCATGCTGCGGAACTTGTAGATCCGGAACGGGCGGCCGCCCAGGCCCATGCGCTGCTGCCGAAACAGCACCGGCAGGCCACCGTCCAGCGCGATCGCCAACGCCACCAGCAGCAGCAGCGGCGCGAGCAACGCCAGGGCCAGGCAGGCCAGCACGACGTCCATGGCGCGTTTCATGGACCGGCGGCGAGCTCGCCCGCGATGCGCCGGATGGTGGCGGCGATGCGCTGCGCATCGCGTTGCACCTGGCCGTCGTCCCGTTGCGCCAGTTGCGCTTCGGCGGCGCGCAGACCAGCGACCTCCTGCTCGAACACGCTGTCGGCGTCGTCGCGATGGAAGGTGCGCGAGAGGATCACGGCCTGCGAGCCGAGTCGCAGGTGCTCGGCCAGCACGTCGCGCCCGGACAGCAGGCCCTCGTCCAGCCGGGCGATCCCGCCGAAGCCAAAGCGCAGGCCCTGGGCATGACAGGCTTGCGCCACCCGTTCCACGGTGCCGTCGGCCAGCGGCTCGAACATGAAGCCACAGGCTAGCGACAGGTGCAGGTCGTTCAGGCCGACGAACACTTCCTGCAGGCCGGGCGTGGCGATCCATTCGTCCAGCGTGCGCAGCGCCGCGGCCGTTTCCAGCAAGGCCACCAGCGGAGCACGGCCGGCCAACAGGCCCGCGAACTCACGCAATTGCGCGGCGGTGGTGAACATCGGCAGCATCACGCAGTCCGGCGCTTGCGCCAGCACGGCGTCCAGTTCCCGCGGCGTGCCGGCATGCAGCGGATTGACGCGCACCATCAGGCGCGACTGCCGCGCCGCCGCGCGCACGCGAGCCACGTCGTCGGGCTGATGGGCGCTGATGAAGGTGTTGCGGCCAGCCTGGCGTTCGGCCTTGCCCAGTCGCTCAAGGTCGACGAACAGGCGCATGCCTGGCATGGCGTCGCAGCGCCGCGCGAACGCCGCGTCGTTCGTGATCTGGATCAGCTCGAGCATGACGTGGGCCGGATTATCGCCGCAGCGCTGCGCGCAGATCCGGGCTGGCGGACCACGTCAGCCCCAGGACCACCAGCGCCGCCACGGCGCCGGCGGCGAACTGCAATGGCAGATGGGCCGGCGCGCCGGTCCAGGCCAGCAGCGTGGCCAGCACCACCAGGGCGCCACCGGCGACCCCCAGCGCCCGGCGCGGCAGCCAGATCCCCAGGCCGTGCCGCAGCGCCCACAGGCTGGCCAGGCAAACGCCCGCCCACAGCCAGTTCAGCCACAGCATCAACTCCGCGCCTTCGCCCGGCCCTTGCGTGACCAGCAGCAACAGGGCCGCCGCGTAGGCGGCAACCGGCGGCCACATGCGACCTTGCGCGGCCAGCACCGACAGCGCGATCGCCGTCAGCGCCTGCGGCAACAGGCCCCAGGCGGCGAGGCGGGCCCATTGCGCCACTTGCCGCAGCGCGTCGTCCTGCATCCGCCCCCAGCCGAACAGAAGGTCAGCCACCGCCGGCGCTGCCACCAGCAGGCCCGCGGCGCAGGCGCAGGCGAGCGTGAAGGCCAGGGCGAAGCCGCGGCGGACGGTGCCGGCCGCTTCTTCGCGGCTGGAGGCGCGGGCGAAGGCCTGCGCGATCGGCCCCAGTGCCAGCGTCGCCACCAGCTGCACGGCCAGCAGCAACGGCAGTTCGACCAGCTTCCAGGCGTAGTTGAAGGTGGCCAGCGCGCCCGGACCTTCCTGCGAAGCCAGCGAGCGCGCCGCGAACGGCAGCGCCAGCGGCAGGCCGGCGGCGGCGA
>NZ_JAQGLS010000325.1 GCF_028292805.1 Ramlibacter sp. | reverse complement strand
CGAATGCGGCGTCCACACCAGCGAAAGCGCCGCGGCCAGCACGAGCAGCAACGTCAGCACGGCCCCGAGCACGAAGCTGCGGTGGCGCATGGCGCGCTGCCAGAACCCCGGCCCGCGGGCGGGCGGCGCGGCCACGAGGCTCGCGATGTCTGCGCTCATCCTTGGGCGCTCATATGTCGCTGGCCTTCACGCGCGGGTCGATGCTGGCGTAGAGCAGGTCGACGGCGAAGTTGACGATCACGACCATGGCCGCCAGCAGCATCACGCAATTGCGCACCACGATCAGGTCGCGGTTGGAGATCGACTGGAAGATCAGCCGGCCCAGGCCCGGCAGATAGAACACGCTTTCCACCACGATGGTGCCGGCCAGCAGCTCGGCGAACTGCAGGCCCATGATGGTGACCACCGGGATCATCGCGTTGCGCAGCACGTGGCCCCACAGCGCCGCGCGCTGCGACACGCCCTTGGCGCGGGCGGTGCGCACGAAGTCTTCGCGCAGCACCTCCAGCACAGCGGAGCGGGTGATGCGCGCCAGGATGGCCGACTGCACCACCGCCAGCGACAGCGCCGGCAGCAGCAAGGCCTTCAGGCCTTCGAGGATGCCGTCCTGCCAGCCGGGAAAACCGCCGGCGGAAAACCAGCCCAGGTGCACCGAAAACAGCAAGATCAGCAGGATGGCGAACCAGAAGTTCGGGATCGCGATGCCGACCTGCGTCAGCCCCATGATGCCGACGTCACCGAGCTTGTTGTGGCGGGCGGCGGCGTAGATCCCGGCCACCAGCGCCAGCACGGCGGTCAGGGCCATCGCCATCAATGCCAGCGGCACCGTCAGCGACAGGCGCTCCAGCATCAGCTCGCCGACGGGCGTGCTGTAGGCATAGCTCAGGCCGAGGTCGCCGGTGAGCAGGCCGGTGACCCAGTTCCAGTAACGCTCCACTGGCGGCCGGTCGATGCCGAGCTTGCGCGCCAGCTCCTGCACCGCGTCGGGCGAAGCGTCGGGCCCCATCAGCATCTGGGCCGCGTTGCCGGGCAGGATCTCGAGCACCAGGAACACCACGATGGAGGTGCCTATCAGCGTCGCGATGAGGGTGATCAGCCGCTTGAAGAAGAACAGGCTCATGAAGGCGGGGATAATGCCAGAACCGGGCCATGCGAACTTTCGTCGTGGCGGTGCAGCGCAGGGAGGGCAGCTCGCATGGCATTGATGATCACCGATGAATGCATCAACTGCGATGTGTGCGAGCCGGAGTGTCCGAACGAGGCGATCTTCCTGGGCCCCGAGATCTACGAGATCGACCCGAACAAGTGCACCGAATGCGTGGGGCACCACGATGAACCGCAGTGCGTGCAGGTCTGCCCGGTCGCGTGCATCCCGGTGGACCCGGCGCGCATCGAAAGCCAGCAGTCGCTGTGGCACAAGTACCGGCGGCTGATGTCCGAAACGCAACCGGCGGCGGTGCCGGTCGTCGTGGATCCCGGCTCGAGGCCGGGATGACGAAATCCGTGGAATGCGGCCTTGAGCCGCAATCCACGCACCGGCGCGCTACTTCTTGCCGTCTTTCGCCCCCGGTGCCACCGCCGTGAGCAGCTGCGGTTTTCCGTTTGCCGGCGCCGCCTTCTTCATTGGCTTGCTCGCCGCGGCGGACGCCGGCTTCGCCGCCGGGATCACCGCCTTGGGCGCCTGCCGCTCCTGCTGCAACCGCGCCTTTTCCATCGCATCCGCCAGCCTGGCGTCGGCCTTGCCGACCGAGCGGGCCTGCGCCGATTGCGCGGCGCTCACCGGCGGCGGTGGGCGGACTGCGGCGCCGCCCTCGCAAGGCACCTGGCCGTAGCTTGCGCCGCAGCGCCAGAGCTGCGGCTGTGCGGATGCCGCGCTGCAGGCCGCCGCCAGCAGCGACGCGATGATGATGTTGCGCATGGCCAGCCTCCTGGGGGCCGGCTGCAGGCGGCGCCTGCGCGAACGGCCCGGTCAGTCTTCTTGCGGCCGCGGCGGCTTTGGCCGCGGCGCCTTGTGGGTGTGGACGATCAGCGTCGCCTTCTCCGTCTCGCCGGCCAGCAGCGCCGGCACTGCCTTGAGCGTGCGGTCGATGCACTCCTCGATCGCGCCGCGCTGTTCGGCCAGCGGCTTTTTCAGCACCCAGTCGATCACTTCCGACTTCACGCCCGGGTGGCCGATGCCCAGCCGCAGCCGCCAGTAGTCGCCGGTGCCCAGCTGCGCGTGGATGTCACGCAGGCCATTGTGGCCGGCGTGGCTGCCACCGAACTTGAGCTTGGCCTGGCCCGGCACCACGTCGAGTTCGTCGTGCACCACCAGCATCTCCTGGGGCGCGATCTTGTAGAACCGCGCCAGCGCCACCACCGACTTGCCCGACAGGTTCATGAAGGTCTGCGGCTTGAGCAGCCAGACCACCTGCCCGTGCACGCTGGCCCTTGCCACCTGGCCGTGGTAGCCGCGGTCGTAGGCCAGGTTCACCTTCAGCTCGCGCGCCAGTTCGTCCACCCACCAGAAGCCCGCGTTGTGCCGCGTGGCTTCGTATTCGGCGCCGGGATTGCCCAGGCCAACAAACAGCTTGATCATGGTCGCGAGGTGGTGGAAGGAGGAATGGAACTATTCACTGGCGCAGGCCAGGAGGCAATCACAGCATAAAGAAAAAAGGCCCGCAGTTGCGGGCCTTCCATTTCGTCGTCCCCGCCTGCGCGGGACCGACGCGTTGCTTACTTCTTGCCGGCGGGAGCCTTGGCGGCTGGCGTCTTGGCGGCTGGCGTCTTGGCAGCAGGGGCTGCCTTGGCGGCGGGCTTGCCACCCTTGGCGGCCGGCTTGGCATCGGCCGCGGGAGCAGCTGCGCCATCGGCGGCGGTCTCGGCCGATTCCTCGGCAGCCGACAGCACCACCGAAACAAGCACCGGGTTCTGCTTGCCGTGCGTCAGGGCCTTCACGCCCTTGGGCAGCTTGACGTCGTTCAGGTGCAGGCTGCCGCCCTTCTTCAGGCCGGACAGGTCGATCTCGATGAACTCGGGCAGGTCGGTCGGCAGGCAGGACACGTCCAGCTCGTTGATGACCGGGTTGACCATGCAGTGGTCGACCTTGACGGCCGGCGACTCTTCCGCGCCCTTGTAGTGCAGCGGCACCTTCATGTGCAGGCGGGTGTTGGCGTCCACGCGCTGGAAGTCGACGTGCTGGACTTCCTGGCGATACGGGTGGTACTGCACGTCACGCAGCAGCACCTTGCTGACGGTGCCGCCCAGGTCCATCTCGAGGATGGACGAATGGAAGGCTTCCTTTTTCAGCGCGTGGAACAGCGCGTTGTGATCGAGCTCGATCACAAGCGGCTGGCCTTCGCCACCGTAGACGATGCCGGGCGTCTTGCCGACGTTGCGGAGACGGCGGCTCGCACCCGTACCCTGCTTGGCGCGCTCATAAGCGACGAATTTCATAAACTTCTCCATACGGGAATCCACCGCGACCAGTGCGATTCCATTTCACAAATGCTCCTTGCGGAGCGGCTATGAAGGTGGCTTGGCCTCCTTCGAAGACTGCGGTGCGCATCGCGCGGCGCAGTCTCTCTTGCGTTCAGGATCCGGCTTTGCCGGTCCTGGACCCACTGATCAGCCACTTTCACATCGCGCAGCGATTTGGAAGTGCGGCTAAAACAGGTTGACCTGGTCGGAGAACAGACTCATGACCGACTCGCCCTTGGCGATGCGCTGGATCGTCTCGGCGATCAGCGGCGCGACGGTCAGCTGGCGAATCTTGGCGCAGCCGCGCGCGGCGTCCGACAGCGGGATGGTGTTGGTGATCACCACTTCGTCCAGCGCGCTGCCCTGGGCGATGCGCTCGATGGCCGGGCCGGAAAAGATCGGGTGCGTGCAGTACGCGTACACATTCTTGGCGCCGCGCTCCTTGAGCACCTCGGCCGCCTTCACCAGCGTGCCCGCGGTGTCGATCATGTCGTCCATGATCACGCAGTTGCGGCCGTCGATCTCGCCGATGACGTGCATCACTTCGCTCACGTTCGCCTTGGGGCGACGCTTGTCGATGATGGCCAGGTCGGTGCCCAGCTGCTTGGCCAGCGCCCGTGCCCGCACCACGCCGCCGACGTCGGGCGAAACCACGATCAGGTCGTCGTAGTTCTTCTGGCGCAGGTCGCCCAGCAGCACTGGCGAGGCGTAGATGTTGTCCACCGGGATGTCGAAGAAGCCCTGGATCTGGTCGGCGTGCAAATCCATTGTCAGCACGCGGGCCACGCCCACCGTCTCCAGCAGGTTGGCCACCACCTTGGCCGAGATCGGCACCCGCGACGAGCGCGGGCGGCGGTCCTGGCGGGCATAGCCGAAGTACGGGATGACGGCGCTGATCCGCTCGGCCGAGGCGCGTTTGAGCGCGTCGACCATGATCAGCAGTTCCATCAGGTTCTCGTTGGTCGGGGCGCAGGTGGACTGCACCACGAACACGTCACGGGCGCGCACGTTGGTGTTGATCTCGACGGTGACTTCACCGTCGGAAAAACGGCTCACCGAAGCGGCGCCCAGCGAGATGCCCAGGTGGCCGGCGATCTCTTCCGCCAATGCCGGGTTGGCATTGCCGGTGAAAACCATGAAATCGGGAGTGGGGACTGCCTGCATGACGGAACCAGCGAGTGTTTCAGCTTAGTGCGCTGTGGCCACGGCGCTCATCGCCTGACTGTGCCGCAACGTCAACGTTCTTTGGCAGGGGAGGAAGGACTCGAACCCTCGCATGCCGGAATCAAAATCCGGTGCCTTGACCAACTTGGCGACTCCCCTACACGGGTCGCCGGCTGAAAATCAACCGACAACCGAATCGTCGCTGGGTGCCCATCCC
Organism: Ramlibacter sp.; assembly: GCF_028292805.1. Taxonomy (GTDB): domain Bacteria; phylum Pseudomonadota; class Gammaproteobacteria; order Burkholderiales; family Burkholderiaceae_C; genus Ramlibacter. The sequence goes on along the minus strand of NZ_JAQGLS010000325.1, from coordinate 14,056 downwards.
ACCAAGGGATGAACCTCCATATTGCTGCATTCCCGAACTTCGCAGTTCGCGGGACTTGACGACGGCGCCAGGGTTGCCCCCGGCGGCAGCAGCGCGAAAACCGCGCTACCCGAGCCCGTCATCCGTGCCCGCAAGCCTTGCGAACCCAGCCAATCCAGCGCCTCGCCCACATCGGGACAAAGCTGGCAGGCCACCGGTTCCAGGTCGTTGCACCCGAATCCAAAGGGGTTAGCAGCAAAGCCAGAGATTGTAGCACTGTCTTTTTCCCGTTTCAGTGCCGGGCTGCGGAAGATGTCCGAGGTGGCCAGTCCGCGGGCCGGTTTGACAACCGCGAAACGCGCCTTGGGCAGGGCGATCGGCGTGATGATTTCGCCGATCCCCTCGACCCACGCATTGCGCCCGCGCAGGAAGAACGGCACGTCGGCGCCCAGCGCCAGGCCGATGCGTTCCAGCTGCTGCAATGTCAGCCCGGCGCGCCACAAGCGGTTCAGCGCCAGCAGGCAGCTGGCTGCGTCCGACGAGCCGCCGCCCATGCCCGCTTGCGCCGGCACCCGTTTTTCCAGCTGGATGTGGGCGCCGGCCGTGCTGCCCGTGGCCTGTTGCAAGGCGCGGGCCGCGCGCAGCACCAGGTCGTCGGCCGGCAGCGGCGGGCCGAGGTCCTCGCGGCTCAGCCCGCCACCGGGGCGCAGTTCGAAATGCAGGGTGTCGTGCCAGTCGACCAGCATGAAGACCGACTGCAGCAGGTGGTAGCCGTCGGGCCGGCGCCCCGTGATGTGCAGGAACAGGTTCAGCTTGGCCGGCGCCGGCACGTCGTACAGGGCGCGCATCGCAGTTGCGGCTTACTTGTTGTCGAAGGCGATGCGCAGGTCGGCCGCCGGCGCGGGCGTGGTGCGCTGGGCCCGCAGGCGCCCGTTGGCCACTTCGCTGACGTCGGCCTGCCAGCCGGCCACGGCCGTGGCCTTGCCGCCCAGCCAGTCGAACAGCGCCGCCACCGGCAGCTCGGTGCCGGTCACCTCGCTGGCCAGCGCGTCGAGAGAGGCGAACTGCCGCACTTCGTGGCCCGACTTCAGGCTGGCCGAGCCTGGCGTCCAGCCCAGCACCGCGAGCGTGCCGCCCAGCGGCGAGTAGAGCGTGAGCTCGCCCGCCTCGGGCGCGCCCTTGAGTTCGAAGCCGGCGGAAAAGGCTTGCGGCGGATTGGCGCTGACCGCCAGCGCCAGCCTGCCCGTGTAGACCTGCACGCCAGGCTGGGCGGGCGCGCGTTGCGGGGTGGCGCAGCCGGCCAGCACCGCCGCCAGCAGGCAGCCGCCCAGCAGCCGCGCGGCCAGCCGACGGCTCGCCGTCATGCGCCGTCCTCCCCCGGGAGGGTCCGCCTGACGGCCCGCTCCTGCCCCCTGCGCAAGCGGAGCCGGCGAGCACCTGCTGGTGGCCAGGCGGCGCTCATGGCTTGACCTTCAGGCGCTTGAGCGTCTCCAGCAGCGTCTCGTTGTCGCCGTTTTGCAGCAGGCCTTCGCGCCAGATGCTTTGCGCCTGGTCGACCTGGCCCATGCTCCAGAGCACCTCGCCCAGGTGGGCGGCGATTTCCGGGTCCGGCCGGTCCTTGTAGGCGGCCTGCAGGATGCGCAGCGCCTCGGCCTTGTTGCCCATGCGGAATTCCACCCAGGCCAGGCTGTCGCTGATGAACGGGTCGCCCGGCGCCAGCTCCAGCGCCTTCTGGATCAACTGCCTGGCTTCGGGCAACCGCAGGTTGCGCTCGGCCAGCGAGTAGCCCAGCGCGTTGTACGCATGGTGGTAGTCCGGCTTGGCGGCGATGATCCGGCGCAGCAGGCGCTCCATCTCGGCCAGCTCGCCCAGCTTCTCGGCCATCATGGCCTGTTCGTACAGCAGGTCGGTTTCGCCCGGATCCTTGGCCGATGCCTGCGCCAGCAGCTCGTAGGCCGGGCGGTACTGCTTGTGCTCGCGCAGCAGGTTGATCTCCGACATCAGTTTCATGCGGGCTTCGGCCGGATTGCGCTCGGGTACCGCTCGGATCAGCTGGCGGGCATCGTCCAGCCGCCCCTGGCGCGCCAGGATCGAGGCGCGGCGGCTCTGCGCCGCCATCAGGTCCTGCGAGTTCTCGATGCGGTCCAGCCAGGCGGCGGCGGCGGGGAAGTCCTTGCGCTTCTCGGCGATCTGGGCCAGCCCCAGGTAGGCCTGGGCCAGGCCCCGGCTGCGCTCTTCGCCGGCCGGCTGGCCCTGCGCCAGTTCCACGTAGCGCTTCAAGGAGTCTTCGGCGGCCGGCAACTGGTCGTCCTGCGCCAGCAGCGAGCCTTGCACCAGCCAGGCTTCGGCGAACTGCGGCTGCTGGCCGGTGATCAGCTTCAACTGGGCCAATGCTTCCGCATGGCGCCTCGCATCGAGCAGCGCGCGGGCGTAGCCCATGCGCAGCTCCGGCAACGGCTGGTCTTGCAGGTACTGGCGCACCAGGGCTTCGGCCTGCGGCGTCTTGGTCTCCATCAGCTCCAGCGCCAGCAGCACCGGCCCCTCGGCGCGGGGATTGGCGGCCTGGCCGCGGCGAGCCGCCTCCAGGGCGCCGGCGGGGTCGCCCCCGGCCAGCCGCAGCCGGCCGATCGACGTCCAGGTGACGGGCGCGGTGGCCGGATCCTTCAGGTAGTCCGCCAAGGCCTGTTCGACCACGGCGGCGGCCTGCTTCTTGTCGCTGACCCGGGCATAGACGCGCGGGACCATGGCGATGGCGGAGCCGCGTTCCTGCGCCGGCGCCAGCGCGATGTCCTGGCGCAGCGCGTCGCTGCTGTCCGGCACGCGGTTGAGCGCCACCAGGATCTGCAGCACGAAGCGGTTGGCTTCGCGCGACTGCGGCCAGGCCTGCTTCCAGGCGCGCGCGGCCTGCAGGGCGGAGTCGCCGGCGCGGGCCTGGAACGCCAGTTCGATGGCACGCTGGTACAAGGCGGGGTCGTTGACCTTGCGAGCGGCGTCCAGCACCAGCGCGAAGCCCACGGCCGGCTCGTTGCCGCGCACGTTGAGCTCTCCCAGCAGCAGCTGGTAGAACAGTTCCGCGTCCATCGCGCTGGCCTGCGCGGTGTCGGTGGCGGGCGCCGTCCCTTGGGCCAGGGCCGGCACGCCCGGGGCGCACCAGAGAAGCAGCGCCAGTGCGGCCGCGGGGTTCAATCGCATCATCGAGCCATCATAAACTTCCCCATGCCTGAACTGCCCGAAGTCGAAGTCACGCGCCTGAGTTTCGCCGACCGCATCGTCGGCGCGAAAGTGCAGGCGGTCCATATGGGCAAGCCATTGCGCTGGCCGCTGGGGATCGAGCCGGCCGCGCTGGTCGGCCGGCTGGTGCGGGGGGTGCGGCGCCGCGGAAAATACCTGCTGGTCGACCTGGACCAGGGCGTGCTGCTGCTGCACCTGGGCATGTCGGGCAGCCTGCGCTTTGACATGGGCCTGCCCCAGGCGGCCCTGCACGACCACTTCGACTTGGTCACCAGCCATGGCGTGCTGCGCCTGAACGATCCGCGCCGCTTCGGGGCGGTGGTGTACAGCGCCGACGAGTCGGCGCCGGCAGCCGTCAAGCTGCTGGGGCGCCTGGGGGTGGAGCCGCTGGAGGATCGCTTTGACGCGGTGGCCTTGCACGCAGCCCTGCAGCGGCGCAAGGCGCCGATCAAGCAGGTGTTGCTGGCCGGCGACGTCGTCGTCGGCGTCGGCAACATCTATGCATCGGAGGCGCTGTTCCTGGCCGGGATCCGGCCGACCTTGCCAGCCGCGCGCATCAGCCGGCCCCGGGCGGCCCGCCTGCATGCGGCGGTGCGCGACGTGCTGGCGCGGGCGGTGGCCAAGGGCGGCAGCACCTTGCGCGATTTTTCCAACGCCTACGGCGAGGGCGGCTACTTCCAGCTGGAGGCCATGGTGTACGACCGCGCGGGCCAGCCTTGCCGCATTTGCGCAACGCCGATCCGGGTGATCCGGCAGGGCCAGCGCGCCACGTATTTCTGCCCGCACTGCCAGAAACACTGAGCCAAAATTGGCTGAATGCTATAGTCAAAACTACCTTCGACACCAAGTGGCAACATCCTTCAACGAACAGTTCGACCAGCACGGCGCGTGGCGGCGCGAATTCGCGCTGCGCCTGAAGCTGCTGTCCGAATGGTTGAAGGACCACGACCTGCTCGATAGCGCCGTCGAGGAGCGCCTGCGCCGCCTGGAAGGCCAGATGCGCTCGGACAAGGTCATGGTGGCCTTCGTCGCCGAGTTCTCGCGCGGCAAGTCGGAACTGATCAACGCGATCTTCTTTGCCGGCTACAAGCGCCGCATCATGCCGGCCTCCGCCGGGCCCACCACGATGTGCCCGCCCGAGCTGGGCTACGACGCCGAAGTGCCGCCCTGCCTGCGCCTGCTGCCGATCGAGACGCGCCTGCAGCCGCAGCCGCTGATGGAATGGCGCGCGGTGCCCGAAAAATGGCTGCGCATCGACCTGGACGTGAACGATCCGGCGCAGCTGGCCCAGGCCTTCGAGAAGGTGGCCGAGATTCGTCGCGTCAGCATTGACGAGGCGCGGGCGCTGGGCTTTTGGCACGACGAAGCGCCCGAAGACAACCCGATGATGGCGGCCGACGGCAGCGTCGAAGTGCCCAGGTGGCGCCATGCCCTGATCAACATCGCCCACCCGCTGCTCAAGCAGGGGCTGGTGATCCTCGACACGCCCGGCCTGAACGCGATCGGCGCCGAGCCCGAGCTGACGGTCAACCTGATCCCGCAGGCGCATGCGGTCGTCTTCATCCTGGCGGCCGACACCGGCGTGACCAAGTCCGACCTGGCGATCTGGCGCGAGCACCTGATCGCCGAGGATGCCGATGCCGATTCGCGGCTGGTGGTGTTGAACAAGATCGACACCATGTGGGACTCGCTGAACACGCCGGCCCAGGTGCAGGCGCAGATCGACCGCCAGCAGGCCACCACCGCCGAGATCCTCGGCCTGCACCGCGACCAGGTGATCCCGGTGTCGGGCCAGAAGGGCCTGATCGCCAAGGTCAACAACGACCCCGAACTGCTCAAGGCCAGCCGGCTGCCGCAGCTGGAGCAGGCGCTGGCGAACGGCGTCATGGGCCAGCGCCAAAAGATCCTGCGCGCGGCCGTCACCGGCAACATCGGGGAGCTGCGGTCGGAGACCACGCGTGTGCTGGGCATCCGCCGCCGCGACCTGGCCGAGCAGATGGTGGAGTTGAAGGGCCTGCGCGGCAAGAACACCTCCGTCATCAGGCACATGCGCGCGCGCATCGAGCAGGAGCAGGCCGACTTCGACGCCAGCGGCGCCAAGATCCACGCGGTGCGCTCGGTTCACCTGAAACTGCTGCGCGACGTGTTCCACCTGCTGGGCACGGCGACGCTCAAGACCGAGATGGCGGAACTGACCGCCGCGCTGCGCCAGCCCGGCATCAAGCTGGGCGTGCGCAAGGCCTACAAGCTGACGTTCGACCGGCTGCGCGACGGCGTCAGCCGCGCGTCCAAAACCAGCGCCGAAATCCAGTCGATGCTCACCGGCACCTTCCGCCAGCTGAACGCCGAGTACGGCTTTTCGCTGCAGGCGCCGCGCGAGCCCGACCTGGCCCGCTACGCGCGCGACCTCGACCTGGTCGAGCGCAGCCACAACCAGTACCTGGGCGTGAGCAACGCGCTGCGCCTGGCGCAACCCGAGTTCGCCGACCGGCTGGTGCGGGCGCTGGCCACGCGGCTGCGCGTGATCTACGAGTCGGCGCTGGGTGAGGTGGAGCTGTGGAACAAGTCCGCCGCCGCCCAGCTCGATGCCCAGTTGCGCGAGCGGCGCCGCAACTTTGGCCGCCGGCTGGAAGCCATCGAGCGCATCCAGCAAGCCGCCAGCGGCCTGGACGACCGCATCCACGAAATCGAAGCGCAGGAAAACGCGCTCGACATGCTCGACGCCAAGCTCGGCGAGCTGACGGCGCACCTGACCGACACGCCAGCCGCGGCGCGCGCGCCAACGCAGCAGCAGGCGCTCAGGACCGCATGACGCAGCTTCCGGCCGGTTTTGCCGGCCGCGTCGTCGCCTGGCAGCGCAGCCACGGCCGCAATGCCTTGCCGTGGCAGGACACGCGCGATCCTTACCGCGTCTGGCTGTCCGAAATCATGTTGCAGCAGACCCAGGTGGCCGTGGTGTTGGGCCACTACCAGCCTTTCCTGGACCGCTTTGGCGATGTCGCCGCGCTGGCCGCCGCACCGCTGGACGAGGTGCTGGGCTTGTGGAGCGGCCTGGGCTACTACAGCCGCGCGCGCAACCTGCATGCCTGCGCGCAGGCGGTGGTCGAGCGCCACGCCGGCGCCTTCCCGCGCACGGCGCTGGAGCTGCAGGCGCTGCCCGGCATCGGCCCTTCGACTGCGGCGGCGATTTCCTCCTTCTGTTTCGGCGAGCGCGCGGCCATCCTGGACGGCAACGTCAAGCGCGTGCTGGGGCGGGTGCTGGCCTACGGCGAAGACCTGTCGTCGGCCGCCAACGAGCGCGCCTTGTGGGACATGGCGCGCGAACTGCTGCCGACGCGCCAGCTTCACGAAGCCATGCCGCGCTACACGCAAGGCGTGATGGACATCGGCGCCACCGTCTGCCTGCCGCGCAACCCGATGTGCCTGCTATGCCCGGTGGTGGAAATCTGCGAGGCCGCCCGCCAAGGCCGGCCCGAGGCGTATCCGGTCAAGACCCGCAAACTCAGGCGCAGCGCGCAGTCGCTCTGGCTGCTGCATGCGCAGGCTGGCGACGGGCTGGTCTGGCTGCAAAAGCGCCCGGCGCCCGGCGTGTGGGGCGGCCTCTATTGCCTGCCGGTGTTCGCCAGCCGCCAGGCGCTGGAGCAGGCACTGCCGGCGGCGGCGCCGCTGCGCGACGCACCGCCTTTCGTGCACGTGCTGACGCACAAGGACCTGCACCTGCACCCGGTGGCGGCGCAGTTGCCGGCGCAGTGGGGCGGCATGGAAGGCGGCTGGTTCGGCCCGGGCGAGTGGCCGCGGCTGGGGCTGCCGGCGCCGGTGCGGCGGCTGCTGGAGAACTCCTAGACCCGGCCCAGCTCGCGATGGCGCTTGAGCGTCGTCCAGCGCTCGCCGAACTCTTCGGCCAGCTGCTCCACCAGGTAGACCGAGCGGTGCTGGCCGCCGGTGCAGCCGATCGCCACCGTCACGTAGCTGCGGTGGTTGCGCGCCAGCGGCTCCAGCCAGTGGTCCAGGAAACCGGCGATGTGCTGGAACATCTCCTCGACTTCCGTGTGTTCGCGCAGGTAGGCGGCCACCGGTTCGTCCTGCCCCGTCAGGTCGCGCAGTTCGGCCACGTAGTGCGGATTCGGCAGCATCCGCACGTCGAAGATGTAGTCGGCATCGACCGGGATGCCGCGCTTGAAGGCGAACGACTCGAACACCAGCGTCAGCTGCGCATGCGGTGTCGACAGCAGCGACTTCACGTAGGCCTGCAGCTGCGCGGCGCGCAGCACGCTGGTGTCGATCACGTGCGCGTGCTCGCGCAGGTCGGCCAGCAGCTCGCGCTCCAGCTCGATCGCCTCGACCAGCACGCGGTGCTGGTCGGCGCTGTTGTCGGCGGCGGACAGCGGGTGGCGGCGGCGCGTCTCGGAAAAACGGCGCACCAGCGTCTCGGTGGTGGCGTCCAGGAACAGCGGACGCACCGCCACGTCGCGCTGGGTCAGCTCGCGCAGCTGGGTCGGCAACTGCGGCAGCGCCTCGGCGCTGCGCACGTCCATGGCGATGGCCACGCGGCGGCCGGCATGCTTGCGCTCCAGCGCGACGAACGACAGCAGCAGCTCCGGCGGCAGGTTGTCGACGCAGAAATAACCGGTGTCTTCCAGCGCCCGCAGCGCGATCGACTTGCCGGAGCCGGACATGCCGGTGATGAGGACGAGTTCGATGGACAAGCCTCAGCTCCCAGCGGCGGCGGCCGCATCGCCCAGCATTTCCTTGGCGTGCGCCAGCGTCGTGCCCGACAGGCGCTCGCCGCCCAGCATGCGCGCCACCTCGGCCACCCGCTTTTCGCCTTCGACTGCAGTCACGCTGCTGGCGACGCCGCCGGCCTGGGCCTGCTTGGCAACCACCAGGTGGTGGTCGGCGCAGGCAGCCACTTGCGGCAGGTGGGTGACGGCCATCACCTGGCGGTCGCGCCCCAGCTGCTTCATCAGGCGCCCGACCGTCTCGGCCACCGCGCCGCCGACGCCGGAATCGACCTCGTCGAAGATCAGCGTCTGCGCCTCGCCGATGCGGCTGGTGGTCACGGCAATCGCCAGCGCGATGCGCGACAGCTCGCCGCCGGAGGCCACCTTGCCCACCGGGCGCGGCGTGCTGCCAGCGTGGCCGGCCACCAGGAAGCTGGCTTCCTCCAGCCCGAAGGCGCTCGGGCTGTCCAGCTTTTCCAGCGCCACCTCGAAGCGGCCGCCTTGCATGCCCAGGCCCTGCATCGCCTGGGTGACGGCCTTGGACAGCTGCGGCGCGGCCTTGGCGCGGGCCTTGGACAGGCTGCGGGCTTCGGCCAGGAACGCCTCGGCCTCCTTTTTCTCGGCGGCTTCCAGCGCGGCGAGGTCGGCGGCGGCATCGAGCCGGGCCAGTTCTTCCTTCCAGGAGGCCAGCAGCGCCGGCAGGTCGGCCGGGGTGCGCTTGTAGCGGCGCGCCATCGACAACCAGGACCCCATCCGCTCGTCCAGCTCGGCCAGCCGGCGCGGATCGAGGTCGGTCTTGCGCAGGTAGCCGTGCAGGGAGTGGGTGGCGTCTTCCAGCTGCGCCAGGCTGGAGGCCAGAACCTCGCTGATGTCGGCGAACTGCGGCTCCAGGTGTTGCTGCGCACGCAGCATCTCCAGCGCTTGTGACAGGCTCTGGCGCGAGCCGCCCTCGTCGCCGTCCAGCAAGGCCTGGGCGCCCTGTGCGGCGTCCATGAGGGCCTGGGCATGCGACAGGCGGGTGTGGCTGGCGTTCAGCCCTTCCCATTCGTGGGCGCCGGGCGCCAGCTTGTCGACCTCGCCGATCTGCCAGGCCAGCCGTTCGCGCTCGCGCTGCAGCGAATCCTGCGCGCTGCGCGCTTCGGCCAGCGTCTTGCCGGCGCTGCGCCAGCGCTGCCACAGCTGTTGCAGCTTGCCGGTGTCCAGGCCGGCATAGCCGTCCAGCAGCGCGCGCACCGCGGCGGGGCGCGTCAGGCTCTGCCAGGCGTGCTGGCCGTGGATGTCGACCAGTTGTTCGCCGATCTCGCGCAGCTGGGTGGCGGTGGCGGCGCTGCCGTTGATCCAGGCGCGGCTCTTGCCCTGGGCATCGATGCTGCGGCGCAGCAGCAGCAGGCCTTCGGCGGCGTCGAAGCCGGCCTCCCGCAGCCACGGCGCCAAGCCTGGCGGCAGGTCGAACTCGACGCTGATCTCGGCCCGGACCGCGCCTTCGCGCACCACCGTGGCCTCCGCGCGGGAGCCCAGCGCCAGCTGCAGCGCGTCGACCAGGATCGACTTGCCGGCGCCGGTCTCGCCGGTGAGCACGGTGAAGCCGTCGACCAGCTCGAGCTCGAGCTCGCGGACGATGACGAAATCACGCAGTGCGATGCGTTTCAGGCTCATTGGCTAGCTACCCTCGTTCCAGTGCAGCTTCCTGCGCAATGTGTCGAAGTAGGACCACCCCTTGGGGTGCAGGAATCGTACCTTGTGCTGCGAACGGCGCACCGTGATGCGATCCCCGTGGAGCAGCGAGGCGAGCGACTGCATGTCGAAGTTGGCGCTGGCGCCGCGGCCGGAGACCAGCTCGATCACGATCTCCACCGCATCGGGCAGCACCAGCGGCCGGTTCGACAGGGTGTGCGGGGCGATCGGCACCAGCACCCAGCCCGGGTTGGAGGGGTGCAGCATCGGGCCGCCGGCGGACAGGGCGTAGGCGGTGGAGCCGGTCGGCGTGGCCACGATCAGGCCGTCGGCGCGCTGGTTGGAGACGAAATGGCCGTCGACCTCCACCCGCAGTTCGACCATGCCCGAGGTGGCGCCGCGGTTGACCACCACGTCGTTCATGGCCAGGGCATCGAACACGCACTGGCCGTCGCGCACCACGTGCGCGTGCATCAGGGTGCGCTCGTCCTGCACGTACTCGCCGGCCAGCATGGGCGGCAGCACGTTGCGGAACTGGTCCAGGGGAATGTCGGTGATGAAGCCCAGCCGGCCCTGGTTGATGCCGATCAGGGGCACGCCGTGGCAGGCCAGCTGTCGGCCGATGCCCAGCATGGTACCGTCACCACCTACCACCAGGCCCAGGTCGCACTGGCTGCCGATGGCGGCCACGTCCAGGGACGGGAACCCCGAGAGGCCGGCATTGGCAGCAGTGTCCTGTTCCACCGCCACCCGGCAGCCCTGGGAGGCCAGGAAGTTGGCGATCTCTTCGAGCACCGCGCGGGTGGAGTCGGCCATCGCCGGGGCAAGCGCCGCGTGGTACTTGCCGATCAGAGCGACGTGCCCGAAGATGGATTTCATCGCCAAATTACATCACTAAAATTGCAGGGCAGTCCCCCTCATCCTCCATGAAGCTCGACGACCGCGCCAAGCTGTTGCTCAAAGCCCTGATCGAGCGCTATATCGCCGAGGGGCAGCCCGTGGGTTCGCGCACCTTGTCGCGCGCCTCGGGGCTGGAGCTGTCGCCCGCCACCATCCGCAACGTGATGTCGGACCTGGAGGAGCTGGGGCTGGTGGCCAGCCCGCACACCTCGGCCGGCCGCATCCCCACCGCCCGGGGCTACCGGTTGTTCGTGGACACCATGCTCACGGCCAACCGCACCGACTTCGCCACCCCCTCGCTGCCGGCCGACCAGCCGCAGAAGGTGATCGCCAACGCGGCGCAGATGCTGTCGACGCTGTCGCAGTTCGTCGGTGTGGTGGTGGCGCCGCGGCGCAGCTCGGTGTTTCGCCACATCGAGTTCCTGCGGCTGTCGGAGCGCCGCTTCCTGGTGATCATCGTCAGCCCCGAGGGCGACGTGCAGAACCGCGTGGTGCACACGGCGATCGACTACACGCAGTCGCAGCTGGCCGAGGCGGCCAATTTTCTCAACGCCCACTACGCCGGCCTGACGATGGAGCAGGTGCGCGCGCGGCTCAAGAGCGAGGTGGACGAGCTGCGCGGTGAGATCGTGGTGCTGATGCAGACGGCGGTGGACGCCAGCTCCGACGCGCTGACGCAGGACCAGGAGGCGATGGTGATCTCCGGCGAGCGCAACCTGCTGGCCGTGAGCGATTTTTCCAGCGACATGACGCACCTGCGCCGCGCCTTCCAGCTGTTCGAGCAGAAGACCCAGCTGATGCGCCTGCTCGACGTCTCCAGCCAGGCCGAGGGCGTGCGCATCTTCATCGGCGGCGAAAGCCACAGCGTGCCGTTCGAGGAACTGTCGCTGGTCAGCGCGCCCTACGAAGTCGACGGCCAGGTGGTGGGCACGCTGGGCGTGATCGGGCCGACGCGGATGGCCTACGACAAGATGATCCAGATCGTGGACATCACGTCGAAGCTGGTGGGCAATGCGCTGAGCCACAAGCCGTAGGCGGCACGGGGGTTGTTCGGTGACGCTTCGAGCCTCCGTCCTGGCAGTCGCTGCGGCTTGCGTGCTGGCCGCGTGCGGCGGAGGCAGTGACAGCGACGGTGCCCAGCCGCAGGCGGTCACCTTCGTCTTTCGCCTGCATGGCTTGCCGGCCGCCGAGGAATTCCGGGCCTCGACGGCCTCGCCCGATGTCATCGCCGCGGCCAGGGCGCAACTGCGTCTGCCCGTCTCCGCCCGCCGGCTGTTCGCCACCGGTGCCATCCGCGCCGGCGATGCCAGTGCCAACCCCGGCTGGCGCTGGCACTTGGTGCAGCTCGAACTGGCCGAAGTCACCATCGAGCTGTGCGATGGTCGCCCGAGCATGGTCGAGGCGGACCTGGGGTACTGGCTGGGGACGGTCGGGCGCTTTTGTCCCTGGAGTTCGTATGTGCATGCGGAGCTTCCCACCATCGTGCAGGCGCAGCCGCAAGCGCGCCACCTACAATCGCCCTTGGCGGGCCGTTAGCTCAGTTGGTTAGAGCAGGGGACTCATAATCCCTTGGTCGTTGGTTCAAGTCCAACACGGCCTACCAGCGATGCCGCGCGGGCGGTGGCTCCAGTGCTCTGAAATATGTAGCGCCCGCCGAGTTCCCTCAGTCCCTTGCCAGACGGTTGCCAGAACCATTCCGCGGCGCGCAACTCTGCGCCCCCGCGCGGCGGGCCTTCAGTACACTCGCCCGGAACATGCACCAACTCATTGGCACCGGCATCTACCCGCTGAATCAGGCCGCTCGCTTGGTAGGGGAGTCGTCACGCTATGTTCGGAGGTGGCTGCGCGGCTACTCGTGGAAGTACAAGGACGGGCGGTCTCGCTCTGGGCCCCTGTGGCACACGCAGTTCGAAAGGGAGCAGCTACCGGGCGGAATGGTGATCGGCTTCCGGGACCTGCTGGAGCTCAGGCTGGTGGCGGAGTTCGTCCGGCATGGTGTGCACCTGAAGGTCATTCGCGCCACCATCGAAGCGGCTGAGAGGCACTTCGGCCAGAGCTACCCATTGAGCAACCGCCAGTTCCTCACGGACGGCAAGCGGATCTTCCTGCAGGCGGTGGAACAGGCGACCGGCACGCAGAAGCTGATCGACGTGGTGGGACGGCAGTTCGTCTTCTCCGAAGTCATCCGGCCCTCCCTGTATGCAGGCATCGAGTACGACGACGGCGAGGCGAAGCGGTGGTACCCGGTGAAACGAAGCAAAGCTATCGTCCTGGACCCGGAGATCCAGTTCGGTGCCCCCATGCTGTCGGAGGCAGGGATACCGACCGACGCAATCTTCGATGCATGGAAGGCTGAGGGTGAGGACAAGGGGCGGGTCGCGCGCCTGTACGACGTCACGCCGGCAATGGTCAGCGCAGCAGTAACCTTCGAGCAGCGGCTCGCCGCTTGAACTTCTTCTTCGACAACAACCTACCGCCGCAGCTCGCTCACGGGCTGGCTGCCCTGTCGAAGTCCGAACCGCAGGTGCGTCGAGTCATCCACCTCAGCGACCGATTTCCGCGCAACGAGAAGGACCTGGTCTGGCTCTCCGCGCTCGCTGCGGATGGCCCCTGGTACGTGATCTCCATCGACAAGTTCAAGAAGGATCAACGTGCCGAGAGGGAAGCCATCAGGAGGGCTGGGCACACGGTCTACGTGTTGGACCCCCAGTGGTCGTCGCAGCTGTACTGGGCGAAGGCAGCACGCCTCACCCTTTGGTGGCCGCACCTCCTCCAGCACGCCAACCTGTCAGCGGGCGGCGTGTTCCGGCTCCCCTGGAAGCACACGCCGCAGTCCAGGTTTCAATCCGTCTGAGGTGGCGCACGCGCAAAAAAGCCGCCCGAAGGCGGCTGCAAGCGGATAGGGTGTGGCGCGGTCAGCCTGCATCCTTCAGCCAGGACGCGAGCGCCGCCGTCGCCTCCCCCAGCGCGCTCATGATGGGTGCGGTCCAGGCCGCGAGGAAGGCGCTTAGCGTCACCATGTGCTCGATCTCCGCCGCAGGGTTCACCCACTGGCGCGTGACGCCCCGGGCGGCGCAATCGGCGAGGGGCTCGGACACCATGCTGCCGTCGGGGCGCCTGCAGCTCGCATGTGTGCACACCTCGCCGGTTGCGCAGCGCGTGCAGTTCCCATCCGCGTGGCGATACCGAGTCGGAGCCGGTCCAGAGGGTGGGCTCGCCGCCAAGAGTGCGGTGGTAGGCCATCACTGCACCTCCGGGGCGGCGCCCGCCCGGTGCATCAGCGCCAGCTCGGTCGTCAAGTCGCGGACCTCCCGCGCCAGTCGGAAGCACTGATCCAGTCGCTGAGCGTCGGCGCCGTAGCCGTCGACCTTGGCCAGCACGTTGCCCAGAACCTCGGCCTTCGACGTCAGGGCCTGCAGCAGCGTGGCTGTTGTCGCCGACGGAAAAGTGAACCACTCCTAACGGAGTCTGCCGACCAAAAACTGAACCAGGTGTTTCACCTACCCTGCTGTTTTTTTGTGCAGTGGGGTTCGAGGAGTGATCACCATGGA
>NZ_JAQGLS010000256.1 GCF_028292805.1 Ramlibacter sp. | reverse complement strand
GGCGGTCACCGTGATCGTCGCCATCGGCATCGTGCTGATGTTCCTGCTGACGCAGGCCACCAACAACCGCGAGCTGTACGAGCGCAACTACGGCCGCCTGTTCGCGCTGAACATGGTGGTGGCCGGCGCGCTGCTGGCCGTGATCATGTGGGTGGCGGTGCGGCTGGCCTCGCGGCTGCGGCGCGGCAAGTTCGGCAGCCGGCTGCTGGTGAAGCTGGCGCTGATCTTCGCGCTGGTGGGGCTGTTGCCGGGACTGCTGATCTACGTGGTGTCGTACCAGTTCGTCACGCGCTCCATCGAGAGCTGGTTCGACGTCAAGGTGGAAGGCGCGCTGGACGCGGGCCTGAGCCTGGGGCGGGCCACGCTGGACACCTTGTCGAGCGACTTCGCCAGCAAGACCCGCGCGGCCGCCGCCCAGGTGGCGGACACGCCAGACACGTCCGCCGGGCTGGTGCTCGAGCGCGTGCGCGAGCAGCTCAATGCCACCGACGTGGTGCTGTGGAGCCCCTCCGGCCAGCTGCTGGCCAGCACCGGGCAAAGCCGCTTCCTGCTCAATCCGGAACGGCCGACACCGCAGCAGCTGCGCACGGCGCGCAACCAGCGCACGCTGACCTTCGTCGAGGGCCTGGAAGATGCGAGCCCCGCCTCCGTCAACAACGCCCGGATCAAGGCGCTGGTGGTGGTGCCGCATCCCAGCCTGGGCCTGCTGGCGGAGCCGCGCTACCTGCAGGCGACGATCGGCGTGCCGCCCACGCTGGTGGCCAATGCGATCGCGGTGCAGGAGGCCAACCGCGAGTACCAGGAGCTGGCGCTGGCGCGCGACGGGCTGCGCCGCATGTACATCGGCACGCTCACCCTGAGCCTGTTCCTGGCCGTGTTCGGCGCCGTGCTGCTGGCGGTGATCCTGGGCAACCAGCTGGCCCGCCCGCTGCTGCTGCTGGCCGCCGGCGTCAGCGAGGTGGCAGCCGGCGACCTGTCGCCCAAGCCGGCGCTGCAGGGCAAGGACGAACTGGGCGGGCTGACGCGCGCCTTCGCCGACATGACGCAGCAACTGGCCGACGCCCGCGGCGCGGTGGAAAAGAGCATGGGCCAGGTCAGCGCGGCGCGGGCCAACCTGCAGACCATCCTGGACAACCTGACGGCGGGCGTGGTCGTGCTGGACGCGGAAGGCCGGATCCAGACCTGCAACCCCGGCGCCGCCCGCATCCTGCGGGTGCCGCTGGACGAGTCCGGGGGGCGCAAGCTGGCCGAGATCGACGGGTTGGCCAGCTTCGGCGCCGCCGTGCAACAGCGCTTTGACGAGTTCCTGAACGACCGCAGCCAGCGTGAGCTGGACCACTGGCAGCAATCGTTCGAGCTGAACACCGGGCACACCAGCGGCGCGCCGCGGTCCGACGTGGTGACGCTGGTGGCGCGCGGCGCTGAAATGCCCGGCACGGCGCGGCTGCTGGTGTTCGACGACATTTCCGAGATCGTTTCGGCGCAGCGGGCCCAGGCCTGGGGCGAGGTGGCGCGGCGGCTGGCGCACGAGATCAAGAACCCGCTGACGCCGATCCAGCTGTCGGCCGAGCGGCTGGAAATGAAGCTGGCCGGCAAGCTGGTGGAGCCGGAGCGGGCCTTGCTGGCCAAGTCGGTCCGCACCATCGTCGACCAGGTCGACTCGATGAAGCGGCTGGTCAATGAATTTCGCGACTACGCGCGGCTGCCGGCGGCGGAACTCAAGCCGCTCGAGCTGAACACGCTGGTGGCGGACGTGCTGATGCTGTATGGCCGCGAGGGCGAGGCGACCCATGCGTCGGCTCAGATCCCGGTGCGGATGGAGCTGGATCCGGACAGCCCGGCGGTCCTGGGCGACGCGCAGCAGGTGCGCCAGGTGATCCACAACTTGCTGCTGAACGCCCAGGACGCGACCGAAGGCCGGTCTGGCGGCGAGGTGGTGGTGCGCACCCAGTGGAACCAGGCGGCCAAGCGGGTGCGGCTGGTGGTGCAGGACAACGGGGCCGGCTTTCCTGACCATATCCTGAAGCGCGCCTTCGAACCTTACGTTACAACCAAGAGCAAAGGCACCGGCCTGGGTCTGGCAGTCGTGAAAAAAATTGCGGATGAGCATGGCGCGCGGATCGATCTCAAGAACAGGACAGAGAACGGTGTCATCCTGGGAGCCCAAGTGTCGTTATCATTTGGAGTTGCTGGTTAGCAACGGCCCCACGCTGAGTCACTGCGTGGCCGCGGCGCACACCGGGTGCGGCGGCGGGTGCCCGGTGCAGGCCGGGCGAGTGAGTGACGGTTTACTTTGGCAGGGACGATGGCAAACATTCTGGTGGTGGACGACGAACATGGCATTCGGGACCTGTTGTCCGAGATCCTGAACGACGAGGGTCACACCGTCGAGCTGGCGGAAAACGCAGCCCAGGCCCGGGCGGCGCGGCAGCGCCTGCGGCCCGACCTGGTGCTGCTGGACATCTGGATGCCCGACACCGACGGCGTGACGCTGCTCAAGGAGTGGTCCACCAGCGGCCTGCTCACCATGCCTGTGGTGATGATGAGCGGCCACGCCACCATCGAGACGGCGGTGGAGGCCACCAAGATCGGCGCGCATTCCTTCCTGGAAAAGCCGATCACCATGCAGAAGCTGCTCAAGGCGGTGGAAGCCGGCCTGGCCCGCGTGGGCGCCGGCGGCGTCGTCGTGCCGCCGGTGCGCAAGCCCGGCATGTCGGGCGTGATGCCGATGGCGCAGCCGGTGGAACTGACGGTGGAAGCCGCCATGACGGGCGGCCAGACCATTCCGCCGGTGGTGGAGATGGGCCCGCAGGCGCGCCAGCTCTTCGAGCTCGACAAGCCGCTGCGCGACGCGCGCGATGAATTCGAAAAGTCGTACTTTGAATTCCACCTGGCGAAGGAAGGCGGATCGATGACGCGCGTGGCCGAGAAGACGGGGCTGGAGCGCACGCACTTGTATCGCAAGCTCAAGCAGCTCGGTGTGGATCTGGGCAAGAACAAGAGCGAGGCTTGACTGGCGGGGCGAGAGGGCGTCGGCCAAGGACCGTTACAGTAAAAAGGTGGCAAAAAGCACTTGAGCGAC
>NZ_JAQGLS010000227.1 GCF_028292805.1 Ramlibacter sp. | reverse complement strand
GCACCGGCGGCTCGCCGGGTGCCGGCGCGGCGCCCTGCGCAAAGCGGGTGCTGCCCGAGAAGTAGACCGGCGCGAAAGTGCCGAAGCCGGGCGCGTTCCAGCTGGCGAAGCCGCCCCGCAAGGATTCGGTGACGTCGTCCTGGTCTTCGTCGGCGTCGTCGGCCGGCTTGCCGGCGCGCACCAGCACATAGTTGTCGCCGACCCGCGGGGCGTAGCCCAGGGCCGCCACCTCCAGCGTGCCGCCCAGGTCGCTGGTCCTGGTGGCGCGCAAGGTGTCGTAGACCGACCCGTCGGCCACTTCCATCTGCAGCACGCTGCCCGACTGCAGCACCATCCTGCCGTCGATCGTGATCGCGCCGATGGCGCCGGCGCCACCGGGGCGCAGCACACCCTGGTTGAACAACGCGCCCTTGCCCAGCTTCACGGTGCCGCTGCCTTCGATGACGCCGGCGCTGCCGTTGGTGACGCTGGCGTCCTTGGCATCCAGCGTCCGGCCGCCCAGCCGCCAGGTGCCGTCGTTGGTGATCGTGTCCACGGCGAGCTTGTAGCGGCCGCCGCCGAAATCGTGAGTGCCGCTGAACACCGCCGCCGCGCCCTTGATGTCCACCTTCTCGTCGGGGGCGGACAGCTGCGCCGTCAGGTACACCGTGCCCTTGGCGTCGACCTTGATGTCGGAGCCGCCGGCGTCGACGCGATCCAGCCAGACATGCTGGTTGGCCGTCTCCGTCTTCAGTTCCACCTTGCCGCCGCCCGAGGTGCGCACCGGCATGCCGCGCAGGTCGATCCCGCCGGCGCCGGCTCCCTTGACCTCCAGCTTCAGGTCGCGAGCGGGCCTGATGGTCAGCTCGTTGGCGCCGAACTCGCCGCTGACCTGGATCTTGCGACCGGCCTGGATCGAGATGTTGGCGTTGGTGCCTTCGATCTCGCTTTCGTAGATCGTGTAGCTGGCGCCCGACAAGGCGGAGCCGACCTGCCCCAGGCCCATCAGATCCTGCAATGAAGCCGTCGACAGCGTGGCGTCGCTGCCGTCCCCGCTGCCGCCGCGGATGGTGACGGTCTCGGGGTCGAGCAGCAGCTTGCCGGTGGCGCCCCACGCCGCCCCGAGGTCGGCCTGGCCGCGAAAAACCAGCTGGCGGCGGCCGGACACCTCGGCCTGGCCGCCGTCGCCCATCGCGCCGGCGCCGCGCGCCGTGATGGCGCCGCGGAACCGCGTGGTGTCGTCGCTCCACACCACCACCGTGCCGCCATGGCCAGCCAAGGTCGCGTCGGCACGCAATTGCGCGCCGGCCTCGACGTCGACGCCGCGGGCGTTGGCGATGCGGGCGTCCTGCCCTTGCCAGCCGCCACCGACCAGGATCTCGCCGCCGCCCCGCGCATGGCGAACGTCGATCGCCGTGGCCGACTTGAGCACCACCGTGCTGGCGGAAAGATGGACGGATCCGCCACCGGCCGAGGCGGTCGCGCGGATGGTACCGCCCACTTCGGCCGAGGGGCCGCCTTGCAGCACGACCCGTCCGCCGGTGACGCTGGCGCCGGTGGCCTGGACCAGGCCGCTGTGCCGCAGCTGGCCGGCGAACATCGCGACCGAGTCGCCGGCGAGCGTGCCGAGGTTGACGGCGCGGTCCTGCGGCGCCTGCACCCGCAGGTGGATGCCCTCGATGCCGCGGCCGGTGATCTCCACCTGCCGGCCCGCCGCCAGCACCACGTCGCCGTCGCCGGCCTGCAGCAGCGCCTGGCTGCCGGTCTCGAGCTGGGCGCCGATCAGCACCACGTCGCCGCCGCGCGCCAGCACCCTGCCCTGCACCTGCAAGGCCCCGGCCGCGGCCGTGCCGTCACCGAAGCGCAGCCGACCGGCGATGGCGTCCTGCGCCGTCATGCCCAGGGTGGAGGCAGTGAAGCCGGCGGTGTCGACGCTGGCCCCGGAGGCCACTGCGATCCCCGCGGGGTTGACCAGCACGAGACGGCCATTGGAGCCCAGCGTGCCGAGGATGGCACTCGGATTGCCGCCCGTCACGCGGTTGATCGAGGTGCTGGCGGCATCCGGTTGCGAGAAGAATACCGAGCTCCCGCCGGGCACCTGAAAGCTGCGCCAGTCGAGCACCGAGTGGCGGCTGCCGGGCCCGTCGGCCGTGGTGATGGTGGTGCGGCCGGCCTGCTGCTGCACGCTGGCGCTGCCGTGCCGCACGGTCAGGCCCGCGGGTTGGGCCGCGATGCTGGCGCTAAAGCAGGCGGCGATGGTGGCGGCCACCGAGCGCTGGGCGAACGGCATGGAGGAAGAATTGCGGTTTCGTAACATGGTGGATACAGCGCGCAACCAGGTGCAAGGAAGAGGTTAGTGTCGGCACAGCACGGCCGCGTTGCTTCCTCCAACTGCCCCGTTTACCTGTAGGACAAGACCGACATCAACTTCCTGCTGCGTACTACTTCACGGCGCGCACCATGGAACAGAGCCGCGCACGAAAAAGCTTGCCGCGGAAAAGAGGTCTTGCCGCAGGCAAAAGAAAAGGCCGCCCGAGGGCGGCCTTTTTTGCGAAGCAGGCCGGAGCTTACTTGGCGGCGGACGCGCCCGTCGTGCTGCCGGTGGCAGCGCTGGGGGTGGCCGAGCCGGCGCCGCCGGTGGAACCGGTGGAGGCGCTGGAGTTGGAGCCGCTCGTGCCGGCGGCGG
>NZ_JAQGLS010000203.1 GCF_028292805.1 Ramlibacter sp. | reverse complement strand
CGCGGGCAGCCTGCCGGCCGCCACCACGGCAGCTGCCGGCTCCGGCGTGCCGGCCCAGGCTGCAGGCCCGAGCGCGGCCCAGCGCGAGCGCTTCACCGTCAGCACCGACGTGCTGCGCGTGACCTTCGACACCGAAGGCGGCACCGTGGTGCGCACCGAGTTCCTCAGGCACAAGGCCGACGACAAGCAGTCGCCTTTCGTGTTGCTGGACCAGAGCCCGGAGCGCGTCTACGTGGCGCAGACCGGCCTGGTGGGCGGCGACTTCCCGACCCACAAGACCATCATGACGGCCGTGCCGGGTGACCGCGCGCTCAAGGACGGCGCCAGCGAGCTGGTGGTCAGCTTCGAGTCGCCGGTGCAAGGCGGCGTCAAGCTGGTCAAGACCTACACGCTGCCGCGCGGCTCCTACGCCATCCCGGTCAAGCACGAAGTGGTGAACACCGGCGCCGCCGCCGTGGCGCCGCAGCTGTACCTGCAGCTGGTGCGCGACGGCAATGCGCTGCCTGGCGAATCCTCGTTCTATTCCACCTTCACCGGGCCAGCCGCCTACACCGAGGCGCAGAAGTTCCAGAAGGTGGACTTCAAGGACATCGAAAAGGGCAAGGCCACTTTCGAGAAGACCGCCAGCAACGGCTACGTGGCCATGGTGCAGCACTACTTCGCCAGCGCCTGGATCCTTCCGGACGGCCGGCCGCGCGAGCTGTTCATGCAGAAGGTGGACGCCAACCTGTACTCGGCCGGCATGATCACGCCGCTGGCCTCGGTGGCGCCGGGCGCAACCGGGACGGTGGATGCGCGCTTTTTCGCCGGGCCGCAGGTCGAGACCATGCTGGAGCAGATCGCCCCCGGCCTGGACCTGGTCAAGGACTACGGCTGGCTGACCAT
Organism: Ramlibacter sp.; assembly: GCF_028292805.1. GTDB lineage: Bacteria > Pseudomonadota > Gammaproteobacteria > Burkholderiales > Burkholderiaceae_C > Ramlibacter. The sequence goes on along the minus strand of NZ_JAQGLS010000203.1, from coordinate 3,700 downwards.
CCTGGCCAAGCCCCTGTACTGGCTGCTGGACAAGCTGCACGGCTTCCTGGGCAACTGGGGCTGGTCGATCATGGGCCTGGTGCTGATCATCAAGATCGCCTTCTATTGGCTGCAGGCCAAGGGTTACCAGAGCATGGCCAAGATGAAGGCCATCAATCCCAAGGTGATGGCCCTGCGCGAGCGCTACAAGGAAAACCCGCAGCAGATGCAGCAAGAGATGATGCGCATCTACAAGGAAGAGAAGGTCAACCCGCTGGGCGGCTGTCTGCCGATCATGGTGCAGATCCCGGTGTTCATCGCGCTGTACTGGGTGCTGCTGTCGTCGGTGGAGATGCGCCACGCCCCCTGGATCCTGTGGATCCGCGACCTGGCCGCGCCGGATCCGTTCTTCATCCTGCCGGTGATCATGACGCTGTCGACCTTGCTGCAGACCGCGCTCAACCCGGTGCCGCCGGACCCGATGCAGGCCAAGATGATGTGGTTCATGCCGCTGATCTTCTCGGTGATGTTCTTCTTCTTCCCGGCCGGCCTGGTGCTGTACTGGATCACGAACAACATCCTGTCGATCGCGCAGCAATGGCTGATCAACGTGCGCATGGGCGTGCCGCCGGAGTTCAACCTGCCCAAGTTCAGCAAGTTCACCAAGTAGGCTGGTGGTGCGGCGCGGCCGCACCCCGCCGACTCGAAAGCGGCCGCCCGGCCGCTTTTCTTTTGCCCCGACAATTGCAGCCATGCTTTCCCGCCTCGACCAGCCCATCGCCGCCATCGCCACCGCCCCCGGCCGCGGCGCCGTGGGCATCGTGCGGGTGTCGGCGCCGGACGTGGGGGCCGTGATCGCCGCCCTGTGCGGCCGCGCGCTCAAGCCGCGCGAAGCGACGTATGGCGTCTTCAAGGCGGCCGACGGCAGCGCCATCGACCAGGGCCTGGCGATCCACTTTCCGGCCCCGCATTCGTACACCGGCGAGGACGTTCTCGAGCTGCAGGCCCACGGCGGGCCGGTGGTGCTGCAGCTGCTGCTGGCGCGCTGCCTGGAAGCCGGCGCCGGGATGGCGCTGCGGGTGGCCGAGCCGGGCGAGTTCACTCGGCGCGCCTTCCTCAACGGCAAGCTGGACCTGGCCCAGGCCGAGGCCATCGCCGACCTGATCGACGCCAGCACCGAAGCGGCGGCCCGCAGCGCGACCCGCTCGCTGGCCGGCGAGTTCTCGCGCGAGATCCACGTGCTGCGCGACGCGCTGATCCAGCTGCGCATGCTGGTGGAAGCGACGCTGGACTTTCCCGAGGAGGAGATCGACTTTCTGCAGAAGGCGGACGCGGCCGGCCAACTGGAGCGGCTGCAATCGCGGCTGGGCGAAGTCATGCAGCGCGCCAGGCAAGGCGCCTTGCTGCGCGAAGGCATCTCGGTGGTGATCGCCGGCCAGCCGAACGCGGGCAAGAGCTCGCTGCTGAACGCGCTGGCCGGAGCCGAGCTGGCGATCGTGACGGCGATCCCGGGCACCACCCGCGATGTCGTGCGCCAGACCATCCAGATCGAAGGCGTGCCACTGCACGTGATCGACACGGCCGGCCTGCGCGAAGGCGGCGACCAGGTCGAGCAGATCGGCATCGAGCGGGCCTGGGACCAGATCGAGCGGGCGGACGCGCTGCTGTTCCTGCACGACCTGACGCGGGCCGGGGAGGCGGAGTACGCCGCGGCGGACCAAACGATCGCGGCCATGCTGCAGCAGAAGCTGCCGCGCGACGTGCCGGTGATCGACGTGTGGAACAAGGTGGACGTTCCGGGGAGCGCCCCCAGCCCAGCCCTTCTCCAGGGCCGGAGGGAGCCTTCTCTTCCTCGGCACCCAGCAACCGCGATCACCCTCTCGGCCAAGACCGGCCAAGGCCTGGCCACCCTGCGCCAGCGCCTGCTCCACGTCGCCGGCTGGCAGTCCGCCCCCGAAGGCGTCTTCATCGCCCGCGAGCGCCACCTGCACGCGCTGCGCCGGGTCGACGGCCACCTGATGGAGGCGGCCGGGCTGCTCGCGCAGCAGGCCCAGGCGCTCGACCTGCTGGCCGAGGAGCTGCGGCTGGCGCAGAACGCGCTCAACGAAATCACCGGCGAGTTCAGCGCGGACGACCTGCTGGGGGTGATCTTCAGCCGCTTTTGCATCGGAAAGTAGCGGCCGCTGGCGGTGTCATCGCACCGTCGTCCCCTTCCCTCAATGTGGCCATGGCTGGCAGGCGCAGCGGCGCGACACTGCCTGCACGCACACTGCCCAAGGCAGCACCATCATGACCGCCTGCAGCCAGCTTCACGAGACCCCGCGCCGCATGGCGCGCGTGGCGCGCTCGTACTGGCGCTGCGGCAAGTGCGGGGCCAACCACGCGCTGGACGTGCCGCAGTGCACCGAGTGCGGTGGTTCCGACGCGCCGCACGCGCCACCGCGCAGCCTGGCGCCCGGCCCGCGCCACTGGCTGACCCTGATCGCCACCTGGGCCGCCGCCACCGCGCTCTGGGCCATCGCTTCCGCCCTGTTCTTCGCCAGCCGGTCGTGAGCGCCGGAGCACAGGCTGACCGCTCGTCGCCCGTCGCCGACCGTTGGTGGCGTACACGCACACCGGTCAGGTATCTCCTGTAATCGAACATTTCAACTCTTGTGTGGCGGCTGGCCGGGGCTTAGTGTTCGTGCCATGAATGCACCGCTTCCCATCCAGTTCGATGTCCAGGGCCTGGTGCAGTCCATCGCCCGGAACCCCGGGGCCGACACGTTCCAGCCGGCGCTGACTGCCAAGCAATGGGAATTGCTGGGCAGCTACCTGCAGCCGTTCGCGGTCAAGACCGGCCAGGTGCTGATCGAGCAGGGGGCTGCCGACCGCACCGTCTACCTGGTCGAGGCCGGCTCGCTCACGGTGCACTATGAAGACGACAAGAAGCGGCTGCGGCTGGCATCGGTCGGCCCGGGCTCCGCAGTCGGCGAAGGTGCGTTCTTCACGCGGCTGCCGCGCACGGCCACCGTGCAGGCGGCGTCAGTCGCCAAGATCTGGTCGCTCACTCCGATCCGCTTCACCGAGTTGAGCAACCGCCAGGCGGTGCTGGCGGTGGAACTGGCGATGGCCCTCGGCTCGCTGGTCTCGCGCCGGCTCGGCAACCGGCCCAAGCGCGTCGCCGTCACCTGAAGGCGGCGGAAACTTCTCGCGCCGGCAGCCCCGGCCCGGGCGCATCGTGACTCGATCGCGGCGTCCGCGGGCAGGCGGTTGCTGCACTGTCCCAAGCCGTACCCTCATACCAAGAACCGCGCCGCAGAAAGGCCGATATGTCCCTGTTCAACTGGCTTGCACCCAGAAAAAAACCGCAACCCACGCCGCCACCGATTTCGGGTCTGTCCCGCCTGGATTCCACCAAGCCCCTGGCGGCTGCCGGCGGCGCCGCCAGCGCGCAGCCCGCCAACCGCAAGCAGGAACGCATGGCGCGGCGCGAACTGCTGTACGCGGTGGTGCGCGATGCCATGATGCGCGCCGGCGTGCTGTCGTCCTGCTACAAGTTCAAGGTGCTGTCGCTCGACCCGCGCGGCCGCCAGTTCCTGGTGATGGTCGACCTGGCGCAAGGCACCGGGAGCGAGACCGGGCAGCTGGCCGCGATCGAAGCCGGCATCGCCCATGCCGCCAGGCAGCGGCACGACATCGAGGTGACGGCGGTGTATTGGCGCTCCAACGACCAGGCGGC
>NZ_JAQGLS010000199.1 GCF_028292805.1 Ramlibacter sp. | reverse complement strand
GCGCCGCCGGTGCGGCAGCCTGCTCGTCGTCACGCGCCCGCATGGCTTGTTCCAGCGCCGCCAGCGCGGCGCGGATCTTCTGGGCGTCGCCGCCCGCCGTCGCTTCTTCCACCGCGCGCGATGCCTCGAGCACGGCGCGGTCGCGCCCCGTCATCGAGGCGGCGGCCTTCTCGCGATCGGCCGTCTTGCGGTTGAAGGCCTCGTCGATCGGCTTGCGGAATGCGTCCCACAGCTTCTGCTCGAACTTGCGGTCCAGCGGCACGCCTTGCGCTTCCTGCTGCCAGCGCTGCTGCAGGAACTTGACGGCGTCGATGCGCAGCATGGGCGCCTCGCCCAGTACCCTGGCCTCTTCGATCATGGCCTGGCGGCGCTCGATGCTCTCCTTTTGCAGCTGCTCCAGCGGCGCGCTGGCCAGGGCCATCGCTTCCTTCCACTGCGGCTGCAGCTCGGCGAAGGCTTTCTCGCTCAGGTGGCCGGCTTCGCGCCAGCGGTCCGAGAACTGGTGCAGGATGCGGTTGAAGCCCTTCCAGTCGCCGTCGCGGGCGGTCTGGTTCTCGGCGGCCCAGTCCTTGACTTCCTGGATCAACGCCAGGCGGGTGGCGCGGTGCTCGGCGGCTTCGCCCTTGACCTTGTCCAGCCACTCCTGCACCACCTTGTAGGCTTCGTTGCAGGCTTCGTCGAAGCGCTTCCACAGCGCGTGGTTGGGCGGCCCGCCCTGGTCGACCTGTTTCCACTGGTCGCGCAGGCTGCGCAGCGATTCCTGCATCTTGCGGCCGCCGTAACGGGGCCTGCGAACGCGGGGGCCGGTCGGCACGGGCGGCAGTTCGGCGACGGCGGGTGCCGGTGCCGACTTGGGTTCCGGTTCCGGTTCCGGTTCCGCTTCGGCTTCGGCTTCGGCTTCGGCTTCGGCTTCGGCTTCGGCTTCGGCTTTGGGTTCGGGTTCGGCAGCTGCGGCTGCGGCAGCTGGCTCGTCCTGCCGCGCGGCAGTTGCTGGCGCTGCAGCTTCGGGCTCGGCGGCCTCGCCTGCAGCGGCCTCGGGCGCCGCAGTCTGTGCTTGGGCATCGGTTTCCGGCAGCGATGCCGGTGCGTCGGCAATGTCGGCGGCCTCGGCAGCCACGACGGCGTCCGCGCCTTCCAGCGCCTGCGACGCGTCAGCCGCAGCGCCACGACGCCGGCGTGCGCCGGGCGGCTTGGGCTCGCCGACCGTCTCGAACAGCGCTTCCGCCTTGGCGACCAGCTCCATCCGCAGCTGGTCGGCACGCCAGCGTTGCCAGCCTTCCATCTCGCCGGCCGCCGTCAGGGCCGCATGGGCCCGGGCTTCCAGCTTGTCGTCGATCAGCTTGCTGTGTTCCTTCAGCGCATTGCGCAACGCGGCGGCGACGCCGGCGCTGGTCTTGCCGTGGCCCTGGGCAATTTCCTGCTCCAGCTTCTCGAGCGTGTCGGTGACGGCCTGGCTGGCCTTGGCCCGCAGTTCCGGGTCGACCGGCGCTTTGGGCGCCCGGGGCGCCTTGGCCGGGGCGGCTTCGGCCGGCTGGCCGCGGGCCTGGCGCAGCTCGTCGGCCCACACCGGGACCGGAGGCAGCGGGGCGGCCGGGTCTTCGGCGGCCACCGTCGCCTGCGTCAGTGCACTCTGGAACGACTCCCACACCACCTGCAGCTGGCCGCGCGAAGCTTCAAGCAGCGGCGGGAACTTCGGGTCTACGCTGCCCCAGTTGGCATCGGCAAGCAGGCTCTGGGCCTGCTCCTGCCACTGCGGCACGTCGGTGCGCAGCGCCTCGACGACGGCCTGGGCATCGCGCCACGACTTGGTCGACAGCACTTCGATGCGCTGGGCCAGCAGCACCGCCGCCTCGCGCTGCACCTGCACGCGGGTCTGCAGGTCTTCGATGCCCCTGACGCGCTCGGCCAGCTCGGACTTGACGCCGGCCAGCGGCTCGCGGCTCAGGGGCGCGCCGGCCTTGGCGGCGTCGCGCTGCCAGGCCATCGCGTCGGCCACGTTCAGGCGCGGCTGCGACAGCAGCACGCGCGCCTTGTCGGCCCACTCGGCGGCGATGATCTCCTGGCCCTTGGCCCGCTTGATCTCGTCGAGCTTCTCGCGCAGCGGCCGGGCGGCGCCCTTGTCGCGGGCGCTCAGCTCGCGAAAGACTTCCTGCATCTGCTCGGTGGTGGGCTGCGTGGCCAGCCACTCGCGCACACGGGCGGTGCGCTCCCCGGAGGTGGGCGCGGAGAAGGCGCCCCCGGTCAGGGCATCGAGCGACTGGGTGTCTTGGGTTTTGAGAGAGCTCACTGGCGGGGAATTCGTGCGTTGGAATGGAAAACCCCCGAGGCGGGGGCAAGGCGGTATTGTCGCCGCGATTGCGTCGGGCCGGTAACGGGCGCCGCGCAGCACATTCGGCAGGCATCAAAAAGAAAGCCCGGCACGGTGGCCAGAGGCCACGTGCCGGGCTGGGCGAGCGACCCGATGTCGTCTCGCCTGGGTTCGCAACACGGAGTTTCATGTCCACGTCGCGCCGGAAGCAAATGATTGCTTCCATGGGGGGGCCGGGCTGCCACAAGCGTGGCCCCACCGGCTGATTGCCCGATCACTCGGGCTCTCGCAAGGTAGCTGACAAGCGCGCGCATTGCAAATTGGCTTTTCAATGGCGCGGGCCGGCGCGATTGAACTGATTTCGTTGATTCGGGTCGCGTTGATTCGCGGCCTGCGCAGGAACGTGCCCGACGAACGGCAGCAGGTTGCCCACCGAAGTGCCCACTCGCCTGTCAAGGATGGCTGACACACGCCCGCGGTCGATTCCCACGCGTTGACGAGCGCCTCTTCCCATCTAATTGTTCGGTCTATATTCATCTTATAGTATAAAGAATGGATAAAACATCCTTGACCCGGCATTAAACGCACTCCTAGAATCCGCCCGTCCCGGCCAAAGAGTCAGGGAATACCAGAACCCGCTGCCGAACCCGGCTAAGTCGGGACCGTGCCGGGCTCCTCCCGCGGGAGGGCCTCCGGTCTCGATGGCGTACCAATCCAAACGAGGATCCGTCGTCGCATGCTGCACAGCAGCTGAACACGCCGGCTCCGCGCGTAGAAAGGAAGTGCTATGACAGCGTCAGGAAAGCTGGCCAAGGGCGTTCAGACATTCGTCTCGGACATTGCCCAGGGCTTCTTCGAAATCACGCACAACGGCTTTGCCATCGTCGGCCTGGCCACGGTCTTTGCCGCCCTCACCCTGCTGGCCCGTCCGGACCTGCGGCAGGTGGGCGAGTCGCAGCTCATGACGTGGCTGCACGCCCGGCAGGCCCAGGCCCTCGGGCTGGTGCCGGAGCTGGACGCGATCGACCGCGCCACCGCGCTCAACCCCAAGGACCTGCCCAAGCAGCAGGCGGCGGTGGCGTACTGGCTGAGCAAGAAGTACCGCGTCGCGCCCGAGCCGCTGAGCGCGCTGGTGGCCGAGGCTTATGAAATTGGCGCCAAGACCAAGCTCGACCCGACCCTGATCCTGGCCATCATGGCCGTCGAATCGAGCTTCAACCCGTTCGCCCAGAGCCCGGTGGGGGCGCAGGGTCTGATGCAGGTCATGACCGGCATCCACAGCGACAAGTACGAGAACTTCGGTGGCAAGCTGGCGGCGTTCGATCCGGTGACCAACCTGCGGGTCGGCGTCAAGGTGCTGCAGGAGTGCATTCAGCGGGCCGGCTCGGTCGAGGCCGGGCTGAAGTTCTACGTCGGCGCCGCCTTGCTGGCGGAAGACGGCGGCTATGCCGACAAGGTGCTGGCCGAGCACGCCCGGCTGCGCGAGGTGGCCTCCGGCCGCATCGTGCCGCTGATGACGCCGCCGGCGCCGCCGACGCTGCGCACGCTGGCCCCGGCCGGCAACCAGGCAGCGCCCATGCCGATCCCGGTGCCGGCGCCGGAACAGGACAACCCGGCCGCCGCGCCGGTCACTTCCTGACCCTGCGCTAAACTAGCGCAGCACGCGACTGGCGATAGGCCCTCCCCGCCAGGGAGGGCTGACGTGGAACCATCGCGGGGGCCAGCCCCCGCCCAACCACTGGGAAGCGTGCCGCGGTCCCCTGGCGGGCCCGTGATCCAGCCGTTCGCCTGGGCAGCCCTGTATTGATCAGGGACCTTTCGTCCAAAGAACTGCCGCGCATGTACCAACGCAACATCCTCATCGAACAGACCGATCCGCAGCTGTGGGCCGCGATCCTGGCCGAGAACCGGCGCCAGGAAGAGCACATCGAGCTGATCGCCAGCGAGAACTACGCCTCGCCGGCCGTCATGGCGGCCCAGGGCACCCAGCTGACCAACAAGTACGCCGAGGGCTATCCCGGCAAGCGTTATTACGGCGGCTGCGAGAACGTCGACGTGGCCGAAACGCTGGCGCTCGAGCGCATCAAGCAGCTGTTCGGCGCCGAGGCCGCCAACGTGCAGGCCCACTCCGGCGCCCAGGCCAACGAAGCCGTGTTCCTGGCCTTTCTCAAGCCCGGCGACACCATCATGGGCATGAGCCTGGCCGAAGGCGGCCACCTGACCCACGGCATGGCGCTGAACATGAGCGGCAAGTGGTTCAACGTGGTGAGCTACGGCCTGAACCAGGACGAGGCGATCGACTACGACGCCATGGAGCGCAAGGCCCACGAGAGCAAGCCCAAGCTGATCATCGCCGGTGCCTCGGCCTATTCCCTGCGGATCGACTTCGAGCGCTTCGCCAAGGTGGCCAAGGACGTGGGCGCGATCTTCATGGTCGACATGGCCCACTACGCCGGCCTGATCGCCGCCGGCGTCTACCCGAATCCGGTGCCGCACGCCGACGTGGTGACCTCCACCACCCACAAGAGCCTGCGCGGCCCGCGCGGCGGCTTCATCCTGATGAAGCCGCAGCACGAGAAGGCGATCAACAGCGCCATCTTCCCCGGCCTGCAGGGCGGACCGCTGATGCACGTGATCGCGGCCAAGGCGGTGGCCTTCAAGGAAGCGCTGCAGCCCGAGTTCAAGGCCTACCAGCAACAGGTGGTGCGCAACGCCCAGGTGGTCGCCGAGACGCTGGTGGAACGCGGCCTGCGCATCGTCAGCGGCCGCACCGAAAGCCACCTGATGCTGGTCGACCTGCGCTCCAAGGGCATCACCGGCAAGGAAGCCGAGGCGGTGCTGGGCGAGGCCCACATGACCATCAACAAGAACGCGATTCCGAACGACCCGGAAAAGCCGATGGTCACCAGCGGCGTGCGCATCGGCACTCCGGCCCTGACCACCCGCGGCTTCAAGGAAGAAGAAGCCCGGCTGACGGCCAACCTGGTGGCCGACGTGCTGGACCGGCCGCGCGACGCCGGCAACATCGCGGCGGTGCGCGAGAAGGTCAATGCCCTGACCAGTCGCTTCCCGGTCTACAAGTAAAGGCACCCCCGTGAAGTGCCCGTTCTGCAGCCATGCCGACACGCAAGTGGTCGAGACGCGGATGGCGGAGGACGGGGACTTCATCCGCCGCCGCCGCCAGTGCGCCCACTGCGCCAAGCGGTTCACCACCTACGAGCGGCCCGACGTCACCTTCCCGGTGGTGGTCAAGAAGGACGGCCGGCGCATCGACTACGAGCGCGCCAAGCTGCAAGGCTCGATGAACCTGGCGCTGCGCAAGCGCCCGGTGAGCACCGAGCAGATCGACGGCGCGATCGAGCGCATCGAGGAAAAGCTGCTGAACCTGGGCGTGCGCGAAATTCCCAGTTCGCGCATCGGCGAGCTCGTCATGCGCGAGCTCAAGAAGCTCGACAAGGTGGCCTACGTGCGCTTTGCCAGCGTCTATCGCAGCTTCGAGGACGTCGACGAGTTCAAGACCGTGGTCGACGAGATCCGGCGTTAGTGCTAGAGGCACTCGGCCAGCCGCACCTTCTGCACGCGCGGGCGGCCGCCGGCGTTGATGATGATCTGGCGGCCTTCCACCTGGTCCACCGAGATCCGGCAGACCGTGAAGGTGCCGGCCTGGAACGCCCCCGACGTCATGCGGGCGCCGCCGAACGGGCCAAAGGACACGTAGCGGGCCATCGGCGTGTTGGCGCTGAGGCGAAAGCCCTGGGGCACCGGCAGCAGCCGCTCCAGCACCGGCTCGGCCGGCTCCCGGGTGCCGCTGTTGTTGGCATCCTGGAACAGGATCCAGCCTTGCTCCCAGCCACCCGCTTTGGCGCACGTGTCCCCGCCCGACGACTTGCACAGCACCACCCGGGCGTTGCGCTTGATCGCTTCGCTGCGCGCCAGGTGCAGCTGCTGCAGCACGTCGTTGGAGACGTTGGCGAGCCGCTGGGACTCGATCATGTCGGCCGCGCTGGGCACGCCCACGCCGACCAGCACGCCGAGCACGGCCAGCGAAATCACCACTTCGATCAGGTTGAAGCCACGCTCGTGGCGAGGGGCGCGTTGCTGCATGCCACACGGTAGGCGCGTGGCGCCGCCGCCGGCGGTGGACAAGTGGCCGGTGGTGCGTGACAACTTCACCGAGAATGCGGCGGTGAACAGCAAGCCCCACCCCATGGACCAGGCACTCGCGCTGGCGCGCCAGGCCATCGGCGTTTCCGATCCGAACCCGCGCGTTGGCTGCGTGCTGGTGTCCGCCGACGGCACCCGCGTGCTGGGGGCCGGCTTCACCCAGCCGGCCGGCCAGGCGCACGCCGAGGTGATGGCGCTGCGCGACGCCGCTGCCCTGGGCCACGACGTGCGCGGTGCCACCGCCTACGTCACGCTGGAGCCTTGCTCGCACCACGGTCGCACCGGCCCGTGCTGCGATGCGCTGGCCGCCGCCGGCATTGCCCGCGTGGTCGCTGCGCTGGCCGACCCGAACCCGCTGGTGGCGGGCCAGGGCTTGGCCCGGCTGCGCGCCGCCGGCATCACGGTGGAGACCGGGCCGGGCGCGGACGAATCCACGGCGCTGAACATCGGCTTTTTCAGCCGCATGGCCCGCGGCCAGCCCTGGGTGCGGATGAAGATCGCCGCCTCGCTGGACGGCCAGACGGCGCTGGAGAACGGGCGCAGCCAGTGGATCACCAGCGCGGCGGCCCGCGCCGACGGCCATGCCTGGCGCGCCCGCGCCGGTGCGGTGCTGACCGGCATCGGCACCGTGCTGGAGGACGACCCTCGGCTGGACGTGCGGCTGGCGCCGGTGGCGCGGCAGCCGCTGCTGGTGGTGGTCGACAGCCGCTTGCAGACGCCGCCAGCCGCCGCCCTGTTCCTGCCCGGCCGGCCCGTGCTGGTTTACGCGGCGCAGTCGCCGCCGCAGGCGCAGGCGGCGCTGGAGGCGCGCGGCGCAACAGTGGTGCTGCTGCCCGGCCCCGGCGGCAAGGTGGACTTGCCCGCGCTGCTGGCCGATCTCGGCCAGCGCGGCATCAACGAGCTGCACGTCGAGGCCGGCAACAAGCTGAACGGCTCGCTAGTGCGGGAGGGACTGGTCGACGAATTCCTGCTGTACTTCGCGCCGAAGCTGCTGGGCGCCGGCCGCGGCATGGTGCAGATCGGCCCGCTGGCGCAGCTGGCCGACGGCGTGGCGCTGGAGTTCGGCCAGGTGCAGCGCGTGGGGCCCGATCTGCGGGTGCTGGCGCGGGTGGCGGGGCACGATTGGCTTTCGGCGAAAATACCCTGATGTTCACCGGCATCATCACGGGCGTCGGCCGCATCGCGGCCATCGACGACCTCGGCTCCTCAACGCAGCACGGCAAGCGGCTTTCGATCGAAGCGCCCGCGGGTTACCTCGACGACGTCGGCCTGGGCGACAGCATCGCGCTGAACGGCGCCTGCATGACCGTCACCGCGCTCGACCCCGGCGCCTCGCGCTTTTCCATCGACATCTCCGCCGAGTCACTGGCCAGGACCGCCGGCCTGGCGCAGGCCGGCCCCATCAACCTGGAAAAGGCCCTGCGGCCGCAGGACCGCCTGGGCGGCCACCTGGTCTCCGGCCATGTCGACGGCGTCGGCACGGTGCTGCGGCTGGAGCCGGTCGGCGAAAGCTGGGAGCTGCGCATCCTGGCCCCGCAAGGGCTGGCCAAGTACCTGGCGTACAAGGGCTCGGTCACCGTCAACGGCGTCAGCCTGACGGTCAACAGCGTGGCCGACGGCGCCGACGGCGCCACCCTGAGCCTCAACCTGATCCCGCACACAGTGCAGAACACCGCGCTGCACACGCTGCGCGCGGGCAGCAGCGTCAACCTCGAGATCGACCTGATCGCCCGCTACGTCGAGCGCATGCTGGGCGCCGCGCCGGCGGCGGCCAGCGGACACTGAGGTCTTTTCGGCTAGGCCAATCGCCTGCCCTGAAGCGTTCCGGCGGGGCCGCGATCTGGTCTGATAGCGGTTGACGCGCCCGCGCCCTCGCGGGATCACCGGCAGGCCGCTCCTGTCGCGCCCGGCCGCTGCCTGGCGACACCCTTGCCTCCATGCCCGCCACATTGAACCGACGCATCCTCGTCGTCGACGACATGCCGTCGATGCACCAGGACTTTCACAAGACGCTGACCGCCCACTGCGCGCCCGAGCAGCTGGACCAGTTCGAAAACGAGCTGTTCGGCGAGGCCGCCGCGCCAGTGGACGAAGGCTTCGAACTCGACTCGGCCTACCAGGGCCGCGAAGGCCTGCGGATGGTGGAGGCCGCGCTGGCGGCCGGCCGCCCTTATGCGCTGGCCTTCGTCGACATGCGGATGCCGCCCGGCTGGGACGGCGTGGAGACCATCGAGCGCCTCTGGCGGGTGGACCCGCAGCTGCAGGTGGTGATCTGCACCGCCTATTCCGACCATCCGTGGGAAGAGGTGCTGCAGCGGCTGGACGTGCGGGACCGGTTGCTGATCGTGCGCAAGCCGTTCGACATGATCGAGGTCGCGCAGCTGGCCCGCACGCTCACCGCCAAGTGGACGCTGGCCCGGAGCAACGGGCAGCAGCTGCAGCACCTGGAGGTGATGGTGCGCAACCGCACCCGGGAGCTGCAGGCGGCCAAGGAGGCGGCGGAAGGGGCGAACCGGGCCAAGGACGAATTCCTGACCAACATGAGCCACGAAATCCGCACGCCGATGAACGCCATTCTGGGCCTGTCGGACCTGCTGCTGCAGACCCGGCTGGACGACCAGCAGCACGCGTACCTGGGGAAGGTGCATGCGGCCGGCGAGCACCTGATGGGGATCCTCAACGACATCCTGGACTTCGCCCGGGTGGACTCGGGCGCGCTGGAGCTGGAGACCACCGTCTTCACCCTGGCTTGCGTGCTCGAGCGCATCGAAGGCACCTTGTCGGCCAAGGCGCGGGCCAAGGGCCTGGCGCTGCGCGTGACCGTGGATGGCGACGTGCCGGCGCAGCTGGTGGGCGATGCCTTGCGGCTGGCGCAGGTGCTGATGAACTTCACCGGCAACGCGATCAAGTTCACCACGCAAGGCCGCATCGGCATCCATGCCGCCGTGCAGTCGCGCGACGCCGACCACGTGGTGCTGCGGCTGGCCGTCAGCGACAGCGGCATCGGCATCAGCCCCGAGCAGCAGCGGCTGCTGTTCCAGCGCTTCCAGCAGGCCGATGCGTCGACCACGCGCAAGTTCGGCGGCACCGGCCTGGGCCTGGCGATCTCGCGCAAGCTCGCTGCCCTGATGGGCGGCGAGGTCGGCGTGGACAGCGTCGCCGGCCAGGGCAGCACCTTCTGGGTCACCGCACGGCTGGGCGTACCGCCGGCCGCCGCGGCAACCGCGGGTGATGCGGGTGATGCGGGTGATGCGGG
>NZ_JAQGLS010000133.1 GCF_028292805.1 Ramlibacter sp. | reverse complement strand
ACGAAGCCCAGGTAGTCGGCCGGATCGCGCTGCAGCCTGGCGATCGCTTCCACCGAGGCCGGCAGGCCGGCGTTGCGCATGGCTTCGCGCATGGTGATGCCGTCGGCATCCTTTTGCTCCAGCCAGGCGTGATTGAACTGGCCGATCAGCGCTCCCGAGCCGAGGAAGGTGGCCTTGTAGCGCTGTCCTTCCTCCTCGGAAAACGCCACCACCTCGATGCCGAACGGCAGCCGCCGCCGGGCCGATGCCAGCTCGCGCACGCAGGCCATGGGCGTGAAAAAGCCCAGCCGGCCGTCGTACTTGCCGCCGTTGCGCACGGTGTCGTAGTGCGAGCCGGTCAGCAGGTACTTGCCTTGCGCGAGGGCCGGGTGATAGCGCCCGACCACGTTGCCCACTGCATCGATCTCCACTTCGTCGAAGCCGCACGCGCGCATGGCCTGGACGATTTCCGCGGCCGCCGCCCGGTGGGCATCGGTCAGGTAGGTCAGCGTCAGCTGGCCGCGCTCCTGGTAGCCAGGATCGCTGTGCCGGCCCAGGCTTTCCTGCCAGTCCCACACCAGGTTGCCCAGCGCCGGTTCGGTGCCCAGGCGATCGTTCAGCCGCAGTTCGGCGATGCGGTGGATGTTGCGCAGCGCCTCGGCCTGCTCGAAGTCGGCCGGATTGTCCAGCCGCCGCGCGAAGGTGTCGATGATCTGCTGGCGGTCCAGCCCGGTGCCGCGCGGGCCGCGCACCGCGAGGATGAAGGGAAAGCCGAACTTCGCGTTGTAGTCGGCATTGAGCTGCTGGATGCGGCGCAACTCCTCGGGCATGCATTCGGTCAGGCCGGCCTTGCCTTGCTCGCTGGTGGACTCGCTGGTCAGCGCCATGGCCACCATCGCCTTGCCGGCCAGCTCCGGGTGGGCGCGGATCAGGCCCAGCTGCTGTTGGGCGCTGGCGGCGCGCACCACGTCGGCCAGCGCCTGCTTCAGGTGGCTGGCGGAGCGGAACGGCCGCTGCTCCAGCGCTGCCTGGGCGATCCAGGGCGAGTGTTCGTAGATGCCGTCCAGCAGTTGCAGGGCTTGCTGCAGCGTGGCGGCGTTCAAGTGATCCAGGGTGAGGGCCATGTCATGTTCCGGGGTAAGGGTGCGCCTGTTGCCAGTGGCGCGCGATGTCGATGCGTCGGCAGATCCAGACGCGGTCGTGCTTTTCGATGTGGTCGAGGAAGCGCTGCAGCGCGATGATGCGGCCTGGCCGTCCCAGCAGCCGGCAATGCATGCCGATGCTGAGCATTTTTGGCGCCTCGCCGCCTTCAGCGTACAGCACGTCGAAGCTGTCGCGCAGGTACTGGAAGAACGGCTCGGCATGCGAGAAGCCTTGCGGCAGCGCGAACCGCATGTCGTTGCAGTCCAGCGTGTATGGCACCACCAGGTGCGGCACCACGCTGCCGTCGCTCTTGCGCACCTTCATCCAGAACGGCAGGTCGTCGCCGTAGTAGTCGCTGTCGTAGGCCAGGCGGGCGTCGTCGGCCACCAGCCGGCGCGTGTTGGGGCTGTCGCGGCCGGTGTACCAGCCCAGGGGGCGGGCGCCGGTGAGGTTCTCGATGTTGTTCAGGGCGACGCGCATGTGCTCGCGCTCGGTTGCTTCGTCCACGTGCTGGTAGTGGATCCAGCGCAGGCCGTGGCAGGCGATCTCGTGCCCCAGCTCGACGAAGGCCCGCGCCAGTTCCGGATGGCGTTCCAGCGCCATGGCGACGCCGAACACCGTCAGCGGCAGGCCGCGCCGCTCGAACTCGCGCAGCAGCCGCCACACGCCCGCGCGCGAGCCGTATTCGTAGATGCCTTCCATGCTCAGGTGCCGCTCGGGAAAAGCCGGCGGGTTGAACATCTCGGACAGAAACTGCTCCGAGCCGGCGTCGCCGTGCAGCACGCTGTTCTCGCCGCCTTCTTCGTAGTTCAGCACGAACTGCACGGCGATGCGGGCATTGCCCGGCCAGCGTGCGTGCGGCGGGTTGCGGCCGTAGCCGGCCAGGTCGCGCGGGTAGGGCGCGGTGCTGTCGTAGATCATGGGTGCGGGCTCTCGTTCATGCCAGTGCCAGGGCGATGTCGTGGCTGGGGATGTGGCGGTCGAAGGCCAGGCTTTCCTGCACGTGCAGCAGGTGCTCCTGCATCAGGCGCACGGCGCGATCGGCGTCGCGCGCCGCCAGTGCCTTGACCAGCTCCACGTGCTCTTGCTGCGAATGGACGGCCGCGCCGTCGCGCTGGTACATCAGGGAAATCAGCGAGCTGCGGGAAACCAGGTCGCGCAGGATCTGGGCCAGCACCGCGTTGCCCGAAAGCTGCGCCATGCGCACGTGGAAATCGCCCAGCAGCTCGACCCGGCGGGTGTCGCGCTTGTCCAGCGCCGCCTGCTCCTGCGCCATGTGTTCGCGCAGCGCCTTCAGCTTGGCTGGAGTGACGTTGCGCACGAACTCGCGCGTCATTTCGGCCTCCAGGATGCGCCGCACCTGGAACACCTGCCGGGCCTCTTCCACGGTGGGGACGGCGACGAAGGCGCCGCGCGCCGGCTCCAGCGTCACCAGCCGGTTCTGCGCCAGCTGGAACAGCGCCTGCCGCACCAGCGTGCGCGACACGCCGAAGTGGTTGGCCAGCTTCTGCTCGGCCAACTTGGTGCCGGGCTGCAGCCTGTGCTCGACGATCGCGCGGGTCAGCGACCCGACGATGACGTCCGTGTTGGTGGTGGACGGCTCCATGGCCGGATGATAGCCGCGGTGCGTCAAACTGTATACACTCGCGTGCACAATCTTCGGAGCACGCCATGGGTCTCAGCACGCACGTCCTCGACACCATGCACGGCACGCCGGCTGCCGGCATGGCAGTGGCGCTGTACGCCACGGGCGCCGGCGAGCCGCTGCTGGTGCGGCGGCTGGTGCTCGATGCCGACGGACGCAATCCGCAGGGGCCGCTGTTCGACAGCGCGGAACTGAAGGCGGGCACCTATCGGCTGGTGTTCGATGTGGCCGCGTACTTTCGCGGCCGCGGCGTGCAGCTGCCCGAGCCGCCCTTTCTCGATCGCGTCGCGCTCGACTTCGGCATCGCCGACGTCTCGCAGCACTACCACGTGCCACTGCTGGTGAGCCCGTGGAGCTATTCGACCTACCGCGGCTCCTGACTCGCGAGCAGCCTGGCTGCCGGACCTTGCCGCCGCGCGCGACGCACGACTGGCGCACCAGCGGGTACAGCATTGCAG
>NZ_JAQGLS010000130.1 GCF_028292805.1 Ramlibacter sp. | reverse complement strand
TCCGAATCGCGCCGCGATTTCGGAGTGAATGACTTAGCGGACGCGGCCGCGGCGGAACAGGTTCACGATGGCCAGCAGGATGATGGCGCCGACCAGCGACACGACCACCGAGCCGATGCTGATGCCGTCATTGATGGTGCCCACGCCCACCAGCGGAGAGATCAGCCAGCCGCCCAAGAAGGCGCCGACGATACCCACGACCACGTTCAGCAGCATGCCCTGCTGGCCGTCCGTCTTCATGACCAGGCTGGCCAGCCAGCCGACGATGCCACCAACGATCAACCAAATAATCAAACCCATGTCGCACTCCTTGTGCCGCGAACGGCGTGTTGTTGATAGTGAGCCCCGGGCCTTTGCGGGGACCTGGACCACCCGCCCTTTGCTGGGCCGGTGTGTGAACTATGGGATCAAGCCGGGCCCCCGGGCGTAGTCGCGCGTTCAGCCTGGGGGTGCGGGTCTAGCGCGTCGGTACGTCGGACAACCCCTACCGCAGCTCGACTTTTTCACGGGTTAGCCGCGGCTGAACCGGGCCCGCTCCCCTGACAATACGGGCCTGAGGCCGTCGCGCGCGCGGCGGCACCGTTCTTGCTTCCACATCCATCGTTTCCTGTTTCCCGCACTTCGGAGCCATCCATGCACAAAAGGGTTTTCCTGTCGACCGTCTCCGCCCTGGCCCTGGCCGCCAGCTTTGGCGCCCAGGCCCAGACCGCCACCCCCATCAAGTTCCTGCTCGACTGGCGGTTCGAAGGCCCGGCCGCGCTGTTCCTGCAGCCGGTGGCCAAGGGCTACTTCAAGGCGGCCGGCCTGGACGTGAGCGTGGACGCCGGGACCGGCTCGGGCGCCGCCGTGCAACGCGTGGCCACCGGCACCTACGACATGGGCTTTGCCGACCTGGCGGCGCTGATGGAGTTCCACGCCAACAACCCGGACGCGCCGAACAAGCCGGTGGCCGTGATGATGGTCTACAACAACACGCCTTCGGCCGTGCGGGCGCTGAAGAAGTCGGGCTTCAAGACGGCGGCCGACCTGGCCGGCAAGATTCTGGGCGCTCCGGTGTTCGACGCCGGCCGCCGCGGCTTTCCGATCTTCCAGAAGGCCAACAACATCAGCAACGTGACCTGGGTCTCGATGGATCCGCCGCTGCGCGAGACCATGCTGGCGCGCGGCGACATCGACGCCATCACCGGCTTTTCGTTCACCTCGCTGCTGAACCTGGAAGCGCGCGGCGTCAAGCTGGCCGACGTGGTGACGCTGCCTTACGCCGACAACGGCGTGAAGCTGTATGGCAACGTGATCATCGCCTCGCCCAAGCTGGTCAAGGACAACCCGGCGGCCGTGAAGGCGTTCCTGGCGGCCTTCACCAGGGGCGCCCGCGAAGTGATGGCCAACCCCGATGCCTCCATCGAGTTCGTCAAGGCGCGCGACGGCATCATCAACACCGACCTGGAAAAGCGCCGCCTGCGCATGGCCATCGACGCGGTGATCGCCAGCCCCGACGCCCGCGCCGACGGCTTCGGCCAGGTCAACCCGGGCCGCATGTCGCTGATGGCCTCGCAGGTGTCCGACGCCTTCGCCACCAAGACGCGCGTCAATGCCAACGCGGTGTGGAACGGCAGCTTCCTGCCGACCAAGGCCGAACTGAACGTGCTGCCCGCCGCCAAGAAGTGATGGGGACGCAAGCCTTCAATGCCGCCGGGCCGCCCCAAGGCACGAAAGCCCCCTCGGGGGGCAGCGACCCGCACGCAGTGGGGGAGCGCGCGGGCACGGGTTCCTTCATCGAGTTCCGCGACGTCTGGCTGGCCTACAACGACGAGCTGTTCGCGGCCGGGCAGTTCGCCGTCGAGGCGATCGACCTGCAGGTGAACGAGGGCGAGTTCATCGCCATCGTCGGGCCTTCGGGTTGCGGCAAGTACACCTTCATCAAGCTGGCGACCGGGCTGCGCATGCCCTCGCGCGGCCGCATCCTGATCGACCGGCAGCCCGTCACCGGGCCACTGAAGATCTCCGGCATGGCGTTCCAGGCGCCGTCGCTGCTGCCCTGGCGCACGACGGTCGACAACGTGCTGCTGCCGCTGGAGATCGTCGAGCCGTACCGCAGCAACTTCAAGGCCAAACGCAAGGAGTACGAGGAGCGGGCGCGCCAGCTGCTGCAAAAGGTCGGCCTGGCCGGCTACGAGGACAAGTTCCCGTGGCAGCTGTCGGGGGGCATGCAGCAGCGCGCCAGCATCTGCCGCGCGCTGATCCACCAGCCCAAAATGCTGCTGCTGGACGAGCCGTTCGGCGCGCTGGACGCCTTCACGCGCGAGGAGCTGTGGTGCATCCTGCGCGACCTGTGGATGGAGCAGAAATTCAACGTGATCCTGGTCACCCACGATCTGCGCGAGTCCGCCTTTCTGGCCGACACGGTGTATGTGATGAGCAAGAGCCCGGGCCGGTTCGTGGTCCGGCGCGAGATCGACCTGCCGCGTCCGCGCGAGCTGGAGATCACCTACAGCAAGGAGTTCACCGACATCGTGCTGGAACTGCGCAGCCACATCGGCGCGATCCGCAAGACCACGCAGGCTCCGGCATGAAACCGAACCGTCATTTCGAGCGCTGGGCGCCGGTGCTGCTGGCGATCGCGCTGGTGATCTTCTGGCAGGTCGTGGTGGTCGGCTTGGCCATCCCAGAATTCCTCTTTCCCAGCCCCTGGCAGATCGCGCAGCAGTTCGCCGAGTACAAGGAGCCGCTGCTCAAGGCCGCCTGGGAAACCTTCTGGGTCACGATGGTCGGCTTCGGCCTGGCGATCGTGGTGGGCGTGCTGCTCGGGTTCCTGATCGGCTCCTCGCGCGTCGCCTATGCCGCGGTGTATCCGCTGATGGTCGGCTTCAACGCCGTGCCCAAGGCGGCGATCGTGCCGATCCTGGTGGTCTGGTTCGGCATCGGGGTCGGCCCGGGCATCCTCACCGCGTTCCTGATCTCGTTCTTCCCGATCATGGTGAACATCTCGACCGGGCTGGCGACGCTGGAGCCGGAGCTGGAAGACGTGCTGCGGGTGCTGGGCGCCAAGCGCTGGGACGTGCTGGTCAAGGTCGGCCTGCCGCGCTCGATGCCCTACTTCTACGGCTCGCTCAAGGTGGCGATCACGCTGGCCTTCGTCGGCACCGTGCTGGCCGAGATGACGGCGGGCGACTCCGGCATCGGCAACCTGATTCAGACGGCGGGCAGCCAGCAGCGCATGTCGCTGGCCTTCGCCGGCCTGGTGGCGATCAGCGTGATGGCGATGGCGATGTACGAGTTGTTCAGCGCCATTGAAAAGCACACCACCGGCTGGGCGCACCGCGGTTCCCAGACCACCTGAGCATGGCCTGGCACGCCAGCCTGCGGCTGGACTATGCGCTGGAGGGCGGCCGCAGCGTCGCCCGCTTCGCCCACGACGGGCCGCTGCGCATCCTGCAAAGCCTGTGGCCCGAGGGCGCCAGCGTCTGCCACAACGTGCTGGTGCATCCGCCCGGCGGGCTGGTGGGTGGCGACACGCTGGAGGTCACCGTCAGTGGCGCTGCCGGCAGCCATGGCCTGGTGACCACGCCCGGCGCGTCCCGCTTCTACCGCAGCGACGGCGCCGCTGCCGTGCAAACGGTGGCGGTGCGGCTGGCCGCCGGCGCGCGGCTCGAATGGCTGCCGCTGGAAGCGCTGTACTACAGCGGCTGCATGGCGGAAAACCGGCTGCACATGCAGCTGGCCCCCGGCGCCGAACTGCTCGGGTGGGACATTTCGGCTTTGGGCCTGCCACAGGCGCAGCTGCCGTTCGCGCGCGGCAGCCTGCTGCAGCACCTGGAACTGCAAGGCGCCTGGCTCGAGCGCGGCCGCATCGCGGCGGACGACCACCGGCTGCTGGACGGCCCGCTGGGTCTGGCCGGTCACCGCTGCATGGCCACTGTCTTCTTCGTGGCCGGCAGCGACCTGGCACGGCCGCGGCGCGAGGCCCTTCTGGACAGCGCCCGCGCCGTCATCGACGCCCATCCGCTGGCCGCGACCGCCGGCGCCACCGCCCCCGGACCGCGGGTGCTGGTGGTGCGGGTGCTGGCGCCGCTGGTGGAGCCGGCGCTGCAGCTGGCCAAGGCGATCCGGCGCGCCTGGCGACCGCTGCTGTGGGACCTGCCGCCCAGCGAACCACGCGGCTGGATCGCCTAGGCCTTCACCCAGCAGGCAAGGCCGCGTCCTACCCGACCATGGGCCGAGCGCGGGGTGCGCACACGCCCCTCTCCGGCAGCGCGCTGGCGGCTTGCGATCCACACTGCATGCAAGTCAACGCAATCCGCACAGGAGTACCCCATGAACGTCAAGGACACCCGCTCCCGCAAGAGCCTCATCTCCTTTGGCGTGTCCGCCTTGCTGGCGGTCACGGCCGCCACCGCACAGGTCGCGACGGGCACCACCGGCATCGACGCCTCCGGCAGCTACCAGCAGGAAGTGAACGCCTGCATGACCGGCCGCACCCAGCAGGACCGGGACACCTGCCTGACCGAAGCGCGCAATGCCCAAGCCGACAAGAAGCGCGGTTTGCTCGAGTCCGGCGCCCGCCTGGAATCCAACGCCATGTCGCGCTGCGAAGTGTTCACCACCGGTGAAGAGAAAGCCGCCTGCCAGGCCCGCGTGATGGGCATGGGCAGCGCCGACGGCAGCGTCGCCGGCGGCGGCGTGATCCGCGAAGTGGAAACCGTCGTGCTGCCGGCCGGCCAGAGCTCGGTCACCATCCAGCCGCAGACCGCCGACCCGGTGGTCCTGGTCCCTTCCCGCTAAGCATCATCCGGCCGCATCCCCGGTTTGGCCGGGACGGCGTCCTACACCGCGACCTGCCGCAAGGGCTCACCTTGGGCAGGTCGATTCAAGTGCACACGAGGACCACGCATGGCAGACAGCAACAAGATCCCGGGCCCCGGCGAAGCCGCCGGAGACGGGCAGGCGCGGCACGGCACCAAGAGCGAAGTGACCTGGGACGGCGGCGCCGGGCGGCAGCCCTACGCCAACCAGGGCCGGGAGGAAGACGAGCCGGCCACGGCGGGCGAGGTCCAAGCAGGCGACCGCGGCGACATTGCGGGGCGCAACCTGGAGCAGCTCGAGCAGGTCAGGCGCAAGCCCTGAAAGCGCAACCGCGCAGGCCTCTTGCGAGACCCGCGCGGTGCGTGCGGCACGGTGCAGCGTGCCGGATGGATGCGGCCGTTCAGAAAATCAGCATGAACAGCAGGATCAGGGTGATGGGAACGCCGAGAAGCCAGAGGATGACGGGCATGTGGATCTCCTTTTGAATTGGGTCCAGCTTAAGGCCCACCCGGCTTGGACCATGAACGGCAGCGCCCTGAGCCGCAGTAGGCGCGGGGGCAGCAGCTGCGGTAGGCACTAGCCTACGGTTGGGCCTAGATCGCCACCAGCTTGCGCACGCCGTGCGCTTCCATGTCCTTGCCCAGGCCGCGCGCCAGCACTTCTCCGCGCTCCATCACCACGTAGTCGTCGGCCAGCTCCCGGGCGAAGTCGTAGTACTGCTCCACCAGCAGGATCGCCATGTCGCCGCGGGCGGCCAGCATGCGGATCACGCGGCCGATGTCCTTGATGATGCTGGGCTGGATGCCTTCCGTCGGCTCGTCAAGGATCAGCAGCCTCGGCTGCGCGGCCAGCGCCCGTGCGATCGCAAGCTGCTGCTGCTGCCCACCCGAGAGGTCGCCGCCGCGGCGCCCCAGCATCTGCTCGAGGACCGGGAACAGTTCGAACAACCCAGGCGGGATGGGCGTGCCCGCCGGCTTGTAGGCCAGCCCCATGCGCAGGTTCTCCTCCACCGTCAGCCGGGCGAAGATCTCGCGGCCCTGCGGCACGAAGCCGATGCCGGCGCGCGCACGCTGGTACGGCGTGGTCGACTGGATGGCCGTGCCTTCGAACTCGATGCTACCCGTGCGAATCGGCACCAGTCCCATCAGCGATTTCAGCAATGTCGTCTTGCCCACGCCGTTGCGGCCGAGCAGCACCGTGA
>NZ_JAQGLS010000126.1 GCF_028292805.1 Ramlibacter sp. | reverse complement strand
GATGACCCGGAAGACGTAGCCGTGCGCCTCCAGTCCATGCGGGCCGCGAACGACGACACGGCGGACCTTTGGCGACGCATAGCGGACCGTCTCAAGCGCCAGGGCGGGGCGTCGTCGCTTTCCATCCTGCTGGCGGTTGCTATGCTTTTGGGAGCATCGTTCACAGAGCCGGTGCAGGCTGCCCCTACCCTGCTGCAAGATGCCGGTCTTGCTCTGCGTATTATGTCAACTCAAGTGCAGAAACTGGGGCTCGTGGGGTCAGCGCGGCATCCGGATTGGCTTTCTCATGATTAGGGCCCGCCCCGAGGTCCGGCTCAACGACTTAGCGCCCACCGGCGGTTGCCGCTGCCGTTGACACGGTGCGCAACTGCAGTGCCACCCACAGGGTTCCATCTCCTTGGCGCTCCGCGGAACGCAACCCAAGTGAGTCTCCGGAGCTCAAGCCGTTCGCGCGCTTAGACGGTACCTGGTGGTCGCTGGCTGTCACCCCGCTCGTTAGTGGCAACGTGCTGTGTGTCGGGACCGTAAAACTGCGCCACTTGGCCGTGGCTCGACAGATTCGTCGGACGGTAAGCGGTGCGCCGGCCATAGCGCAGCACGCCACCACTTAACGCAACGCGCTCCGCCACAGTGGGGTGCAAGATAGCCCCGGCGGGAACCTTGCGTGGTTTCTCAACCCAGGTATGCCGCCATGCCTTCGGCACCCACCAGGGGTACGAGTCCCGCATGCTCTCGATTTCGTCGTGCTGCATGCCGGCAGGGTCTGGAAACAGGCTCAGCTTGCTGCGGTCGACCTGCAAGGGGTGCGGCAAGGTGGTGGCCTGCTCCAGCATCCATTGCAGCGAAATGTCAGACAGTCGAGACTCGTCCTCGGCGTAGCTGCCACCGATATTCGAATGATTGCCCGCGAACCAGAGCTGCTGCAGCCATTCAGGCTCCCCGGTACGGTCAGGCCGTTCGCCAGGAATGGCCCAAACCACCCGGTCGAAGTCTTTCCGGCTCTCGTCAATCGCGAGCGCGTGGCGTGCGTAGCGCACGCGGGTGTTCAGCGACTCGTCGTAAATCTGAAAGCGCGGTGGGGCGAAGTGCCAGTCGGACTTCCCTTCAGTGGGGTAGTCGCAGATGGTCTTCAGGTTAGACCGTACGTAACTGACGCCCATGCTGAGGCCGATGAGCGCACCAAGCGCTGCGTACGCGGGCCAGAAAGCGACCCAGGGCGACAGCGCCAGGACGCCAGCCACCAGAGCAGTTAAGCCAGCGACAAACGTCACCAAGACGAGTGCCATCAACAAACGCCGGATGCCCGGAGCACCCAGAGCTGCCACCGTATCGAATACGCCAATAAAGTACGGCACCTCATTGGCCAGCCCCTCCGTGTTGTTGCTGCCGTACTTGGCCCGGAATCGCCGCCCCTTTTCTTGCCGCTGCAGCTTGTGCTCCGGGTTGTGGCTGCCAGAACCATGCTCGTACACCTGCTGAACAGCCTCATCGGAAATTTTGCGCAGGGCATTGCCGTACCGCGGCAGCGGTCCGCCGTCGGCGTCGTGCGTCGGGACCCCGCAGAGCGACATCACTCCCCCGACACATCTTGCCGTGTACGCGCCGCGGCTGAAGCCGAAAAGGAACACGCGGTCCCCCGGCTCGTAGTGCTTCAGGATGGCTTGGTAGCAGTCGGCGATGTTCCGGCTGATGCCGGTGCCGGTCGCACCGCTCCACATCCTGCGGAACGCCTGTACCGTGCGCAACGGGATGCTCCCTTGGTCGGGCTCAGTCCCGAGCCCGGCATCGTAGTAGGCAATCTGGTGTTTCGGGTCAACGGGGCTGTCCGGGCCGGTCCGCGCCGCGCGGAACAGCTTGTAGATGTTGCTCAGATTCTGGTCGGGCTTCAGCCCGCCCTGCTGGCCAGTGCCGTCAGAAAAGATGATGATGTTTTTCGGCATGCAAATTCCTCAAGCGCTATCGCGCGCACACGTTTTTCACATCCAGCGTGAATTCGCACCGGTCGCTGCCAGCGGCGCTCCAACGGTGTACATCGAGCCTTGCAGTACAGCCCGCGTCTTCGAGAAGTGCCCTGCCCCGGGGCTGGCACACCAGCACCGCGGAGTCGCGGCCACTACGGAGGACGCGCACCGTCATACCTTCGAACGGTTTCATCAGCTGCGTGTTGTGGCCGGTCGCCGCAAGCAGCAGCTCGCTTTGCGACGAAGTCTCCGCCGGCGTGCGGTATCGAACCGTCACGTCCACGGCGGCCGACACCTTGGTCAATGCCGAGGCCAAGTGATTCATGTCCCGCTCGTTCGGCTGCGTCGCACAGCTCGCCAACAGGACTACGCTGAGGGCGAGAAATACATTGAAAAAGCGGGTCATACCACCTCCTTCCAGAAAACGAGCCGACCCGTCTGCACGGTGCGGCCGGTGTCCAGGTTCCAGTCCTCAAGACGGTCCAAGGCCTCAGAGCGGCCGGTTACCAGCGCCCCGTCCAGCACCTTCCACACCGTCAGGACGTTGGTCCGGGCACGTTCGTAAATCGCCTCATAGTCAAGCGGCCCCTCAGGGGTGCGCAACTGACGGATGAAGCTCGGGTCGACGTCTTGGGCCGACGGGTAGGCGAGGTTCAGGTGGGCACTGGCGTGGCGGGCGAAGGGGAACAGGTGGTTGACACCAGCCATGGTCGACAGAATGTCGCGAAATCCGCAATGCCAGTTGCTTGGAAGCGGTTGCCCCTGCGCCAGCTCGCCCGGGTACGCTGCATGCAGCATGGCGAGCCAGACCTTCTCGACGGCGGGGTCGAACACGTCTTCGTCACCCTCGGCATGGCAGGTCGCGATTCCAGTCGCCAAGTGCTCGGACAGGCCGGTATCCCCCACGTTCATGACACGCGGGAAGATGAAGGCGTCCTGATGCATCTCGCAGCGCCGGTGCTCGCCCTGGTTCTCGGCGTAGGGGCCCACTCGCATTTCCACGACCGGGTGAATCGTCATGTCCGTGGTCATGTGGGCTGCGAAGCCGAGGAGCCAGGCGGTCGCTTTCTCCCTCAGCTCCGGTGGCAAGGTGCTGACTGCTGCGACGCCGGCGCGCAGCAGCGTGGCGTTCCGCGTGTAATGCATCGCGTCCGCCCATCGCTTCTGGTCGCCACGCAGCGACAAGTAGGGATAGTCGGGGCTGACCGAGCCCAGTTCCAGGAACTCGAGATGGAGCCCCAGGCTGACCAGCGTTTCCTCGCGCAGTCCTGCCGCCTCGGCGAGCTTCTGGGCGTCATTAACAACGGAGAGATGGGCGTACGCGCCGGGCATGAGGACTCCTTCATGTGACGCCGGCTCGGCGACGGTCCGCTCCAATTCTCGCTGAAATGCTCCGTCTGGCACCCGTGGACGCCCTGGCACGGGGAACCGCTGGGCACAGGTGGCGTAGTCAGACACTTCCCCGTCACCAGTTGTCGGCACCCGCGGGCGTGGGGCTGCATCCCCGCAGCCAGCCGAAGTTTGACTTGAACAAATGGGCCACAAGAACAGCCTCTGCGTTCAAGCCCAAAGCGCTGCGAAAGCGAAGAATTCAGTGCATTGGACAACCCGGAGCACTTCGTGACCACCTTCGCAGTTCGCATCAAACCCAGCGTTCAAGCAGAACTCGCCGCCGCAGCCGCCGCAGAGGCGCACGGCGAGTTCCGCACCGCCTTGCGACACCTTGAGCGGGCCCATGTGCTGGGACAAGCCACCACCGGTGAACATGTCCGCGTCCACTGGCGCATGTTCCGGTTCGCCTGGCGCAACCGCCTGCACGGCCAGGCCGGCGGCCAGGTCTGGCGATTGGTGGCGGCTTTCATCTTCACGGCTGCCGGGCTCGTGCCAGAAGGCAACACCGGGGGTACCGACGTCAGCGGGTTCCAGCGCCTGCCCGTGCCGAAAGACCTGCAGCAAATGCTCGACGCCGCTCGGCCTGACAGCCCGTCGGGGAAGCAGTGAGCCTGCCACCACGCCACCTCTGCCCAGGCGGCGATTGGCCACAGCGAACCGGCCCGACCCGGGGACAGGCACGCCGAGCGCCAGGCCATCCGGCTGTCGGCCGCCGACATCCAGGACCTTGCCGCCTTCCTTGGCACGCTCGCCGGCCCGGTGATTCAGCCCCGGTGATGTTGCGGGCTGCGAAGCCGGGCGCTGAGGGGCCCGGTCACCTGCAAGGCGGACGGCGGCAGGCCGAACATGGTCCGCGCGGTCCTGGAAAGGTGTGCGGAGTCCGCGAATCCGGCGGCGTGGGCTGCCGTCGAGAGCGTCTCCCCTCGCATCAGGAGCGTCCAGACGTGCAGCAGCCGACGCCATAAGAGGTAGGTCTTCAAAGGCATGCCGGTTTCTTCCACGAAGAGGTGCCGGAAACGACCGGGAGACAGACTGGCCGCCTTTGCGACCTCGGACAGCGTCACGGCCTGGTCGACTCGCTGGCGGATGTACTCCACTGCGGCCAGCACGCGCGGATCGGAGGGGGCGCGAGGTGCAGTTCGGGAGACGTCCTGCACGAGCTGCATGCAGGCGGCCTTGACCGCGTCGTAGCTGCTCTCGACGCGCCAAGCCCGCTCGAGGCGCTTGACGCCGACCGCCACCGCTTCCGGCTCGAGGAGCTCGAGCCGGCCCTGCAGCCGGGCGGCCAGCGCCTTGCCTTCAGGGGTTTCAGGCTCGATGAAAAGGACGACGCTCATGTCGCACCCGCTCACGTCGATGCTGTGGGTGGCTCGCGAGGGAACCAGCGCCGCCGCACAGGACTGCCATTCTCCGTGGCGACCGAACTGCACGCGCAGCCCTGGCGGCGCACCGATCACCAGCTGGATCGCGTAGTGCGAATGCGGAAAAATCGGAGCGCCGCCACCGCCCTCGCCGATGAAGCCGCACACGCCGGTCCAGGCGACGAAGTCGCCTCGATAGCGGTTGGCGGCAGACTGGTCCACAAGATGAGCTCCGTCGGCAAGTCTACTGCCCCGATGACCGCTGCGACAGCCTGCTCGCGGGCTGGCTGGTTTGCGACCTGGATGGCAGTGACGGCGTGCGTCCCGTCCTTGTTGTCGGCCGTGAACCGCTGGTCACGAAAGCCTGCAAGGTGCGCCGCTTAAACTCGCAGGCCAAAGCTGTCGGTCACCCTGCGGATGCGTGACGCAGCCTGGAGGGGTTCCCGATGGAGCATCACCGGGGCCATCAACCGCGCCAACCATTCGCCAGCATGAACACCACAGACACCCATCCCGCCCGCTTTCCGGTGCTCTTCCTCTCCCATGGCGGCGGGCCCTGGCCCTGGGTCGACGGCATGAAGCAGATGTTCGCCAAGACCGCCCGCGAGATCGCGGCCTTGCCGACCCGGCTGCCCGCCAAGCCGAAGGCCGTTCTGGTCATCACCGGACACTGGGAAGCGCCGCAATTCTCGGTCTCGACCGCCCAGCGGCCGCCGATGGATTACGACTACTCCGGGTTTCCCGAGCACACCTACCACCTGCAGTACCCGGCGTCGGGCTCGCCGGAACTGGCCGGACGGGTGCGCGAGCTGCTGGCCGGCGCGGGCATCGCCAGCGCAGAGGATCCGGACCGCGGCTACGACCACGGCACCTTCGTGCCCATGAGCCTGATGTACCCCGATGCGGACGTGCCGGTCGTGCTGCTGTCGCTCAAGAGCGATTACGACCCAGCCGAGCACATCCGGGCTGGCCAGGCCCTCGCGCCGCTGCGCGACGAAGGCGTCCTGATCCTGGGCAGCGGCCTCACGTACCACAACATGTCCGGTTTCGGCCGCGCCAACTCGACGCCGGTGGCCGACGCCTTCGAGCGCTACCTGCACGCCGCCGTCAGCAAGCCGGATCCGGCCGAGCGCGACCGCCTGCTGGTCGACTGGGAAGCCGCGCCCGCCGCGCGCCTGGCCCATCCGCGTGAAGACCACCTGCTGCCATTGATGGTGGTGGCCGGCGCGGCCGGGGCCGACGTCGGCGAACAGGTGTTCGTCGACCATGTCATGCAGGTCGCCATGGCCTCGTACCGGTTCCCGCCAAGCCAGCCCTGATGCCTTGGCGGGCATTGACTTCTCAGCCTCGATCGAGGCTACAATGAGTCTATATCGAGGCAATGCACCGGAGCTTCCATGGCAGCGACCGACTCCCTCCAGCAGCCGCCCAGGCGCACGGCCAAAGCCCTGGCCACGCCCCGGTCCCGCCTGCGGGCGATGCCGGCAGCGCCGCACGAACCCTACCAGGACCTGGACGCCTTCGTGGTGCTGGTGGCCCAAGCCACCCCCTTCGAGCTCGTCGACCTGGAGCGGCGCGGCGTCGAGGGCCGCTTCCTGAAGGACGTGTCCAGGCGCCTGGACCTGCCGCAGATGCACGTCTTCGACATGCTGGGCGTGCCCAAGGCCACCGCCGAGAAGAAGGTGGCGACCGGTGAAGTGATCTCCGGCAGCGGCGGCCAGGCCGCCATCGGGATGGCGCGCCTGATTGCCAAGGCGCAGGAGATCGTGGCCAATTCCACCGCCGACGGCGCCGGGGACTTCGACGCGGCCAGGTGGCTGGGCAAGTGGCTGGACGTGCCGCAGCCGGCCTTGGGCGGGCGCAAGCCGTCCGAGCTGGTCGACACGCCGACCGGCCTGGACGTCGTGCTCAAGGTGCTCGGTGCGATCGAAAGCGGCGCCTATCAATGATCCTCTGGCGGATCGCCACCGAGACCAGGCAGTACCAGGCGGACGACCTCGGCGGTGGCGCCGCCGCCCGCCATCCGGGACGCTGGAACGAGGCTGGCCAGGCGGTGCTGTACACGGCCCCCACCATCGCCATGGCGGTGCTGGAGACGGCGGCGCACATCGATGACGGCGGCCTGCCCCTGAACCGCTACCTGGTGCGGCTGGAGCTGCCGCCGCGGGTTTGGCAAGGCCGCAAGGAGTTCGATGCCGCGGCCTTGCCGCCCAGCTGGAACGCGGTTCCCGCCGGCGCCACCAGCGCGCAGGCCGGCTCGGCCTGGCTGCGCGCTGGCGACAGCGCCATCCTGCTGGTGCCCTCGGTGATCGTGCCGGAGGAACATGCGGCACTGGTCAACCCGGCCCACCCGGACGCCGCGAAGATCAGGGCGACGGTGGTGCGTCCATTCGAATACAACCGCCTGTTCCGGTCCGGAGCGCGCGGGTAGACCGGTCGGCGCCCTGCCCGCGGCCCGGATAATCGCGGTCATCCCATGCAGATCGAAACCCTCAAGCAACGCTTGCGCGCCGCCGGCGCCGGCCCCACCCACGAGCAGCGGGTGCTGCGCCTGTGGGCACAGGCCCTGCCGCAAGACAGCGGACGGCGCCGGCTGCAGGATTTCCTGCCGGCGGCGCTGCTGCAAGCCTTGCCCGCGCTGCAGGCCGAACTGCAGGGCCTGGCACGGCTGCAGTCGGCCCACCCGGGAGCGGACGGCTCCGAGCGGCTGCTGGTGGAATTGGCCGACGGGCAAGCCGTCGAGAGCGTGCTGCTGCCGCGCGACGGCTTGTGCATCTCCTCGCAGGTCGGCTGCGCCGTCGGTTGCGTGTTCTGCATGACCGGCCGCGGCGGCCTGGTGCGCCAGCTGGGCAGCGCCGAGATGGTGGCGCAGGTGGCCCTGGCCCGTGCCCGCCGCCCGGTCAGAAAGGTCGTGTTCATGGGCATGGGCGAGCCGGCCCACAACCTGGACAACGTGCTGGACGCGATCGATCTGCTCGGCACGGCCGGCAACATCGGCCACAAGAACCTGGTGTTTTCCACCGTCGGCGACCCGCGGGTGTTCGAGCGCTTGCCGCTTGGCCGCGTGAAACCGGCGCTGGCGCTTTCACTGCACACCACCCGGGCCGGCCTGCGCGAGCAATTGCTGCCGCGCGCGCCGCGCATCACGCCGGATGAACTCGTCGCACAGGGCGAGCGCTATGCCCGCGCCACCGGCTACCCGGTGCAGTACCAGTGGACCTTGCTGGACGGCATCAACGACGGCGACGACGAGCTCGATGGCATCGTGCGGCTGCTGGCCGGCAAGTACGCGGTGCTGAACATGATCCCGTACAACACGGTCGAAGGGCTGGACTTTCGGCGGCCCTCCTGGGAACGCGCCGCCGCCATCGCCCGCAGCCTGCACCGGCGCGGCGTGCTGACCAAGCTGCGGCAGTCGGCCGGGCAGGACGTCGATGCCGGCTGCGGGCAGTTGCGCGCCCGCGCCGCGACGCAGCCTGTCACGTTGGTGCGCGATCGGGCACGGGCCTAGTCTCAGCCCGCGCGCAAGGCGCCGGCGGCCGGCCTCGCCACCAGCTGGCCGCGTTGCCGCCAGCGCAGCACCACCCAGGCCCCGGCCACGATGCCGGCGGTGGCCAGCAGCGCGCCACTGGACAGCATCGCCATCCCGGTCACGCCATTGCCGATCGAGCAGCCCAGCGCGGTGACGCCGCCAAACCCCATCAGCATGGCGCCGGCGGTGTGCGAGCCGACTTCGCCGGGGCTGCGGAACGACTCCAGCCGGAACTCGCCGCGCAGCCTGGCGCTGACAGCGGCGCCGACCAGCACGCCCACAGCCAGCATCACGCCGAAGGTGGCGACCATGCTGTTGTCGGTCCACAGCGTCAGCAGATCGAGCGCGTGTGCCATCGGGGCCGCGAACGACAGGCCTTCAGGCCGGCGCGACTGCGTGCCCAGCCAGGCTGGCTCCAGCGTCTCGGGGTGTTCTGGCAGGAAGCCGATGTTGCCGGTGAGGTACAGCGCCGCCGCCACCAGCAGCCCGACCAGGATGCCACCGACCCAGTCGCCCTTGCCCACCGCACGGCGCAGTCGCCAGCCCAGGGTCAG
Source organism: Ramlibacter sp. (assembly GCF_028292805.1). Taxonomy (GTDB): domain Bacteria; phylum Pseudomonadota; class Gammaproteobacteria; order Burkholderiales; family Burkholderiaceae_C; genus Ramlibacter. The sequence goes on along the minus strand of NZ_JAQGLS010000126.1, from coordinate 13,614 downwards.
GACGCCAGCCAGCGCCAGCCACGCCAGCGTCCAGCGCACGGCCTGGGGCGAGGCGCCGGTGGCGCCGGCGACCAGCGAGCCCAGGTCCTGCGGGGTGCCCAGCGACACGCTGAAGCGGTCCAGCCACTCGGCTCGCGGCGTGGCGAACAGGCCGCGCAGCGTCATGGCGGACGCGATCGCGACGATCAGCAAGGTGGCGGCGGCCTTCAGGTTGCCCGAGCCGGCCTTGACCAGGCAGCGTTGCGGGCAGCCGCCGGCCAGGATCATCCCGGCGCCGAACAGCAGGCCGCCGACCAGGGCCGACAGCCACACCAGGCGGTCGCTCCAGGACAGCACCCGGGTGCCGTCGATCAGTCCGAAGCCGATCAGGCCCTGCACCGCCACGGCGCCGACGGCGATGGCCAGCAGCCAGGCCACCATCCGACCGGGGCGGCGCAGCTCGACCCAGTCGGCGACGGCGCCGCGCACGCAGAAACGGCTGGCCTGGCCGACGACGCCCAGGACCAGGCCGATGGCCAGTGCGCCGAAGATCACCAGGCGGCTCAGGGATGCGGGGTCGTCGGTCAGGCTCATGGAACGGTGCGAAAAGAAAGGGCGTCCGGGAATCCGGGCGGAACCCGCGAGTTTAGTGGGGCGGCTGCGGCCGGCCCGGACGACTTTCTCATCAGCCCGGTGCGGGCCGGGGCCTATATAACTGAAGTACGATTTAGTGATATACACGGGCTCATCCAAGCAGGAGCCGCCCACGACCATGCCGAAACGCCAGCCCAAAGAGGAGACCGGCCCGGTGGCCGAATCCGACGAAGTGTTTGAAAAGGCCGCCGAGGTGTTCCGGGTGATGTCGGCGCCGATGCGGCTGAAGATCATCAGCTGCCTGTGCAACGGCGAGAAGAACGTCAGCGAGCTGCTCGAGCAGATCCGGACCACCCAGCCGAACATGTCGCAGCACCTGAACACCCTGTACCAGGCGGGCGTGCTGGCCAAGCGACGCGATGGCGTGCAGATCTTCTACCGCATCGTCAACGACCAGGTGGTGACGCTGTGCCGCGCCGTCTGCACGCAGGTCGCGATCGAGTCCGACCTGTGCTGACGATGGCGATCCGACGCTTCTCATGCTGGGTGGCATTGGCATTGGCATTGGCATTGGCGCTGGTCGCTTCGGCAGCCGTTGCGCAGCCGGCGGCGCCGCGTCCGGTGGTCCCGCAGCAGGTCTCGCCTTCCGCCTGGTACATCGAAGGCGAAGCCGCGCTCGGCAGCACCGCCAACCGCAATTTCATCAGCAATGCCGGCTTCATCGTCACGCCAGCCGGTGTGGTCGTGATCGACGCCCTGGGCTCGCCACAGCTGGCGCGCGAGCTGCTGGCCGAGATCCGGCGCGTCGCCGGCAAGCCGGTGACGCACGTGATCGTCACGCACTACCACGCCGACCACATCTACGGCCTGCAGGAGTTCCGCCGGCAAGGCGCGAAGATCATCGCCCACGCCGCCGGCCGCGGCTACCTGCACTCGGACACTGCCGCCAGCCGGCTCGAGGTCTCGCGCACCGACCTTGCGCCCTGGATCGATGCCGCCACGCAGCTGGTCGCGGCCGACCAGTGGATCACCGGCCGCACCGAGCTGGACCTGGGCGGCACCCGCATCGTGCTGCAACCGGTGGGCACCGCCCACACGCCGGAAGACCTGGTGGTGCTGCTGCCGGCCGAACGCGTGCTGTTCGCCGGCGACATCGTGTTTCGTGGCCGCATCCCGTTCGTGGGCCAGGCCGACAGCGGCCAGTGGATCAAGGCGCTGGACACGCTGCTGGCGCTGGACGCGGCCGTCGTCGTACCCGGCCACGGCCCGCCGTCGACGTCGGCCCGGCAGGACCTGGAGCTCACCCGCGACTACCTGGGCTTCCTGCGCCGAGCCATGGGCCAGGCGGCGCGCGACATGGAGCCTTTCGACCACGCCTATGCGCGCACCGACTGGAGCCGGTTCGAGCAGCTGCCGCTGTTTCGCGCCGCCAACCGCATGAACGCATACAACACCTACCTGCTGATGGAGCGGCAAACCCCATGACCGTCGTGACGGCTCCTGGCTTGCGCCGACGGCACCTGCTGCTGGCCGCGGCGTTGCCGCTGGTCCCGCTGTCGGCCGCGCCCGCCATGGACGCCACCCTGCCCTTGTCCGTATCGCTGAGGGACGAGCTGGCCGCGGCGCTGCTGGAGCGCAAGGCGCTGGTGGTGATGGTCAGCCTGCCCGGCTGCCCCTTTTGCCGGTTCGTGCGCAACAGCCACCTGGCGCCGATGTTGCGCGAGACGGCCCAGCCCATCGTGCAGGTCGACATGCAAGGCCGGCAGCCGCTGCTGGACGTGGCCGGCCGCGCCACCACCCACGGCGCCATGGTGCCGGCCTGGAAAGTGCGCGCCGCCCCCACGGTGCTGTTCCTGGGCCGGGGCGGCATCGAAGTTGCGCCGCGGCTGGTCGGCGCCTCGATCCCCGACTTCTACGGCGCCTACCTCGGCGAGCGCGTGCTCGCCGCCAATCGCAGCGTCGCCTGAACCTCGCGCGGCGACCGGTCGCGTCAAGGCAATCGCTGGAAATCGCCGAGGCAGGCCAGGCTTTTCACTGAGCGACGCAGTGTGGGTGCGCCGGCAGGGCCGAAGTCGCGGCTGAAGCCGGCAAGGGGTGGCGTGGCTTCCGCGGCGCCTTCGCCGCGGCCGCCGCCGGGCTTGCCGCGTCGCTGGCCATGGCGCAAGGCGCCGGCCGCGGCGACCCCAACATGATCGCCGGCAAGCACAAAGGCAAGGCCGACTACCTGGCGACCAAGGTCGAGTCCGCTGGCGTCGGCGTCTGGGGAGCGATTCCCATGCCTGCGCAGTGCTTGTCCGAGGCCGCCGCCGAGGCCATGGCCAGCGGGCCGGCGGCGGCGCGCCATGAGCCGCGTCCGCACGACGGCACAATCCAGGGTCTTCCAGGAGTTTTCGAGAATGTCCGAATCCAAGGCCCGCGCGGCATGAACCTGAGCCGCCGCGATCTGCTGCAAGTCCTGGCCGCCGCTTCGGCCGCCGGCCTCCCGCTCGCCCGCTGGGCCGATGCCGACGCCGCCACCGCGGCCGCCGGGCTGTACGACATCCCGCGCTTTGGCAAGGTGTCGTTCCTGCACATGACCGACTGCCATGCGCAGCTGCGGCCGGTCCATTTCCGCGAGCCGAGCGTGAACCTCGGCATCGGGGCCATGAAGGGCCGGCTGCCGCACCTGGTGGGCGAGCACCTGCTGAAGGTCGCCGGCATCCCGCCCGGCACCCCGCAGGCCCACGCCCTCACCTACCTCGATTTCGAGCAGGCGGCGCGCCGCTACGGCCAGCTCGGTGGCTTCGCCCACCTGGCCACGCTGGTCAAGCGCATGAAGGCCAGCCGCCCAGGCGCCCTGCTGCTCGATGGCGGCGACACCTGGCAAGGCTCCGCCACCGCGCTGTGGACCAAGGGCCAGGACATGGTCGACGCCGCCAAGCTGCTGGGCGTGGACCTGATGACCGGCCACTGGGAATTCACGCTCGGCATGGAGCGCGTCAAGGAGATCGTGGAGAACGACTTCAAGGGCAGGATCGAATTCATCGCGCAGAACGTCAGGACGGCCGATTTCGAAGACCAGGTCTTCAAGCCCTATGTGCTGCGCGAGATCAACGGCGTGCCTTGCGCCATCATCGGCCAGGCCTTTCCGTACACGCCCGTCGCAAACCCGCGCTACTTCGTCGCCGACTGGACCTTCGGCATCCGCGACGACGGCATGCAAAAGACTGTCGACGCAGCCCGCGCCAAGGGCGCGCAGGTGGTGGTGCTCCTGAGCCACAACGGCATGGACGTCGACCTGAAGATGGCCGGCCGCGTGACCGGCATCGACGCCATCCTGGGCGGCCACACCCACGACGGCATGCCGGTGGCCAGCGTGGTTTCCAATGCGGGCGGCAAGACGCTGGTGACCAACGCCGGCTCCAACGGCAAGTTCCTGGGTGTGATGGACTTCGACGTCAGGGGCGGCAAGGTGGTGGACTACCGCTACAAGCTGCTGCCGGTGTTCTCCAACATGCTGCCGGCGGATCGCGAGATGGACGCGCTGATCACGAAGGTGCGCGCGCCCTACGAGCAGAAGCTGGGCCAGACCCTGGCCGTCACCGAAGGCACGCTGTACCGCCGCGGCAACTTCAACGGCACCGGCGACCAGCTCCTGCTGGACGCCCTGATGGACGTGCAAGGCGCCCAGATCGCCTTCTCGCCGGGCTTTCGCTGGGGCACCAGCCTGCTGGCGGGCCAGCCGATCACGCGCGAATGGCTGATGGACATGACCGCCACCACCTACTCCTATTCCACCGTCACGGAGATGACCGGCGCGACGATCAAGACGGTGCTGGAAGACGTGGCCGACAACCTGTTCAACCCCGACCCGTACTACCAGCAAGGTGGCGACATGGTCCGCGTGGGCGGGCTGGAATACACCTGCAGCCCGCTGGCCGGGATGGGCCGGCGTATCGTCGACATGCGGCTGGCCGGCAAGCCGATCGAGGCCGACCGCAAGTACAAGGTGGCGGGCTGGGCGCCGGTCTCGGAAGAGGCCCGCGCGGCCAACACGCCGCCGGTCTGGGAGCTGGTCGAAAAGTGGCTGGCCGACCGTGGCGGCAAGGTCGCGGCGCGCCAGCCCAACGTGCCCAGGCTCGCGGGCGCGCTGCCCGATCCCGGCTTCAAGACGGCATAGACGCCGTCGCCAAGATACCCCGCTCTACCCCGCTGAGCTGCGTTGGGATTTGTCCCGACAAGGACCGGCGGTCCGTTTATTAAGTATGTGATTATGAAGGAGCACACCATGCAGACACGTCGCGATACGCTGAAACAAGGCCTGCTGGCCGCCGGCGCGCTGGGTTCGGGGGTCATGCTGACCGGCCCTGCCCACGCCTTCAACAAGACCGCGTTCGACGCCAGGTCGGTCCAGGAAGCCGTCAAGGCGCTGGGCGGCACCTCGCTGACCGAGAGCAAGGACGTGACCGTCCAGGGTCCGGACATCGCGGAGAACGGTGCGGTGGTGCCGATCGGCGCCACCACCACCATGGCGGGCGTCAAGCACCTGGCGCTGCTGGTCGAGAAGAACCCCAGTGCGCTGGTTGCCGTGTTCAACGTCAACCCGGCCGTGGATTCCAGCTTCTCCACCCGCGCCAAGATGGGCCAGTCGTCCGACGTGTACGCCGTGGCGATCGCCCAGGACGGCAAGGCCTTCTTCGCCAAGAAGGAAATCAAGGTCACCCTCGGCGGCTGCGGCGGCTGATCGAATTCACCGAAATCAGGAGCACACCATGGCAGATCCGATGCGCATCCGCGCGCAAGTCCAGGGCAGCGGCGCGATCGTCCGCGTCCTCATGAGTCACGAGATGGAAACCGGCCAGCGCAAGGACGCGGCCGGCAAGGTCATCCCGGCCTGGCACATCAACGAAGTCACCGCCTCGCACAACGGCAAGCCGGTGTTCTCGGCCGAATGGGGCCCGGCGGTCGCCAAGAACCCGTTCCTGCAGTTCACCGTCAAGGGCGCCAAGGCCGGCGACAAGATCGCGGTGACCTGGAAGGACAACAAGGGCGACAGCCGCACCGACGAAGCCACGGTCGGCTGACCGGCGGCGCCACCCCAAGGACCGAGGAGAAGACAACGATGCGGATTTCCCACCTGCTGGCCGCGGCGGCATGCGCCGCCATCGCCGGCGGCGCGCTGGCGCAAAAGAGTGCCAGCGAAGCCATCGACGAATACCGGGCCATGCTGGCCGACGGCAACCCCGCCGAACTGTTCGAAGCCAAGGGCGAGGCGCTGTGGAAGCAAAAGCGCGGCCCGAAAAACGCATCGCTGCAGGCCTGCGACCTGGGCAAGGGCCCGGGCGTGGTCAAGGGTGCCTTCGTGGAGCTGCCGCGCTGGTTCGCCGACGTCGGCAACGTGCAAGACCTGGAGACGCGGCTGGTCACCTGCATGGAGCGGCTGCAAGGCTTCAATGCGGCGGAGATCGGCGAGACGCCGTTCGGTCGCGGCGAGATGGCCAACGTGACGGCGCTGGCCACCTGGGTGGCCGCCGAATCCAAAGGCCTGCAGTTCGACCTGCCGCAGGCCCATGCGCAGGAAAAGACCTTCTACGAAGCCGGCAAGCGCATCTTCTTCATGCGCGGCGGCACCCACGATTTTTCGTGCGCCTCGTGCCACGGCGAGGACGGCAAGCGCATCCGGCTGCAGGACCTGCCCAACCTGACAAAGAACCCGGGTGACGGCGTCGGCTTCGCGGCCTGGCCCGCCTACCGCGTGTCCAACGGCCAGATGTGGAGCATGCAGCTGCGCCTGAACGACTGCTACCGCCAGCAGCGCTTCCCCTTCCCCGAGTTCGGCAGCGACGCGCTCACCGCGCTGTCCACATACCTGGGCGTCAACGCCAAGGGTGCCAAGTCCGTGGCGCCCGCCCTCAAGCGCTGAAAAGAGCCAACATGAAGAAGACTCCCAAGACCGTCGCCGCGGCGCTCGCGGCGGCGCTGGCCGTCGTCGGCTGTGCCTCCATGACCGCATCGACGCCTGATTCCGCGGCAATGGACAAGGTCGCCGATGCCATGGTCAAGGGCGCGTTCCGCACCCAGGGCATCGCCGGCGTCGAGCGCGTCACGCAGATCGACGAGACACTCACGCTGTGCAACGCCGCCGACGTCGCCGGCAAGCCGCTGGACGCCGCCACCGCCAAGCGCCTGGAGCAAGCCAACCTGAAGACGGTCAAATGGCCGGCCGGGGGCAAGTTCCTGGGTGACTGGAAGCAAGGCGAGACGACCGCCCAGAGCGGCCGGGGCCAGACCTGGAGCGACCAGGCCGGCGCCGCCAACGGCGGCAACTGCTACAACTGCCACCAGATCTCCAAGCAGGAAATCTCCTTCGGCACGATCGGGCCGAGCCTGTACAACTACGGCAGGATCCGCGGCGTGAGCGACCCCGACAGCGCTGCCGCCAAGCCGATCGTGGAATACACCTGGGGCAAGATCTGGAACGCAAAGGCCTACAACGCCTGTTCCAACATGCCGCGCTCCGGCCACATGGGCAACCTGTCGGAGCAGCAAGTCCGGGACGTGATGGCGCTGCTGCTGGACCCGGCATCTCCGGTCAACAACTAAGCCGGCGTCGCGCTCGCGAGAAAAGCCCGGATCTCCCGGGCTTTTCTCTTGCTGCAGGCCCAGGAATCTCCCTAAGCTGCCGGTCCGAACGTCCGTGCTGGCGTAGTAACCTGTCGAAGCGACCGCAGACAAGGAATGAGTCAGAAAGCATTCTTTTTCGACTCAGACTAGAAACGACGTGACCTTCCTTCCACAACTCGTTGTTTTTATTGTGGTTTTTTCGTTAACTAATTCACTGGTGCAGCTTGCTAACGCAGCCACCAGCGAATAAGTTAAGCATCCGACCCCCCAATTCCTTGTCGCATCCGACAACAGCCTGAATATGCGTTGGTTCAAAGGCAGCATCCGCAGCAGCATCTATGGCCTCCTGGGCAACCCGGGCGGACCGACCGAGTCCACGCTGGAAACCGGGATCGAGGACATCCGGGAAGCCATGCTGGGCCTGCTTGGCGACGCCGGGCCGAAACAGTTTCCCAATGTGACCCGCCGCATCCGCTACGCCAACGACGTGCAGGCGCTGTGGTACCTGCGCGGCGACCTGATGGCGGCCCTGGCGGCCACCCAGGGCGAGGCCACCGCCCGCGAGAAGATCCAGCACATCACGCAGATGTTCCAGGGCCTGCTGCCGGGCAGCCTGACGTCGCGGCCCAGCCCCTTGATGGGATAGTGCCGCCCTGTATCCAGAACGACGAAGCCCGGACGACCCGGGCTTTTTTCATGGACGGGCGGCCGCCGCGCTCAGTGCTCGTGGCCGTCGTCGTGGTGGTGGTCGTGCGGGCCCAGGTGGCCCCACAGCAGGAAGACGTCGCGGCCTTCCGCGGCCAGCGTGACCTTGGCGCCCACCGGCAGGCAGACCTTGGTGGGCACGTGCCCGAACGGCAGCCCGGTCAGCACCGGCACCTCGACCTGCTCGCGCAGCCAGTCGACCACCGTCTTGAGCTTGTAGCCCTTGTCGTGCGGCACCGGCATCCAGTTGTTGAAGTGCCCCAGCACGATCGCCTTCTGCCTGGCCAGCACACCGGCGTAGAGCAATTGCGTCAGCATGCGCTCGATCCGGTACGGGTGCTCGCTCACGTCTTCCAGGAACAGGATGCCGCCTTTGACCTTGGGCAGCCAGGGCGTGCCGACCAGCGAGGCGATCATCGCCAGGTTGCCGCCCCACAGCACGCCGCGCGCCTGCAGCGGCTCATCGAATGTGTCGCTGCGGGCGAGCTGCCAGCCGGTGCCCTCGCCTTGCCCGCTCACCAGGTCTTCGAAGCAGTCCTGCATGATGTCGTCGGGGTCGCCCTCGCCGCCGAAATCCTCGGCCGCGGCGGCGCCGGACCAGGTGATCGCGCCGGTCTCCGCCAGCAGCGCGTTCTGCAGCGCCGTGAAGTCGCTGTAGCCGACGAACCGGGTGCCGCCCTTGACGGCTTTCGCCAAGGCCTCGTACGGCAGGCGCGGCAGCAGCCGGGACAGGCCGTAGCCACCGCGGCTGACGATGGCGATGTCGGCGCCGCTGGCCGCGGCCCGGCCGATCGCGGCCAGCCGCGCCTCGTCGTCGCCGGCAAAGCGCATGTGGCTGGCGAGCACGTCGGGATCGAGTTCGACTTCGTGGCCCAGTGCCTTCAAGCGCGCCACCGCGCGGCGCAGGCCGGCCTTGTTGCGAACGGCGCTGGACGGCGAATAGATGTAGATGCGTTTCTTCACCGGCGGAAGTATCCCACTGCCGCCCGGGCCACGGCCTCGCCCTGCTCCGGCACGAAATGGCCCGCCTGCGGCAGCACCACGGGCTCGGGGCAGTTGCGGATCTGCCGGCGCAGATCCTGCATCACAGGCTCGCCGAGCACGGGGTCTTGCGCGCCGATCGCCATCAGCGTGCGGCCCTCCCAATCCTGCGAGAGGAAGTCGCGCGCCTGGCGCGAGAGCTTCGCGCCAGGCGCATCGGGCGTGTCCGGCACCATCGCCGGAAAGGCGCGCAGGCCGGCGCGGTGGCCGGCGTCCGGAAACGGCGCCGCGTAGGCCGCGCATTCGGCTGGCGTCAGCTGCGGGTTGCCGCGCGCGAACAGGCGGGCGACGTCGAAGCGGGGATTCTTCGCGCACATCTCGCGCCAGGCCAGCAAGCCGGGGCCGAGCGGCACGTCGCCGGTGCCCAGCGTGGTGTTCATCACCAGCAGCCCGCGATAGCGCCCCGGCTCGGCCATCGGCAGCGTCAGGCCCAGCAGCCCGCCCCAGTCCTGCACCACCAGCACGACCTCGCGCAGATCCAGCCGCTCGACCAGTTCCAGCAGCACCTGTCGGTGCCAGGCGAAGCTATGGGCCGCTTCGCGCTTGGGCTTGTCGCTCTTGCCGAAACCCACCAGGTCCGGCGCCACCACCCGCCCGCCACCTTCCAGCAAAACCGGGATCATCTTGCGGTACAGGTAGCTCCAGGCCGGGTTGCCGTGCAGGCACAGCCAGGTGATGTCGGCGTCGCGCGGCCCTTCGTCGAGGTAGTGCAGTCGCAGGCCGGCTAGCGACTGCAGGTCGTCGATGTAGTGCGGCGCCCAGGGATAGCCGGGCAGATCGCGAAAGCGCTCGTCGCTCGTGCGCAGTGCGTCGTCGCGCAGCGGCCGCGCCCGCATTCGGCTTTCCTGCCGGCGCGCGCGGAAAAATTCCGACAGGCCCTGGCCGCATTCGGCGGCCAGCACGCCGCCCTGCACCTGCGTGCGATGGTTCAGGCGTGGTTGCGCGAACAGGTCCAGCACCGAGCCGGCGGCACCGGTCTTGGGGTCGGCCGCGCCATAGACGACGCGGCGCAGGCGCGCGTGCAGCATGGCGCCGCTGCACATGGCGCAGGGCTCGAGGGTGACGTAGAGGTCGCAGTCGTCCAGCCGGTAGTTGCCCAGCACCGCCGCCGCGGCGCGCAGCGCCTGGATCTCGGCGTGCGCCGTCGGGTCGTGGCTGGACACAGGCCGGTTGTGGCCGCGTGCGATCACCTGGCCGTGGCGCACGACGACGGCGCCCACCGGCACCTCGCCGGCGACCGCCGCGAGGCCGGCTTGCGCGAGGGCATCACGCATGAAGGCCTCGTCGTCCAGGCTCACTTGGTGTCGTCGGGCATCGGCCGCGCCTGCTGCAGGGCGCCTTCCACGGCCTGCCTGAACTGCTCCTGCTGCTGGCTGGGGGTGCCGGCGGGCGCCACCACGCCCGGCACTGGCCGTTCCGACGTGGCCGGCGCGACGCCGGCGCCCAATTGCTTCTTTGCCAGCACGCCGATCACGGCTACCACCACCAGCAAGCTCAATACACCGAAGATCGCGCGCATCAGTCTCCTCCCGTTCCCAGTCGGTCCATCCATTCACCCAGCTCGCGCTCGTCGTCGTTGCCCTTTGCATAGGCAGCGCGCAGCTTGGCGTGCGACTCCGGCCGGTGCTGGTTCAGTTTCAGCTTGCAGGCCCAGCTGGTGACTTCCAGCCGGAAGCCGACGACACCGGCCAGCATCTTGCTGGCGAACTCCTCGCCCAGGCCGCGCCATTGCTCGGTGTAGCGCGGCTCATGGTCACCGATCATCTTCTTGAGCAGGGCGTCCTTGGCATCGGCGTCTTCCACCAGCCGCGCCCGCACTCGGCACTGCACCACCAGGTAGTTCCAGCTGGGCACGCGCTGCAGGTCGGGATAGATCTTCGGCGACAGGTAGGCATGCGGCCCCATGAACGTGGCCAGGGCCGCGGGCCGCGCCTGCAGGTGGCGCCAGTGCGGATTGGGCCTGGCGCAATGTCCGAGCAGCACGAAGCCGCCTTCACGCTCTTGGAGGTGCAGCGGCAGGTGCGTGACGAAGGGAAAGCCTTCGTCGTCCGTGGAGATCAGGCTGGCGAAGGCATGCCGGCGCATCAGCTCCGCCGCGAGTGCGGGGTCGTCGGACTTGAACTGCGGCGGCTGGTACATGCACGATTATGTGCAGACAGCGCGCCGCCCCGCCGACGACGCTACAGGAACCGCTCCAGCAGGTGGCGCGAAGCCCGGTCCAGCGCGAAGCGGTCGGGGACCAGCAGTTGCAGGCCCTCGCCGCTGGTGACCAGCAGCGCCCCGCCCTGCAGGCGCCGGATGTCTTCCTCCGCCTTCAGCACGAAGCCGGTTTCGCCGCGGTCGGTCTGCACCCGCCACGTGCTGGGCGTGGCGAACCCCGAGACCGACAGCAGCCGCTCGATGCGCGGGACGAACTCGCGCGGGCCCAGTTCTTCCTCGACCAGGGCGCGCGCGTCCGCTGGCAAGGCCTCGATGCGGTCCAGCCATGCCAGCTCGTGGCCGTCGGGCCCCATGAGCGACAGGCCGTCCTGCGGCGCGGCGAGCGGAAAGGCGCGCACCGGAACCACGCCCACGTGCGCGCTGCCGGCGGCGTCCGTCAGCACCAGCCGCCCGAAGGCGTTGCGGTGAAGTGTGAAGTCCATGGGTTTGCTCACTGGCCGGCCGGATGGGCCGAATGCAGGCCCGGATCGGGCGCGACCTCCGGCTCGGTGTCCACGTTGCGCGCCTGCGCCTCGTACAGCCGCCAGTAGGCGCCCTGCCGGGCGATCAGGTCGTCATGGGCGCCGACTTCCACGATGCGGCCGCGGTCCATCACCACCAGCCGGTCGGCCTGGCGCAATGTGGACAGCCGGTGGGCGATGGCAATGGTGGTGCGCCCCTGCACCAGGTTGTCCAGCGCCTTCTGGATCTCGCCCTCGGTCTCGGTGTCGACCGCCGAAGTGGCTTCGTCCAGGATCAGGATGCGCGGGTCGATCAGCAACGCGCGGGCGATGCTGATGCGCTGGCGCTCGCCGCCCGACAAGCCCTGCCCCCGCTCGCCGACCATGGAGTCGTAGCCGTGGGGCAGGCGCAGGACGAAATCGTGGGCGTGCGCGGCACGGGCGGCGGCGACGATCTGCGCCCGGCTTGCGTCGGGCCGCCCGTACGCGATGTTCTCCGCGATCGTGCCGAAAAACAGGAAGGGCTCCTGCAGCACCAGCCCGATGTTGCGGCGGTAGTCCGCCACGGCGAAGCGCCGGATGTCGACGCCGTCGAGCCGGACAGCGCCGTCGGTCGCGTCGTAAAAGCGGCAGATCAGGTTCACCAGCGTGCTCTTGCCACTGCCGCTGTGGCCGACCAGGCCGATCATCTCGCCCGGGCGGATCTCCAGGTCGAGGTCGCGGATCACGCTGCGGCTGCCGTAGCGAAAGGACAGGCCCTTGAGCTCGATGCGCCCGGCCACCGATGCCAGCGCGACCGGCTGGGCCGGGTCCGGCACGTTGGACACGTGGTCCAGGATGTCGAAGATGCGCTTGGCCCCGGCGGCCGCCTTCTGCGTCACCGAGACGATCCGGCTCATCGAATCGAGCCGCGCATAGAAGCGCCCGATGTAGGCGATGAAGGCGGTCAGCACGCCGACGGTGATCTCGCCGCGGCTGACCTGCCAGATCCCGAAGGCCCAGACCACCAGCAGGCCGATTTCGGTGAGCAGCCCCACCGTCGGCGAAAACAGACTCCAGGTGCGATTGAGCCGGTCGTTCACGGCCAGGTTGTGGGCGTTGGCCTGGCGAAAGCGGGCGGCCTCGCGCGACTCCTGCGCGAAGGCCTTGACCACCCGGATGCCGGGGATGGTGTCGGCCAGCACGTTGGTGACCTCTGACCAGACGCGGTCGATTTTCTCGAAACCGGTGCGCAGCCGGTCCCGCACCAGGTGGATCAGCCAGCCGATGAAGGGCAGCGGCACCAGCGTCACCAGGGCCAGCCACGGGTTGATCGAGAACAGGATCAGCGCCGTCATGACGATCATCAGGACGTCGGTGGCGAAGTCCAGCGCGTGCAGCGACAGGAAAACGTTGATCCGGTCCGTTTCCGAGCCGATGCGGGCGATCAGGTCGCCGGTGCGCTTGCCGCCCAGGTAGTCCAGCGACAGGGTGAGCAGGTGTTCGTAGGTTGCCGTGCGCAGGTCGGCGCCGATCCGCTCGCTCACCAGTGCCAGGACGTAAGTCCGCGCCCAGCTGAGGGCCCAGGCGAACACGGCCGAGCCCAGCAGGCCGGCAAGCAGCAGCAGCACCAGCGACCGGTCGATCTCCTGGCCGTTCTGGAACGGGATCAGCACCCGGTCCATCAACGGGATGGTCAGGTACGGCGGAACCAGCGTGGCCATGGTCGACGCCAGGGTGAGCAGAAAGCCGGCGAGCAATTGCATGCGGTAGGGGTGCGCGAACCGCCACAGGCGCAACAGCACCCAGGTGGACGGCGGCGGCGCCACCGTCGAGCCGCAGGCGGGGCAGTCGTCCGCATCCACGCCCTCGGGCGGCAGCGGCGCACCGCAGCGCGGGCATGGCATGGCCTCGTCGTCCGGCTCGTGGACATGGCCGGCCCGGCGGCCCTGCAGCCGCTCGAACGCCACGGCCAGCGCCTGGGCCGAAGGCCCGTGCGCCATCGTGAAGCGCCACTGGGCCAGCCGCCGCGTCGCGTCGACCAGCTCGATGC
>NZ_JAQGLS010000124.1 GCF_028292805.1 Ramlibacter sp. | reverse complement strand
CAGTCCCATCACCTTGCCGGCGATGTCGTTGTAGTGGCCGTAGCGCACGCCCAGCAGCTTGCCGGCCTCGCGCATGCCCCAGCCGATCGAGCCGTTGCGCGCGTGGCCCCGGGCCACCAGCGCGCCGACGAGAACACCGGCCGATTGATGCCGGACCGCTCGTGGAGCCACGGCATCCACCAGGCCATCGAGGCGCGTGAGGGGCTGGAGCTGACCGACCCGTCGCAGACGGCGGCGCGCATGACCTTCCAGGATTTCTTTCGCCGCTACCACGTGCTCTCGGGCGCCAGCGGCACGCTGCAAGGCATCGCCCGCGAGATGTGGTCGACCTACGGCCTGCTCACGCTGTGGCTGGCGCCGCGCGTGCCCAGCCGCTTGCGCACCGGCGAGCGCCACGTCTACGCCAGCCGCGACCAGAAGCTGGACGGGATCGTGGCCGAGGCCTGCCGGATCCAGCGCCAGGGGCTGCCGCTGCTGGTGGGGACGCGCCGCATCACGGATAGCGAGGCCATCGCCGAGCGGCTGGAAGCGGCCGGCGTCGAGTGCAAGGTGCTCAATGCCAAGAAGCACGCCGAGGAGGCCGAGGTGGTGGCCCATGCCGGCGCGTCGCACTGCGTGACGGTGGCGACCAACATGGCAGGCCGCGGCACCGACATCCTGCTGGTGCCCGGCGTCGCCGATGCCGGCGGCCTGCAGGTGCTGAGCATCGACGCGCACGAGTCGTCGCGGGTCGACTGGCAGCTGTTCGGCCGGGCCGGCCGCCAGGGCGCGCCCGGCCGCGCGCAGGCCTTCATCGCCCTGGGCGACGAACTGTTCGAGCGCCACCTGCCGGTGGTGCTGAAGCCGCTGCTGTGGCTGGCCCACGGCCTGCCGCAGCTGCGTGGCCGGCTGGCGCGGCCGCTGATGGTGGCGGCGCAATGGCAGGCGCAGCGCCAGGCCTGGGGGCGCGCCGCAGCCTGGCCCAGCGCGAGGTCCAGACCGTGCAGCAGCTGTCGTTCTCCCGGGTAGGCTGAGGCAAACTCGGGGCGGACGGCCGCGGTTTTGTGCCAAATTCGCGGCTTCACCACCAGGAGACGCACTTGCTGTTCCCCACCACCATCGTCGGCAGCTTTCCGCAGCCCGAATGGCTGATCGACCGCGCCAGACTGGCCGGGCGTTTTCCGTCGCGCGTGCGGGCGCGCGAGCTGTGGCGGCTGCAGGAGCCGTACCTGGCGCAGGCCCAGGACGACGCCACCTTGCCGGCGACCAAGCTGCAGCAAGAGGCGGGGCTGGACGTCGTGTCCGACGGCGAGATCCGGCGCGAGAGTTATTCGAACCGCTTTGCCACCGCGCTGGACGGCGTGGACCTGGACAACCCGGGGACCGGGCTGGACCGCTCCGACCATCCGAACCCGGTGCCGCGCATCGTCGGCAAGATCCGCCGCCGCCATGCGGTGCAGGTGGAGGATCTGAAGTTCCTCAAGCGCCACACCACGCGCATGACCAAGATCACCGTGCCCGGCCCGTTCACCATGCGGCAGCTGGCGCAGAACGACTTCTACGCCAGCGAGGAGGAAGCGGCGATGGACTATGCGGATGCGGTCAACGCCGAGACCCGCGACCTGTTCGCCGCCGGCGCCGACGTGGTGCAGATCGACGAGCCCTACCGGCAGGCGCGGCCCGTAAAGGCGCGGCAGCAGTACGGGCTGGCGGCGCTGAACCGCGCGCTCGCTGGCGTGCAGGGCACCACCGCCGTCCACATCTGCTTTGGCTACGCGGCCATCATCCACGAGCGGCCCACGGCGACTCGTTCCTGCCGGAGCTGGCTGGCTGCAGCTGCCGCCAGGTTTGCGTCGAGACGGCGCAGTCGCACCTGGACACGCGGGTGTTGCGCGAGCTGGGCGACAAGCAGGTGTGGTCGGCTGCATCGACCTGTCGGACATGAACATCGAGACGCCGCAGCTGGTGGCCAGCGCGTGCGCCGGGCCCTGGAACACAGCGCGCCGGAGCAGGTGATCCTGGCGCCGGACTGCGGCATGAAGTACCTGCCGCGCGAAGTGGCGCAAGGCAGGCTGCGCACCATGGTGCTGGCGGCGCAGCAACTGCGCCAGCAGCACGCGGCGCGCTGATGGACCGGGTCGATGCGGTGGTGATCGGGGCCGGCGCCGTCGGCCTGGCGGTGGCGCGGGCGCTGGCGCAGGCCGGGCAGGAAACGATCGTCGCGGAGGCCCAGGGCGGCATCGGGCAAGGCGTGAGCTCGCGCAACAGCGAGGTGATCCACGCCGGCCTGTACTACCTCCCTGGCTCGCTCAAGGCGCGCCTGTGCGTGCGTGGCAAGGAGCTGCTGTACGAGCTGTGCGCCAGCCACGGCGTGGAACACAGGCGCTGCGGCAAGCTGACGGTGGCCAACGGCGAGCAGGAGGTGGTGGCCTTGCGCGCCTTGCAGCAGCGGGCTGCCGCCAACGGGGTGCCGGTCGAGTGGCTGGAGGGCGCCCAGGCCAGGGCGCTGGAGCCGGCATTGCGCTGCAGCGCGGCGCTGCATTCGCCCAGCACCGGCATCGTCGACAGCCACGGCTTCATGCTGGCGTTGCAAGGCGACCTCGAACGCGCCGGCGGCGCGGTGGCACTCGGCTCGCGGGTGGAGTCGGCTCGGCTGGCGCGCACGCCCGGGGCGCCGCACGTGGTGGTGCTGGCCGACGGCACCCAGCTGGCCACCACCATCCTGGTCAACGCCGCTTCGCTGCACGCCTGCAGCCTGGCGCGTCGCTTCGAAGGGCTGGATCCGGGCTTGGTGCCGCGCGAATCCTTCGCCAAAGGCAACTACTACGCCCTTGGCGGCGAGTCGCCGTTCCGCCACCTGATCTACCCGGCGCCGGCCGACGCCTGGCTCGGCGTGCACCTCACGCTCGACCTGGGCGGGCAGGCCAGGTTCGGGCCCGACCTCGAATGGCTGGATGTGCGCACGCCGCAGGAGATCGACTACCGGGTGAACCCGGCCCGCGCCGTCGACTTCTACGCCGAGGTGCGGCGCTACTGGCCGGGACTGCCCGACGGGGCGCTGGCGCCCAGCTACAGCGGCGTGCGGCCCAAGATCCACGGGCCCGGCGAAAAGGCGCCGGACTTCCGCATCGACGGCCCGGCCGTGCATGGCGTGCCCGGGCTGCTCAACCTGTTCGGCATCGAGTCGCCCGGGCTGACCAGCGCGCTGGCTATCGCCGAGGCTGTTGCGCCGCAGCTGCTGGCTGCCGCTTGAAGGCGCGCGCCACCTGGTCGACCAGCGCCGGGCCGCGGTAGATCAGCCCGGTGTAGATCTGCACCACATCGGCGCCCGCCTGCAGCTTGGACAAGGCGTCGGCCGCGCTGAGGATGCCGCCCACGCCGATGATCGGATAGCCCGCGCCCAGCGCCGCGCGCAACTGGCGGATCACCCGGTTGCTGGCCTCCAGCACCGGCGCGCCGCTCAGGCCGCCGGCTTCCTGCGCGTGCGGCAGGCCCTGCACCGCGTCACGCACGATGGTGGTGTTGGTGGCGACCACGCCGTCCATGCCGTGGCGTCGCAGCGTGGCGGCGATCACCTCGACCTGCGCCTGGTCGAGATCCGGCGCGATCTTCACGAACAGCGGCACCCGCCGGCCGTGGCGCGCGGCCAGCTGCCCGCGCCGGGCGGCCACGGCCGAGAGCAGGGAGTCCAGCGCCTGGTCGCTTTGCAGCGCCCGCAGGTTCTTGGTGTTGGGGCTGGAGATGTTGACGGTGACGTAGTCGGCGTGCGGGTACACGCCTTCCAGGCAGGCCAGGTAGTCGGCGGTCGCTTGCTCGATCGGCGTCGCCGCGTTCTTGCCGATGTTCAGCCCCAGCAGCCGGCCCTGGGCCCGAAACGACGCGCGCTGCACGTTGGCCAGGAACGCCTCCAGCCCGTCGTTGTTGAAGCCCAGCCGGTTGATCAGCGCATTGGCCCGCGGCAGCCGGAACATCCGCGGCTTCGGGTTGCCCGGCTGGCCCTTGGGCGTGACCGTGCCGACCTCGACGAAACCGAAGCCCATCGCGCCCAGGGCATCGATGCAGCGGGCGTTCTTGTCCAGGCCGGCGGCCAGCCCGACGCGGTTGGGAAAGCGCAGCCCGGCCAGCTCCACCGGGTCGGCCACGAAGCGATTGCTCCAGGCCCGCTGCAGCGGCGTGCCTTGCAGGCGGGCCAGCCCGTCCAGGGTCAGCTCATGGGCCGCTTCCGGGTCCAGCCCGAAGAGAAAAGGGCGCGCCAGCGCATAAGGCAGGAGAGGCATCCGATAATTCCGGCTTCGTTTGGATCAACCGGGGATTGTGCGTGACGCAGGATGAACTCAAGGCGCTGGTGGGGCAGGCGGCGCTGCAATACGTGGTGCCGGGCGAGATCGTGGGCGTGGGGACGGGTTCCACCGTCAACAAGTTCATCGAGGCGCTGGCCGGGATCAAGGACAGCATCCCGGGCGCGGTCTCCAGCTCCAATGCCTCCACCCAGCGGCTGCTGGCGCTGGGCATCCGCGTGTTCGACGCCGGCGAGGTGGGCGAGCTGGCGGTCTACATCGATGGCGCCGACGAAATCGACGGCCGCGGCTACATGGTCAAGGGCGGCGGGGCGGCGCTGACGCGCGAGAAGATCGTCGCGGCCCAGTCGCGCCGCTTCGTCTGCATCGCCGACGACTCCAAGCGGGTCGAGGTGCTGGGGCGCTTTCCGCTGCCGGTGGAAGTGATTCCCATGGCCACCCAGCGCATCGTGCGGCAGTTCCAGGCAATGGGCGGCACCGCCAAGGTGCGGATCAAGGACGGCCAGCCGCTGGTGACCGACAACGGCCAGCACATCCTGGACGTGACGGGGCTGCGCATCCGCGAGCCGCTGGCCTTCGAGACCGAGGTGAACCAGTGGCCGGGCGTGCTGACGGTGGGCGTCTTCGCCCATCAAAAAGCCGCCGTGTGCCTGTTGGGCACAGCCGCCGGCGTGCAGACGGTCAGCTACTAAAAGCGGATGCCGGCGGGGGGCGCCGTCAGGGACGGCAGCTGCGCCTGCGGCGGCTGCTGCGGCTCCGCCGGGCGCACCGGTGCCACTTGCACCGCCACCAGCGGGGCCGGCGCCGGGTTGCGGTAGCCCGAAGGCAGGCGCGAGGCGCGCGGATAGCCGGCGGCATCCAGGTACTGCGCCCACTCCGGCTCCGAATAGCCGTTGATCTGCTGGCCGCCAATGGTCAGGAACGGCAGCCGCGCCGCGCCGGAGATGCGCTTGAGCGCCTCGATGTCGTCGTTGCTGGCCACCGTGCGTTCCATGAACGGAATGCCGCGGCTTTGCAGGAAGGCGCGGCCGCTGCCGCAAGGCCCGCAGTCGTTGCCGGTATAGAGCGTGACCGGAAAGCGGCTGGCGACCGTGCGCAGCTCGAAGGACAGGGCGGGGCCGCCGCTGGCGGCGCCGCCGCTGGCGGCGCCGCCGGCGCC
>NZ_JAQGLS010000316.1 GCF_028292805.1 Ramlibacter sp. | reverse complement strand
GGGCTGCGCCTCGCTGCCGCCGCGGCTGCGCCCCGGGGCGAAGCGCAGGCGCGTCTGGGCCCGCCGCTCCAGCCCGAGCAGCAGCGCCACCACCACCAGCAGCACGGTGGCCAGTTGGGCCGCGGCGATCCGGTTGTCCATCGACAGCCAGGCTTTGTAGATGCCAGTGCTGAAGGTCTGGATGCCGAAGTAGCTGGCCACGCCGAAGTCGGCCAGCGTCTCCATCAACGCCAGCGCGACGCCGGCGGCAATCGCGGGACGCGCCAGCGGCAGCGCCACCCGGCCGATGCGGCGCGCCAGCGGCGCGCCGAGCACCCGCGCCGCCTCCATCAGCTGCGCCGCCCGCTCCGCCAGCGCGGTGCGCACCAGCAGGTAGACGTATGGGTAGAGCGAGAACACGAACACCCAGACTGCGCCAGGCAGGCTGCGCACCTCGGGGAACAGCCTGCCCTGCAGGCCGAACTGCCCGCGCAGCCAGGCTTGCAGCGGGCCGCCGAACTGCAGGAAGTCGGTGTAGGCATAGGCCACGACATAGGCCGGCATGGCCAGCGGCAGCAGCAAGGCCCACTCGAAGGCGCGGCGGCCTGGAAACTCGAACAGCGTCACCGCGGCGGCCGTGGCGGTACCCACCACGGCCACGCCGATGCCGACCGCGACGCACAGCAGCACGCTGGTCAAGGCGTACTCCGGCAGTACCGTGCTGCCCATTTCGCGCAGGATCTGGGCGCTGGCGGCGTCCCAGGAAAACCACGAAGCCAGCACTGCCAGCACCGGCAGCAACAGCACGCCTGCCAGCAGCAGCAAGGGCAGGTCTTGGAGCCGGCGCAAGGTCATGAAAAAGGGCTTCTCGCCGGTTGGATGCAAATGAGAATTGTAAGCATCTAGAATTGCGCCCATGCATATCGAGCTGCGCCAGCTCAGCGTCCACTATCCCGGCCGGCCTCGAGCCGCCGTCGACGACGTGTCCCTGGGCCTGCGCGCCGGCGACATCGGGGTGCTGATCGGCCCCTCCGGCTGCGGCAAGACCACGCTGCTGCGGGCGGTGGCGGGGCTGGAGCCGGCCAGCGGCGGCGAGATCCTGCTCTCCGGCCAGCGGGTCGCCGGCGCCGGCAGCAACGTGCCGCCCGAGCGCCGCCAGATCGGCATGGTGTTCCAGGATTACGCCTTGTTCCCGCACCTGGACGTGGGCAAGAACATTGCCTTCGGGCTGGAGCGCAAGCTGCGCGGCGCCGAGCGCCAGGCTCGCGTCGCCGAGGTGCTGGCGCTGGTGGGGCTGGAAGGCTCCGAGCGCCGCATGCCGCACGAACTCTCGGGCGGCCAGCAGCAGCGGGTGGCGCTGGCCCGGGCGCTGGCGCCACGGCCGCAGCTGCTGCTGCTGGACGAGCCGTTCTCCAACCTCGACGTCGATCTGCGCGAGCGGCTGGCGCACGAGGTGCGCGGCATCCTGAAGGCGGCACAAGCCACGGCGCTGTTCGTCACCCACGACCAGCTGGAGGCGTTCGCCATCGGCGACGTGATCGGCGTGATGCACGAGGGCAAGCTGCACCAGTGGGACGACGCCTATACGCTGTACCACCGGCCGGCCACCCGCTTCGTGGCCGACTTCATCGGCCACGGCGTGTTCACGCCGGCCACGCTCACCCAGGTGGGCAGCCAGGTGGTGGTGCACACCGCGCTGGGCGCGCTGACTGACGGCGCCGAGTGCCCGCTGCCCTCGGCCTTCGGGCTGGGCCAGTGCGAGGTGCTGCTGCGGGCCGACGACATCATCCACGACGACGATGCGCCGGTGAAGGCCGAGATCCTGCGCAAGTCGTTCCGCGGCTCGGAGTTCCTCTACACGCTGCGGCTGGCCACTGGCGAGACGGTGCTGGCCCACGTGCCCAGCCACCACGACCACAAGGTGGGCGAGTGGATCGGCATTCGGGCTGAGGTCGACCACGTGGTCACCTTCCTGCGCGAAGGCGGGCTGGCGGCGCCGCCGATGGTGCCGTTCCTGGCCTGAATTTTCGGTTTACCGCAGCGCATCCACCGCCGCCCGCAAGTCACCCGCCCACTCGCGCCGATTGCGCCCATCCGCCAGCTGCGGCTGGCCGAATCGCACCCGCGCCACGAACGGCGGGCCGACCAGCGTGCGCCACAGCGATCCCAGCAGCGTGTCGTCGTCCAGGTACAGCGGGCTCTGGCTGTCGGCGCCGCTGGCCTGGTCGACGAAACGCAGGCCGACCGGCTGCACCGGCGCATGCGCGCTGATGGCGGCCTGCACCAGGTTGCCGTGGAACGGCAGCAGCACGCGGCCGTCGCCGGTGGTGCCTTCCGGAAACACCGCCACGATGTCGCCGTCTTGCAGGCTTTGCGCCATGTGGTGCACCACCCGCATCGCGTCGCGCCGCTTTTCCCGCTCGATGTAGAGCGTGCCCCCGCCGGTGGCCAGGGTGCCGATCAAGGGCCAGTGCTTCACGTCAGCCTTGGACACGAAGCGGCAATGCCGCGCCGCGTGCACCACCAGGATGTCGAGCCAGGAAATGTGGTTGACCACCAGCAGCACCGGGCCCTGCAGTGGCGGGCTGCCCTCGACCTGCAGCGGGATGCCGAGCACGCCCAGCATGGACCGCGCCCAGGCCTGCACATGGGCTTCGCGCCGCTGGCGCGGCCAGCGCGGGAACAGCACCACGATGTCGAACCAGCCGCGCAGCGCCAGCAGCAGCGCGCGACCCAACCGCCACAGTGCCCGTAACGATGTCACGTCCGGCCGCCGCCGGGCCGCCCCAAGGCGGCTGGAGCCCGCCCGGGGGGCGACGCACTACACGCGGTGACAAGCGTGGGGGCCATCACATTGCTTCGTAGGCGACCTGGCCGCCGACGATGGTGCAGCGCACCTGCCCCTGCAGCTGGTGGCCGCCGAACGGCGTGTGCCGGCCCTGGCTGCGCAGCCGCGCCGGCTCCACCGTCCAGGTCGCCTGCGGATCGAAGATGCAGACGTCGGCGACGCCGCCGTCCACCAGGTGGCCGGCGCTGGCCTGCAAGGTGCCAAGCGCGGAGCCCAGCACGCGGGCCGGCTCGCAGGTCAGCACCGCCAGCGCCCGCACCAGCCCGACGCCGTCCTGCTGGCCCCACTTGAGCCCCAGCCCGAGCAACAGTTCCAGGCCGGTGGCACCGGGCTCGGCCTCGGCGAACGGGATCTGCTTGGCATCCTCGTCCACCGGCGTGTGGTCCGACACCAGCGCGTCGATGGTGCCGTCGGCCAGGCCTTGGCGCAGCGCATCGCGGTCGCGCTGCTGGCGCAGCGGCGGCGTCAGCCGCATGCGGCTGTCGAAGTAACCGATGTCGACGTCGGTCAGGTGCAGCGAGTTGATGCTGACGTCGCAGGTGACCGGCAGCTCCTGCTGCTTGGCCGCGCGCACCAGCGCCACGCCGGCGGCGCTGCTGATGCGGCACAGGTGCA
This sequence comes from Ramlibacter sp., assembly GCF_028292805.1. GTDB lineage: Bacteria > Pseudomonadota > Gammaproteobacteria > Burkholderiales > Burkholderiaceae_C > Ramlibacter. The sequence continues at coordinate 8,850 of NZ_JAQGLS010000316.1, read as the reverse complement.
CCCGGGCGCCGGTTACGCGCACCAGCTCCAGGATGGTGTGCAGCGCGATGGTCTCGGCCGCCACCGGCACCCCCGACAAGCCCAGGCGGGTGGCCAGCGGGCCGCTGGCGGCCACGCCCTGCCCCAGGTGGTACTCCTGGGGCCGCAGCCACACCGAGTAGCCGTAGGTTGCCGCGTACTGCAGCGCGCGTTGCAGCACCTGGGTGTTCTGCAACGGCACCTCGGCCTGGCTGAAGCCGACGCAGCCGGATTCGGTCAGCTCCGCCATCTCGGTCAGCACCTCGCCCTGCAGCCCGCGCGTGAGCGCGCCGAGCGGGAACACCCGGGCCTGGTGCAGCTTTTCGGCGCGGAACTTGAGCATGTCGACCAGACCCGGCTCGTCCAGCACCGGGTCGGTGTCGGGCGGGCAGACCAGGCTGGTGACGCCGCCGGCGACCGCCGCCGCCATCTCCGACTCCAGCATGCCTTCATGCTCGTGGCCAGGCTCGCGCAGCCGCACCGCCAGGTCGACCAAACCGGGTGCCACGATGCAGCCGCCCGCCTCGATGATGCGGACGGGTGAGAAGCCTTCCGGCGCCGTGCCGACGCTGATGATGCGGCCGGCGGCAATCGCCACGTCGGCGATCTCGTCGAAGTTGCGGGCCGGATCGATCACCCGCCCGGCGCGAATCAGGATCTTCATGCAGCCTCCCGCGTGGTGCCGGCCACGATGCTCATGACCGCCATCCGCACGGCGATGCCGAAGGTCACCTGCGGCAGGATCACGCTTTGCTTGCCGTCCACCACCGCCGAGTCGATCTCGACACCGCGGTTGATCGGCCCCGGGTGCATCACGATCGCATCCGGCTTGGCCAGCGCCAGCCGCTCGGCCGTGAGGCCGTAGCGCTTGAAGAACTCCTGCGCCGAGGGCAGCAGCGCCCCGCTCATGCGCTCGTTCTGAAGCCGCAGCATGATCACCACGTCGCAGCCCTTGAGGCCATCTTCCAGCGAGTGGAAGACCCGCACGCCCATCGGCGCGATGTCGCCTGGCACCAGCGTCTTGGGGCCGACCACGCGCACTTCGGCGCAGCCCAGCGTCGTCAATGCATGGATGTCCGAGCGCGCCACGCGCGAGTGCAGCACGTCGCCGACGATCGCCACCGTGAGGTTGCTGAAGTCCTTCTTGTAGTGGCGGATGGTGTACATGTCCAGCAGCCCTTGCGTGGGGTGCGCATGGCGGCCATCGCCGGCGTTGATCACGTGCACGTGCGGCGCCACGTGCTGGGCGATCAGGTAGGGCGCGCCGGACTCGCCGTGCCGCACCACGAACAGGTCGGCCGCCATCGCCGACAGGTTGGCGATGGTGTCCAGCAGCGACTCGCCCTTGCTGGCCGAGGAGCGCGCGATGTCCAGGTTGATCACGTCGGCCGACAGCCGCTTGGCGGCGATCTCGAAGGTGGTGCGGGTGCGCGTGCTGTTCTCGAAGAACAGGTTGAACACGCTCTTGCCGCGCAGCAGCGGCACCTTCTTGACTTCGCGGTCATTGACGCTGACGAAGCTGGAAGCCGTGTCCAGGATGTGGGTGAGGATGGACTTGGGCAGCCCTTCCACCGACAGCAGGTGGATCAGCTCGCCGTGCTTGTTCAGCTGTGGATTGCGTTGATACAGCATGGTCAGGCGGCGCTCTCGACATCGAAGCTGAAGCGGCCACCGGCATCGCGCGCCAGCGCCAGCGACCGGCTGGGCGGCAGCGCCACGCGCGCGGCTGCGAAGTCGGCCTGCACCGGCAGCTCGCGCCCGCCCCGGTCGACCAGCACCGCCAGCTGCACGGCGCCGGGGCGGCCGTAGTCGAACAGTTCGTTGAGCACGGCGCGGATGGTGCGGCCGGTGTAGAGCACATCGTCCAGCAGCAGGATGTGGGCGTCGTTGACGTCGAAGTCCAGGCGGGTCTGGGCGCTGGCGGCCAGACCGCGGCGGGCGAAGTCGTCGCGGTGCATGGCCGACGAAATCACGCCGGGCTCGCCCTCCAGCTGCAAATCCTTGTGCAGGCGCTCGGCCAGCCAGGCGCCGCCGGAGGTGATGCCGACCAGCCGCGTGTGCGGCTGGCGCAGCCCCGTCACCCCGCGCACCAGCTCGCGATACAGGGCTTCGGCGTCCAGGGTCGGCGCGCCGCTGGCGACGCCGGGGCCGGTGGCAGGATTCAAGGCAGGCTCCTCAGGAATTGTTCCAGGATGATGCAGGCGGCGCCGGCATCGGCATCGCGCGCGCCGCTCGACAAAGCCTCGGTGGTGCTGTAGCGCTCGTCCACCTCGTACACGGGCTTGGCGATCCGCGCGCGCAGCTGGCGAGCGAACTTGCGCGCGCGCGCCGTATTGTCGTGGCTGGCACCGTCCGGGTGGAAGGGCACGCCGACCACCAAGGCGTCCGGCTGCCACTCCTTGACCCGCGCCTGGGCGGCGTCCAGCCGCGCCGCACCCTCGGCGCGGATGGTGGCCTGCGGGGTCGCCGTGCGCAGCATCCGGTTGCCCACCGCCACGCCTGTGCGCTTCAGGCCGAAGTCGAAAGCGATGAAGGTCTGGAAATGCGCGGGAACGTCGGTCGCGGCCGGCTCAGGCATGCCCTGCGCCCGGCGACAGCATCCACGCCTGCAGGCCCAGCAGCAGCAAGGCCTTGGCGTAGCGTTCCTCGACCGGCGTGTCGAAGATCACCGCCGGATCGGCATCCACCGTCAGCCAGCTGTTTTCGGCCAGTTCCGACTCGAGCTGGCCTTCGCCCCAGGCCGAGTAGCCCAGCGTCACCAGCATCCGGCGCGGGCCGGCCCCGGTGGCGATGGCTTCCAGCACGTCCTTGGAAGTGGTCATCTCCAGGCCGCCCGGGATGGTCATGGTGGAGGCATAGACCGACTCGCCGGCGTCGCCGCCCTGGGCATGCACCGCCTCGTGCAGCACGAAGCCGCGCTCGGTCTGCACCGGCCCGCCCTGCAGCACGGGTGTGTCCGCCAGGTCGGCGCGGCCCAGCGGCAGGTCGACCTTGTCGAACAGGTGCTGCAGGTTGATGTCGGTCGGCTTGTTGATGACGAGCCCGAGCGCGCCCCGCGGGCTGTGCTCGCAGAGGTACACCACGGAGCGGGCGAACGAAACGTCCTCCAGCTGCGGCATGGCGATGAGGAAGTGGTGCGTGAGGTTGATCTGGTCGGCCTCGGACGGCATGATGCGCTGATTTTAGTTCCATGGACACGACCTATGCGGCCGGCCTGGTCTGGCTGCGCCGCGACCTGCGGCTGGGCGACAACGCGGCGCTCCATCACGCGCTGAAAGCCTGCCGCGCGGTGCACTGCGCCTTCCTGTTCGATTCGGCGATCCTGGCGAAGTTGCCGCGCCAGGACCGGCGGGTGGAATTCATCCGGGCAACCCTGGCCGAGCTCGACGCCGGACTGCGGGCGCTGGCCGGGCCAGGCGCCGGCCTGATCACCCTGCAAGGCGCGGCCGCGCGGGAGATCCCGCAGCTGGCGGCCACGCTGGGCGTGCAGGCGGTGTTCGCCAGCCACGACGACGAGCCGGCGGCGCTGGAGCGCGACCAGGCGGTGCGCACGGCACTGGCCGCTGCCGGGGTCGCCCTGCACAGCGGCAAGGACCAGGTGCTGTTCGAGCGTGACGAAGTGCTGACGCAGGCCGGCAAGCCCTACTCCGTGTTCACCCCGTACAGCCGGGCCTGGCATGCGAAGCTGGACGCGTTCTTCCTGCGGGCTTACCCGGTCGAGCGCTACGCGGCCCGGCTGGCGCCCCGGCCGGCCGCGCTGCAGCGGGCGGCACCGACGCTGGCCGCACTCGGGTTCGAGCCGACCAACCTGGGCCAGCTGCCGCTGGGCACCGGCGAAAGCGGCGCCGCGGCCTTGCTGGCCGACTTCCTGCCGCGGCTGGACCGCTACGACATCCAGCGCGACCTGCCGGCGGTCAAGGGGCCCAGCTACCTGGGCGTGCACCTGCGCTTTGGCACCGTGTCGATCCGCCAGCTGGCCCGGCTGGCAAAGGAACGCGACAGCACCGGCGCCGCCACCTGGCTCAAGGAACTGGCCTGGCGCGACTTCTACTTCCAGGTGCTGGCGAACTTCCCGCACGTGGGGCAAGGCGCCAGCTTTCGCCCCGAATACGAGCGCATCGCCTGGGCGCAAGGGCCGGTGGCCGACGAGCGCTTCGCCGCCTGGTGCGAAGGCCGTACCGGCTACCCGCTGGTGGACGCGGCCATGGCGCAGATCAACACCACCGGCTACATGCACAACCGGCTGCGCATGATCGTGGCCAGCTTCCTGTGCAAAGACCTCGGGATCGACTGGCGCTGGGGCGAGCGCTACTTCGCCGCGCACCTGAACGACTACGAGCTGGCGTCCAACAACGGCGGCTGGCAGTGGGCCGCCTCCTGCGGCTGCGACGCCCAGCCGTGGTTTCGCATCTTCAATCCGGTCACGCAAAGCCAGCGCTTCGACCCGCAAGGCAGCTTCATCCTGCGCTACCTGCCGCAACTGGCGAAGCTGCCTTTGGCGGCCCTGCACGCGCCTTGGCTGGCCCGGCCAATCGACCTGCAAGCGGCGGGCGTGCGGCTGGGGGTGGACTATCCGCTGCCCATCGCCGACCACGCGCAGGCGCGCCAGGAGACGTTGCGCCGGTATGCGGTGGTCAGGGGCTGAGGCGCCTTCGGCATTCCCGCGCAGGCGCGAATCCAGTGCGCCCGCAAAAAGAAAAGCGACCCGCAGGTCGCTGTCTCCAATCGCCTGGGCCCCGCCCGCGCGGGGACGACGCAGGCTCAGGCTTCCACCGCCTGCCGGCAGTAGTGCTTGACCAGGCTCATCAACTCTTCTTCCGAGTACGGCTTGCCCAGGTAGTGGTTCACGCCCAGCTCGCGCGCATGCTCGCGGTGCTTTTCGGCGATGCGCGAGGTGATCATCACGATCGGCAGGTGCGACAGGCGGGCGTCGCCGCGGATGTTGCGGGCCAGGTCGAAGCCGTCCATGCGCGGCATCTCGATGTCCGACAGCACCACCGCCGGCAGTTCCTCGGCCAGCCGCTCCAGCGCCTGCAGGCCGTCGGCCGCCAGCGCCACCCGGTAGCCTTCGCGCTGCAGCAGGCGTTGCGTGACGCGCCGCACGGTGATCGAATCGTCCACCACCAGCACCAGCGGCACCGTGGGCGCGGCCGGCAGCAGCGGGGCGGCCGGCTGGGCCGGCTGGCCCAGCACGTCCGGCTGGGCGCTGTCCGCGCTCATCTGCCGGGCCTGCTCGCCATACACCTGCGTCAGCGCCACGGGGTTGTAGATCAGCACCACCGCGCCAGATGCCAGCACCGTCATGCCGGCGAGACCCGGCAGCCGGGACAGCTGCGGCCCGAGGTTCTTGACCACCACTTCCTGGTTGCCCAGCACTTCGTCGACGTGCACCGCGATGCGCTGCGCCGCCGAGCGGAAAATCACGATCGGCAAGGTCTTGCCTTGCGGCTCGTTGCTGCGCACGGACGACTGCAGCAGCGCGCCCGACCAGAAGAAGGGCAGTTGCTCGCCGGCGAACTCGAAGCTGCCGCTGTTGTAGGCCTGCTGCACTTCCTTGAGGGTGCCGCGCCGCACCAGTTCCACCAGGTTGGCGGGCACGCCCACGGCCAGTTTGCCGCTGCGGATCATCACCACCTGCGTCACCGCCGTGGTCAGCGGCAGCACCAGCTTGAAGCTGGTGCCGCGCCCCTGCTGCGTGCTCGTCTCGATGCGGCCGCCCAGGGCGTTCACCTCGGAGCGGACCACGTCCATGCCGATGCCACGGCCGGCCAGTTCGGTCACCTGCGTGGCCGTCGAAAAGCCCGGCAGGAAGATCAGGTTGGCCGCTTCTGTCTCGCTGAGCGGCTGGTCGGGCGTGATCATGCCCTGCTGCACCGCCTTCTCGCGGATGCGCTGCACGTCCAGGCCGGCGCCGTCATCCTGGAATTCCACCGAGATGTCGTTGCCTTCGTGGCGCAGGTGGATGGCGATGGCGCCGGTGGCTTCCTTGCCGGCCGCGCCCCGCACGCCCGGCACTTCGATGCCGTGCGCCACGCAGTTGCGCAGCAGGTGCTCGAAGGCGGGCGTCATGCGGTCCAGCACGCCGCGGTCCATTTCGATCGAGCCGCCGACGATGTCGAGCTTGACCTGCTTGCCGCTTTCCTTGGCGGCCAGCCGCACCACGCGGTACAGGCGGTCCGAGATGCCTTCGAATTCCACCATGCGGGTGCGCAGCAGGTCGCGCTGCAGCTCGCGGGTCTGGCGCGCCTGGGCGATCAGGTCGTCTTCGGTGGCTTCCACCACCCGGTGGATGTTGCGCTGCACGGTGGCGACGTCGTTGACCTACTCGGCCATCATGCGCGTGAGTTCCTGCACCCGCGTGAAGCGATCGAACTCCAGCGGATCGAAGCCCGATGCAGTGTCCTTGGCCTGCGCCATGCGCGACTGCATCTGCGACTCGGCCTGCAGCTCGATGTCACGCAGCTGCGAGCGCAGCCGGTCGAGGTTGCCCGTCAGGTCGCCCAGCGAGCCGCGCAGCTGCTTGAGCTCCGCCTCCAGGCGCGAGCGGGTGATCATCACCTCGCCGGCCTGGTTGACCAGCCGGTCCAGCAGTTGCGAGCGCACCCGCACCGCCTGGTTGGAAGCCTGGCGGGTGGCGCCCAGCGCCGAGGTCACCGGCATCGCGAGCGCCATGCGCTGCGGCGCCGCCACGACCGGCTGGACCGGCAGGACGGGAGCAGCCGGCGCGGTCGGCCGCGGCGCATCGGGCGCCGGCGGCTGAACGGCGACCGGCGTCGCAGCAACGGCCTGCGCTTGGGCTTCGGCCGGGGCGAATCCGCCGGTGGCCCGCAGCGTATCGAAGTGGGCCTGCATGGTGTCAAAGCGCTGCAGCAGCTGCTCGATATCGGCGGCAACGATGTTGTCGCTGCCCAGGTGTTCCACCTCCGACTCCAGCCGGTGCGCCAGCTCGCCCAGGCGCAGCGCCCCGGCCAGCCGGGCGCTGCCCTTGAGCGTGTGCAGCGCGCGCAGCACCTGGTCGCGCGGCTCGCGCTGGCCAGGGTGGGCGGCCCACAGGCGCAGCGAGCCGCCCAGCGCCGGCATCAGGTCGGCGGCCTCTTCCTCGAAGATCGGGAACAGGTCGGGGTCAATGGCATCGGTGACGTCGAGGTCGTCTTCGTCGCTGACCGAGACCATGGCGCGCTGCGGCGCGATCGGAACGTTCTGAACCGGCCGCAGCATCGGCCCGACCTGCACCGGGGGCACGTAGGCTGCCGGCGGGGTGAGCGGGGCCGGCAGCTCGGCCTGCGGCTGGGCGCCGAACTGCTGGAACTCGATGTCGGCGAAGCCGGTCAGCGGCGCTTCATCGCGCGTCGGCTCGGCGCGCAGTTCGCCTTCGGCGTCCTTGAGCGCCTGCAGCTCGCGCAGCAGGCGGGCATCGGGCTCCTTCAGGAATCCGGCGGCGAACTGGTGCAGCAGGCGGCGCACTTCCTCGGCCGCCTCGGTGAAGGTCTGGGCATGCGCGGGCGTGCCGCAGGCGATGCCCTGGGTGTGCTGCAGCGCGCCTTCGAGCGCGCGCGCGATGTCCGACAGCGCGTGGAAGCCCACGGTGGCGGAGCTGCCGGCCAGGGCGTGGGCCCAGCCGACGGTGGAGTCAGGCACCTGCTGGTTCATCTCCAGCGTCCACTCGCTGATCTCGGTGGCCAGCCGGCGCGACCACTCGTCGGCCTCGTTCAGGTAGACGTTGTAGAGCGGGATGCCGATGCGCAGGCTGCCGATCACCTTGACCTGCTCGTCGCGCGCGGGCGAACCAGCGTCCGCGTCGGCACCCAGGGTTTGGTCGACGGACTGCGGCGCCGCTGGTTCGGCCACGGGTTCGAGCGCGGCCGGCGCGTTTTCCACCGGGGCGGCAGTCGCAGCCGACAGGTCGAACACGAAATCATCGGCGCTGTCGACCGGCTGCGGCGCGGGTGCCGGGCCCGACACGGCGGACAGGCTGGAGAAGTCGATGCCGGATATTTCCAGCGGCGCCTCATCCAGCGGCGCCGGCGGCACCAGCGGAAATTCCGCCTTCGGCAGGATCGCCGTGGAGGCGAGCTCCGCCAGTTCTTCCGGTTCGCTGTCGGCCTCGGGTACCGCTGCCGATTCGGCCTGGGACTGGACCGGCGCGGCGCCGAAGTCGGCGAACTCCGGCGGCAGTTCGTCCGCACGCAGTTCCGACACTTCGGTCGGTGCGGGCAGCAGCGGCGAGACTTCCGGCAACGGGGTGGCGGCGGCGTCGAAACGCAGCGCCAGCGTGGGATCGTCGACGACGTCGGCACCCAAGGGCTGTGCCGACGGCAGGTCGTTGCCCAGGTCGAGCGTGAAGCCGAGGTCCGCCAGGTCCGGCAGGGCCGGCGCCTGGGCGGCCGCAGCGACCGGCGGCGTGGCCTCGGGCTCGGGGTCCAGCGAGATCAGCGTGGACAGGAGCGCCGCGTCCTGCGCCGGTGCGGCCGGCAATTCAGGTGCAACCGCTTCGACGGCTTGCGGTGCGGTGACTTCGGGCGCGGCAGCCGCTGCCGGCAGCACGATCTGCACCAACCGGGACTCGGTGCGCATCGCGTCGGCCGCGGTGCGGAAGGCAGCCGCCTTCCAGGATCCGTCGGTGTTGCCGGCGATGTCCTCGATCCAGCGGCCAAAGCCTTGCAGCGCGCGCGTGCACAGCGTGCGGAGGTCTTCGGTCGAAGGCTTCTGGTCGGCCAGCCAGGTGTTGAGCACCTGCTCCATCGACCAGCCGGCTTCGCCGAACTCGTTGAGGCCGACCATCCGCGAGCTGCCCTTGAGCGTGTGGAAGGCGCGGCGCAGCGTGGTCATGTC
>NZ_JAQGLS010000094.1 GCF_028292805.1 Ramlibacter sp. | reverse complement strand
CGGGCCGACTTGCCGCTGCGCTCGCGCAGGTAGTACAGCTTGGCGCGGCGCACGTCGCCGCGGCGCTTGACTTCGATGCCGGCGATCAGCGGGCTGTAGGTCTGGAAGGTGCGCTCGACGCCTTCGCCGCTGGAGATCTTGCGCACCGTGAAGCCGCTGTTCAGGCCGCGGTTGCGCTTGGCGATCACGACGCCTTCGTAGGCCTGCACGCGCTTGCGGCTGCCTTCGACGACGGACACGGAAACGATCACGGTGTCGCCGGGGGCGAACGCGGGGATCTTCTTGCCCAGGCGGGCGATTTCCTCTTCTTCGAGGATCTGGATCAGGTTCATGGCTGCCTCTGTCGATCTTGCTTCGCTACGCGAATGGTCCTGGCTTCGCACGCGGCCGCCTGGTGCGGTCGCTGGTTTGATCCCGCTGCGCTGGGCGCGGCGGCGGCTCGGACGGCGAGGTAGAGGATCGAAGAACCAGAGATTATAGACCGGACAGGAAAGCCTCGTCGGCGGGGCTCAGCCGCCCGCCTGCCCGGGCCGCGGCGATCAGGTCCGGCCGCTGCTTTGCCGTGATCGCCAGCCGCTGGCGGCGGCGCCAGGCTTCGATCTGCGCGTGGTGCCCGGACAGCAGCTCGGCCGGCGCCTTCACCCCGTTCCACTGCTCGGGCCGGGTGTAGTGCGGGCAGTCCAGCAGGCCGTCGAGCACCGGGTTGAAGCTGTCTTCCTGGTGGCTGCCGGCGTCGTTCAACACACCGGGCTGCAGCCGCGCCACCGCGTCCAGCAGCGCCATGGCGGCGATCTCGCCACCCGACAGCACGAAATCGCCAAGGCTCAGCTGCACGTCGACGTGGGCGTCGATGAAGCGCTGGTCGATGCCTTCGTAGCGGCCGCACAGCAGGACGGCGCCGGCGCTGGCCGACCAGCCTTCCACGACGGCGTGGGCGATGCGCTCACCGACGGGCGAAAACAGCACGACCGGCGCCGCGTCTGCGCGGTCGGCGCGGATCGCCTGCAGGCAGCGCGCCAGCGGCTCGGCCAGCATCACCATGCCCGGCCCGCCGCCGAACGGACGGTCGTCCACCCGGCGGTAGTTGCCTTCGGCGAAATCGCGCAAATGCCACAGCCGCACGTCCACCAGCCTGCTTTCGTAGGCGCGGCGGGTGACGCCCGCCGCCAGCAAGGGCGCGAACAGTTCGGGAAACAGGGTGACGACGTCGAAGCGCATGGGTGCTTGAGAAACCAAGGCGGCCATTGTGGCTGCATCCAGCGTGACGGATGGGGCCGAACATCGCGCAGCCCGGCCCCTCTTGCGAAGGGATCCGGCCTCGCCGGTGCTCGCGGTGATCAGCCACTTTGAAATCGCGCGGCGATTTCAAAGTGAAAGCTAGTAGTCGGGTTGCCAGTCGACCGTGATGCGGCGGGCGGGGAGATCGACGCCGTCGACGAAAGCGGCCACGAACGGCAGCAGCCGCTCCTGCGGCTCGCCTTCGAGCTGGTACTGGAGCACCAGCACCGTCTGCGGCCCGGTGGACAGCAGCTCCTTCACGCGCCCGAGCGCCACCCCTTCGCGGTTGACGACGTCCAGGCCGATCAGGTCGACCCAGTAGTACTCGTCGTTTCCGGCGGTGGGGAAGCTCGAACGCGGGATGAAGATGCGGGCGCCGCGCAGTGCCTCGGCCGCGGACCGGTCGTCCACGGCGTCGGCCAGCGCCACGATGGTGTCGGAGTGCTCCTTGGCCTCGCGGATGCGCAGCAGCACCGTGCCGGCAAAGACCCGGGGGCCTCGCTCGGACGGCTGCAGGTACCAGCGCTTGGAGGAGAACAGCGCCTGGGGATCGGCGCTGTGGGGCAGAACCTTGAACCAGCCCTTGATGCCCCAGGCATCGGCGATGCGCCCGACCTCGACGGCGTCCGCGGGCATCTCCGCGGCATCGATGCCCGCCGGCAACGTGGCTGCCGGCCGGTCGGGGCCTGCCATCCCTTAAGCCGCGGCGGGGGCTGCGACGGCCGCCGTGGCGCCGGCGGCGGGGGCACCCTTGAGGATGCGCTCCACGGTGGGCGACGCCTGCGCGCCGACGCCACGCCAGTAGGTCAGGCGATCCTGCGCGACGCGCAGCATTTCCTCGCCGCCACGGGCGGTGGGGTTGTAGAAGCCGAGGCGCTCGATGAAGCGGCCGTCACGGCGGATGCGCTTGTCGGTCACGACGATGTTGTAGAACGGACGGTGCTTGGAACCGCCGCGGGAGAGTCGAATGACGACCATGATTTATCCTTGGGTGGAGACGGGACGTTTCCTGCAACTGAAAAGCAAGCGAAACGCCCAGATGTTCTTCCAGCGTTGAGACACGCGACTGGCCACCCGGCCAACGACACGCTGAAAAGCCCGCGATTATAGCCTTTCCATCATGCTCACCCTCAGACCCAGCTGCGACCAGGACATTCCCGCCATCACGGCCATCTACGGCCACCACGTGCTGCACGGCACCGGCACCTTCGAAACCACCCCGCCGACGGAGGCGGACATGGCCGCGCGCCGGGCCGACGTGCTGGCCAGAGGCCTGCCCCACCTGGCGGCCGAACGCGAGGGCCGCGTGCTGGGCTTCGCCTACTGCCAGTGGTTCAAGCCGCGCCCCGCTTACCGCTACTCGGCCGAAGATTCGATCTACCTGCATCCCGACGCCACCGGTCAGGGCGTTGGCGGCAAGCTGCTGGCGGCGCTGATGCACCAAGCCGAGGCCGCCGGCGTGCGCAAGCTGATCGCGGTGATTGGCGATTCGGCCAACGCCGGCTCGATCGGCGCGCACCGCGCGGCCGGTTTCCGCCAGGTGGGCGTGATCAAGTCCTGCGGCTGGAAGTTCGGCCGCTGGCTGGACATCGTGATGATGGACAGGGCCCTGGGCGAAGGCGACAGCACGGCGCCGGAGGCAGGGCAATGAAAAGCAAGACCGTGGCCGCCTGGCTGGCCTTCGTGGGCGGCCCGCTGGGCCTGCATCGCTTCTACCTCAAGGGTCTTGGCGACATGCTCGGCTGGATGCTGCCGATGCCGACCGCGCTGGGCCTGTACGGCATCCAGCGGGTGCAGCAGCTGGGCCAGGACGACAGCCTGAGCTGGTTCCTGATCCCGTTGCTGGGCTTCACCATCGCCGGCTGCTGCCTGACGGCGATCGTCTACGGCCTGTCCACGCCGGAAAAGTGGAACCAGCGCTTCAACCCCGGCGCGCCGCAAGACGCGGCGGCGGGCGCGACCCACTGGGCAACGATCTTTGCCATCGCCGGCGCGCTCCTGATCGGGGCGGGTTCACTGATGGCGAGCATCGCCTACAGCTTCGAGCACTACTTCGTCTGGCAGATCGAAGAGGGCCGCAAGATTTCGCAGTAACCGCCAGCGGCACCAGGACGCGCGCCACAGCGTGCAGCGCACCTCCATGAGAACAAGCCCGGCTTTGCCGGGCTTGTTCTCACTGATCAGCCTCCCACCACTTGAGATCGCGCAGTGATTTCAAAGTGGATGGCTAGAACACCTGCAGCGAAATCCAGTAGGCGATCGCCGCCACGAAGGCGCTGGCCGGGATCGTGAAGATCCAGGCCCAGACGATGTTGCCGGCGACGCCCCAGCGCACCGCGCTCATGCGGTGGGTGGAGCCTACGCCGACGATGGCGCCGGTGATGGTGTGGGTGGTGGAGACCGGGATGCCCAGCATGGTGGCCAGGAACAGCGTCAGCGCGCCGCCGGTCTCCGCGCAGAAGCCGCCGACCGGCTTGAGCTTGGTGATCTTCTGGCCCATGGTC
>NZ_JAQGLS010000083.1 GCF_028292805.1 Ramlibacter sp. | reverse complement strand
GCCGACGACGACGACGACGGCAACGGCGGCTCCAAGGCGCTCACCAAGAAACTCGAGGAACTCAAGGCCCAGGCGCTGGAGAGGTTCGAGCGCATCGCCGGCCTGTTCGAGAAGGTCCACCGGGTCTACGACAAGGAAGGCTACGGCACGCCGGCGTACCACAAGGCGCAGAAGCTCCTGTCCGACGAGCTGATGACCATCCGCTTCACGGCCAAGACCATCGAGAAGCTGTGCGACATGGTGCGCGGGCAGGTCGACGACGTGCGCAAGAAGGAGCGCGAGCTGCGCCGCATCATCGTGGACAAGTGCGGCATGCCGCAGGAAATCTTCATCAAGGACTTCCCGCCCAACCTGCTCAACCAGAAGTGGGTGGAGAAGCAGGCCGCCGCGGGCAAGCCCTGGTCGGTGGTGATCGCGCGGAACATCCCGCCGATCCAGGAACTGCAGCAGAAGCTGGCCGACGTCCAGTCGCGCGTGGTGGTGCCGTTGCCCCAGCTCAAGGAAATCAACAAGCGCATGAACGAGGGCGAGGCCTCGTCGCGCGAGGCCAAGAAGGAGATGATCGAGGCCAACCTGCGGCTGGTGATCTCCATCGCCAAGAAGTACACGAACCGCGGCCTGCAGTTCCTGGACCTGATCCAGGAAGGCAACATCGGCCTGATGAAGGCGGTCGACAAGTTCGAATACCGCCGCGGCTACAAGTTCTCGACCTATGCCACCTGGTGGATCCGCCAGGCCATCACGCGATCGATCGCGGACCAGGCGCGCACGATCCGCATCCCGGTGCACATGATCGAGACCATCAACAAGATGAACCGCATCAGCCGCCAGCACCTGCAGGAGTTCGGCTTCGAGCCGGACGCCAGCATTCTGGCCGCCAAGATGGAGATCCCGGAAGAGAAGATCCGCAAGATCATGAAGATCGCCAAGGAGCCGATCTCCATGGAGACGCCGATCGGCGACGACGACGATTCCCACCTGGGCGATTTCATCGAGGACACCGGCAACACCGCGCCGATCGAAGCCGCCATGCAGGCGGGCCTGCGCGACGTGGTCAAGGACATCCTCGACTCGCTGACGCCGCGCGAAGCCAAGGTGCTGCGCATGCGCTTCGGCATCGAGATGAGCACCGACCACACGCTGGAGGAAGTCGGCAAGCAGTTCGACGTCACCCGCGAGCGGATCCGCCAGATCGAAGCCAAGGCGCTGCGCAAGCTCAAGCACCCCAGCCGCTCCGACAAGCTGCGGTCGTTCATCGACACGATGTAAAACCCCTCGGCGTTGCCGCGGAGGCGGCAAGCCAGGGCTTTCGAGAAAGCGCCCCGCCGGGGCGCTTTTTCTTTGCGCTCCTAGAATCCCGCAATGACCCACAGCGCCGACTTCCTCATCATCGGCGCCGGCATCGCCGGCGCCTCGGTCGGTTACTTCCTGGCGCCGCACGGCAAGGTGGTCCTGCTGGAGCGCGAGGCGCAGCCCGGCTACCACTCCACCGGCCGCTCGGCCGCCCTGTTCCTGGAAAGCTACGGCACGCCGCAGGTGCGCGCGCTCACCCGCGCCAGCCGCGCCTTCTTCGATGCGCCGCCGGCAGGGTTTGCCGCCCAGCCGCTGATCTCGCCGCGCGGCTGCCTGCTGGTGGCCGCGCCAGGGCAGGAGGCCCAGCTGCAAGCGCACTGGGACATGCTGCGGGCGATGGCGCCCAACGCGCGTCGCCTCGACGCAGCGCAGGCGAAGGAGCTCGTGCCCGTGCTGCGGCCCGAGCGGCTGATCGGCGCCGTGCTGGAACCCGACGCGGCCGACATGGACGTGGACGCCATCCACCAGGGCTTCCTGCGCGGTCTGCGGCGCGCCGGCGGGCAGCTGGTGTGCGATGCGCAGACGACGACGATCGAGCGCTCGCAAGGCGAATGGGAAGTCACCGCGGCAGCGACACGCTACCGTGCACCGGTGCTCATCGACGCCGCCGGCGCCTGGGCCGACGTTGTCGCGATCCTCGCCGGCGTCGCGCCCATCGGCCTGCAGCCCAAGCGCCGCTCGGCCTTCACCTTCGCACCGCCGGCGGGCGTGGACCCGCGCGCCTGGCCGGCCGTCATCAGCGCCGACGAAGGCTGGTACATCAAGCAGGATGCTGGCATGCTGCTCGGCTCGCCCGCCAATGCCGACCCGGTCGATCCGCACGACGTGCAGCCCGAGGAACTGGACATCGCGCTGGCCATCGACCGCATCCAGCAGATGACGACGCTGCAGATCCGGCGGCCGACGCGCACCTGGGCGGGGCTGCGCTCGTTCGTCGCCGACGGCGACCTCGTCGGCGGTTTCGATCCGGCCGCGCCCGGCTTCTTCTGGCTGGCGGCGCAAGGAGGTTACGGCATCCAGACCTCGCCGGCCATGGGCGAAGCCTGCGCCGCACTGGCGCGCGGGCTGCCGCTGCCCGAGCGGATCGCGGGGTTCGGGTTGACCGCGCCGATGCTGGGGCCGGCGCGACTGCGCTGAGCGGGACCGGCGGCTCGCAGCCGCTCCATGCTTCCGCGCTCACATGGGAGCCGCAGTGCGTCACGCTTGCGAAACATGCAGACCTCTGTTGCAACATCTCAGTAAGATCGCGGCTTGACCACACCATCCTCTCCGCACGCACAGCGCGCCGCCAACCGCCGCGGCGTGCTGGCGATGTCCGCCGGCATGGCCAGCTTCGTGGCCAACGACAGCATGGTCAAGGTCGTCAGCGAGTCGCTGCCGTCCATGCAGCTGATCTTCCTGCGCGGCCTGTTCGCCACCTTGCTGCTGTTCGTCGTGGTGCAGGCCGTGGGCGCCACCCGGCAGTTCGCCCGCCTGGGCAATCGGCGCGTGCTGTTGCGCGCCGCCCTCGACGCCGTCGCCTCCGTGGTCTACCTCACCTCGCTGTTCCACCTGCCGATCGGCGAGGCCACCGCCATCAACATGGCGACGCCGCTGTTCATCACGCTGTTCGCGGTGCTGGCCTTCAAGGAGCAGGTGGGCGCGGGCCGCTGGCTGGCGATCGCCACCGGCTTCACCGGCGTGCTGCTGGTGGTGCAGCCCAGCGCCGCCGCCTTCAACGCCTGGTCGCTGCTGTGCCTGGGCGGCACCCTGCTGCACGCCGGGCGCGACCTGACCACGCGCTACATCGACAAGGCCATCCCGTCCATCCTGATCACGCTCAGCTCGGCGCTGGCGGTCACCGCGCTGGCCGGCATCGGCACCCTGGTGCAAGGCTGGCAGCCGGTCCACCCGCGCCAGCTGGCCATGCTGGCCGGCGCCAGCGTGTTCCTCAGCTGCGGCTACTACCTGCTGACCGTCGCCATGCGCGGCGGCGAGATGAGCCTGATCGCGCCGTTTCGCTACGCCGGCCTGCTGTTCGCGCTGCTGCTCGGCTACCTGGTCTGGGGCGACGTGCCGGACGCGCTGGCCTGGATCGGCATCGCGCTGCTGGTGGCAGCCGGCCTGTACGTGCTGCACGGCGAGCGCGGCCGGGGCCGGGGCCGGCCCGAGCTGGAGCCGATTGCGGATTGAAGCGGGTCAGCTGCCGGGAAATTCCTCGGTGTCGACTTCGCCGCGGGCCTGCTGGCTGTAGCGGTTGCCGTGCACCGTGCGCTGGTTGATGTGCGCCTCCAGCTGGGCCAGCAACTCGGGCGACAGCTTGACGTCGGCGCCCGCCAGGTCTTCGGCCAGGTGCTCCACGCTGGTGGTGCCCGGAATCGGGATGATGTCGTCGCCCTGGTGCAGCAGCCAGGCCAGCGCCAGCTGCGCCGGCGTGCAGCCGGCTTCGCGCGCCAGTTCCCGGTAGCGGGGCAGCAGTTCCAGGTTGCGGGCATGGTTGGCCGGCTCGAAGCGCGGCATCGACTTGCGGATGTCCTTGGCGTCGAACGCCGCCACGTCGGGCACCGCATCGCACAGAAAGCCGCGCGCCACCGGGCTGAAGGCCACGAACGTGATCCCGAGCTCGCGGCAGGTGTCCAGCACCGCGATCTCCGGATTGCGCGTCCACAGCGAGTACTCCGTCTGCACCGCGGTGATCGGGTGCACCGCGTGCGCCCGGCGGATGGTGGCCGCCGACACCTCGGACAGCCCGATGGTGCGGATCTTGCCCGCGCGCACCAGGTCGGCCAGCGCGCCGATGCTCTCTTCCACCGGCACCTTCTTGTCCCAGCGGTGCAGGTAGTAAAGGTCGATCACATCGGTCTGCAGGCGCCGCAGGCTGTCCTCGCAGTTGCGGCGCAGCGCCTCGGGGCGGCCGTCGATCGCGCGGCGGACGCTGCCGTCGTCGCCGGTCACGCCGGCCAGCCCGCCCTTGCTGCACAGCGTGAGGCGGCGGCGATGCGGCTTGAGCACGCGCCCGACCAGGGTTTCGTTGGCGCCGAAACCGTACAGCGCGGCCGTGTCGAACAGCGTGACGCCGGCGTCGACGGCGGCCAGCAGCAGGCGCTCGCCTTGCTGCGGCGACGGCGGCGTGCCGTAGGCATGGCTCAGGTTCATGCAGCCGAGACCGATGGAGGTGACGGGGAAAGGGCCGAGTTGTCGTTGGTGCATGGCGGTAGGCAAGCGGTTGCGAAGGGTCAGGCAAGAGCTTACAACGGGCAGTGCACCGCTGCCGTGTCCTAAAATCCCTGATCGCTGCTTCTGGCAGCCGGAGGACGACCTCCCCCAGATCGGGAACCAACGTCCGGGGACGACCCGGCCTGACACGGAACCAGGCCATGCAAGGCGCCAAGCGCAAGATCGTCTACGTCGTTTTCTTCGAACTCATCGCGATCGCGATGTCGACCATCCTCCTGAAGCTGCTGTCAGGCAGCCCCGCGGGCCACGCCGGCGCCGCGGCCGTGGGCGCCTCTGCCCTCGCGATGGTCTGGAACCTCGCCTACAACGCGCTGTTCGAGCGCTGGGAGGCAGGCCGGGCGCGCAAGGGCCGCAGCTTCACGCGCCGCGCCGCCCATGCGCTGGGGTTCGAGACCGGCCTCACCGTGCTGCTGGTGCCGCTGTTCGCCCTGGTGCTCGGTGTCTCCCTGCTCGACGCCCTGCTCTACAACCTGGGCATGATCGTGTTTTTCCTGGTCTACACCTTCAGCTACAACCTGGCCTTCGACCGGCTGTTCGGGCTGCCGCTGTCGGCGCAGTGAGCGCAGGCTACTGAAGCTTCACTTCGCCGTCGAACGCGACGCGCAGCTTCAGCCCGGCGATTTCCAGCGTCATCGTGGCGGGCAACGTCTCGTCGCCCTGGATCGACCCGTCCTGCAGGGCCTTGGCGACGGCCTGCTCGATCTCGCGCTGCGAGCTCACGCCGACCACCTTGAGGAACTTGCGGATGCTGATGTTGAAAGCTTCGTCGTCCATGGTGGTCTCCGGCGCAAGACTTACTGCGGCTCGAGCCCGACCTTCTTGACCAGCGCTGCGTACTTGGCCAGCTCGGTGCGGAAGGCCGCCTGCGCCTGCTCGGCGGTGCTGATGGTGATGGTGTTGCCCTGCTTGTTCATCGCTTCCTTGACGGCGGGGTCGGCAAAGGCCGTCACCACGGCGTCGTGCGCCTTTTTCACACTGGCGGCGCTCAGGCCCTTGGGGCCGATCACGGCGAACCAGGCATCGACCGCGAAATTGGCCAGTCCCTGTTCCGCGAAGGTGGGGACATCGTGCGCCGCCAGGGTGCGCTGCGCCGACATCATGCCGATCGGGCGCAACGCGCCGCTCTTGATGTGACCCTGCACGCTGGGCAGTGCGACCACGCCGAAGTCCACCTGGCCGCCGATCAGGTCGGTGACCATCGGGCCCACGCCTTTGTAGGGGATGTGGCGGGCGCTGGTGCCCGAGGCGTCCAGGAACAGTTCCGCGGCCAGGTGCAGGATGGTGCCGTTGCCGCCGGAGGCGAAGTTCAGCGCGCCCGGCCTGCTCTTGAGCAAGGCGATGAATTCACGGCCGTTGGTGGCGCTCACCTTGGCCGGGTTGACCACCAGCACCATCGGCGTGGAGCCGACCACGGCGATCGGCGTGAAGTCGCCGGGCATGTCGAACGGCAGCGACTTGAGCACGCTGGGGAAGATCACCACGTTGTTCGACACCACGGCCAGCGTGTTGCCGTCCGGGGCCGAGCGGGCCAGGGCCTGCAGGCCGACGATGCCACCGGCGCCCGGCTGGTTCTCGACCACCACCGAGGCGTTCAACGCCTTGGACAGCGCCGGCTGGGCCGAGCGCGTGATGGTGTCGACGCCCGAGCCGGTGGCGTTGGGCAGGATGAACTTGACCACGCCGGACTGCGCCAGCGCGGCGACGGGAGCCAGGCCGATGGCGGCGGCAACGCAGGCGGCCAGCAGGCTGCGGCGCGAGAAGGTGGTGCGATGGGTCATGTCTGTCTCCTTGTGGGTCGGTCGTGATTGCAAAGGGCTTCAGCCGACGATGTTGCGCGAATGCAGCTGCGCCACGCGGGCGGTGTCGTAGCCCAGTTCCGCCAGCAGGTCGGCGGTGTGCTCCCCGATCCGGGGCGGGTCCATGCGGACACCCAGCCGGCTGCCCTCCATTGTGATCGGGAATAACGTGGTTTTGACCGTCTGGCCAGCCTTGTCGCCATCGGGCAGCCGCACGTCGGCCAGGCCGCCGGTCTGCAGCAGGTGCTCGTCGTCGAGCAGGTCGGCCGGCTTGCGGATCGGCGCGAACGGCAGGCCGGACTTCTCCATGGCGGCGGCCAGTTCGGCCGCGGTGCGGTGGGCCAGCCGCTCGCGCAGGGTCTTCAACAGGCGCGGCCGCTCGTGCACGCGCTGGTTGTTGGTGGCCAGCGCCGGCTCGGCCTTCAGGTCGGCCAGCCCCAGCGCATCACAAAACATCAGCCATTGCGCGTCGCTGACGGCGGCCAGGAAGATCTGCTCGCCGTCCTTGACGGTGAACACGTCGTAGACGGCCCACGGGCTTTCGCGCGCCGGCATCGGCGCCGGGTGCTTGCCCGTCATGGCGAACTGCAGCATGTGCTGCCCCATCAGGAACACGTTGTTCTCGTACAGGGCGGACTGCACTTCCATGCCCTTGCCGGTGATGCCGCGCTGGATCAGGGCGCCGAGCACGCCGATGGCGCCGAACAGGCCGCCCATGATGTCGTTGACGCTGGTGCCGGCCCGCAGCGGATCGCCCGGGCGGCCCGTCATGTACGCGAGGCCGCCCATCATCTGCACGACTTCATCGAGCGCCGTGCGGTGGTCGTAAGGGCCGGGCAGGAAGCCCTTGCAGGTGGCGTAGATCAGCTTCGGGTTCGCCGCGCTGAGCGACGCGTAGTCGAGACCGTACTTGGCCATCGTGTCGGGCTTGAAGTTCTCCGCGACGACGTCGGCGGTGCCGCACAACTTCCGCGCGAGCTCGGCGCCGGCGGGATTGTGCAGGTCGATGCCGATGCTCTTCTTGTTGCGGTTGAACATGGGGAAGAAGCCGGAGCCCGCACCGAGCAGGCGCCGGGTGCGATCGCCCTCGAGCGGCTCGATCTTGATGACTTCCGCGCCCAGGTCCGCCAGCACCATGCCGCAGGTGGGACCCATCACCATGTGGGTGAACTCGATGACGCGCAGGCCTTTCAGCGGCTGCGCCGTGCTGCCTTCACGCATGGGCGGCCTCCTGCATCGTGCGCGGCAGGCCCGTCTTCCAGATCGTGCCGTGGGTGGGCTCGCCTTCGAGCCACTTCGCCACCTTCGCGCGCAGCGCGAGCAGCTTGTCGAAGTCCAGGCCGGTTTCAATGCCCATGCTGTGCAGCATGTACGTCAGGTCCTCGGTCGCCACGTTGCCGCTGGCGCCGGGTGCGTGGGGGCAGCCGCCGATGCCGGCGGTGCAGGCGTCGAAACGGTGGATGCCCCGTTGCATCGCTGCGTAGACGTTCGCCAGTGCCAGCCCGCGCGTGTCGTGGAAGTGGCCGCAGGTGAGCTTGTCGCCGGCGACGCGGAGTACCCGTTCGAACAGCGAGCTGACCATCGCCGGATCCGCGTAGCCGACGGTGTCCGCCAGGCTGACTGCGTCGACGCCGAGATCCAGCACCGCCTGCACCAGCCGCACCACTTCTTCCGCAGGCACGTTGCCCTGGAGGGTGCAACCGAAGGCGGTGCTGATGCCCACCTCGATTCGCGTGCGCGCACCTGTCGCATCGCGCTCGGTGCGGATGCGGGCGATCTCCGCCACCACGTCGTCCGGCGTCTTGCGCAGGTTCGCCAGGCTGTGCGCGTGGCTGGCGGACAGCGGCACCAGCATCATCTCGGCGTTCGCCGCCATCGCGCGCTCGGCCCC
>NZ_JAQGLS010000311.1 GCF_028292805.1 Ramlibacter sp. | reverse complement strand
GAACTGACCTGACACAGCTCGCAGAGGAGGGGAGACCAGCGCCGCCCAACTCGACCACCGTGCAGTTACAAAATTACAAGGCCTCGCGTGGGGGTCATTTGTGCTAGACGCATGCACGTTGCTCGCTCCTCTCAATCCAGCGTTCTCCAGAGGCGAAAACTCACGTGCTCAGGCCCTTCGACTCACCTTCTCTAACGCACTCGACTCACCTTCTATTGTCCCTCCGCATAACGAGCAAGCGTACGTTTCAGGTTCTGTTTCTGGACCGCAAATTGCCTGGCCGCGCGGCGCCCTCATTCGACGGTGACGCTCTTGGCCAGATTCCGCGGCTTGTCCACGTCGGTCCCCCGCGCCAGCGCCGTGTGGTACGCCAGCAGCTGCAGCGGCACCACGTGCAGCAGCGGGCTGAGCGCGCCGTAGTGCTCCGGCATGCGGATCACGTGGATGCCTTCGCTGCTCTCGATCCTGCTGTCGGCGTCGGCCAGCACGTACAGCACGCCGCCGCGGGCGCGCACTTCCTGCATGTTGGACTTGAGCTTTTCCAGCAGCGTGTCGTTCGGCGCCACCGTCACCACCGGCATCTGGTCGGTCACCAGCGCCAGCGGCCCGTGCTTGAGCTCGCCGGCGGGGTAAGCCTCGGCGTGGATGTAGCTGATTTCCTTCAACTTGAGCGCGCCTTCCAGCGCGATCGGGTAGTGCAGCCCGCGGCCCAGGAACAGCGCGTGCTCCTTGCTGGCGAAGTCTTCCGACCAGCTGATGATCTGCGGCTCCAGCGCCAGCACTGCCGACAGCGCCGCCGGCAGGTGGCGCATGGCCTTCAGGTGCATCGCTTCCTGCGATTCGGTCAGGCGCCCGCGGCTTTGCGCCAGCGCCAGCGTTAGCAGGAACAGGCCGGCCAGTTGGGTGGTGAAGGCCTTGGTGGAGGCCACGCCGATCTCGACCCCGGCGCGCGTGATGTAGGCCAGCTTGCACTCGCGCACCATCGCCGAGGTTGCCACGTTGCATACCGTCAGCGTGTGCTGCATCCCCATGCCCTGCGCATGCCGCAGCGCCGCCAGCGTGTCGGCCGTCTCGCCCGACTGGGTGATGGTCACCACCAGCGTGCGCGGATCGGGCACGCTTTCGCGATAGCGGTACTCGCTGGCGATCTCCACCTGCGTCGGGATCTTCGCAATCGACTCCAGCCAGTACTTGGCCGTGCAGCCGCTGTAATAGCTGGTGCCGCAGGCCAGGATCAGCACGCGGTCGATTTCCTTGAACACCGCGTGCGCGCCGTCGCCGAACAGCTCCGGCATGATGTTGTGCACGCCCTCAAGCGTGTCGCCGATGGCGCGCGGCTGCTCGAAGATTTCCTTTTGCATGTAGTGGCGGTAGGGGCCCAGTTCGGCCGCGCCGCTGTGCGCATGCACGGTCTTGACCGGCCGCTCCACCTGCTTGTGAGTGCGGTCCAGGATCCAGTAGCGTCCCAGCTGCAGGTCGACCAGGTCACCCTCTTCCAGGTAGACGATCTGGTCGGTGACGCCGGCCAGCGCCATCGCGTCGCTGGCCAGGAAGTTCTCGTCCTTGCCCACGCCCAGCACCAGCGGCGAGCCGGCGCGCGCGCCCACCACGCGGTGCGGCTCGTCCTTGCAGAACACCGCGATGGCGTAGGCGCCGTGCAGCTGCGGCAAGGCCGCCTTGACCGCCTCGAACAGGTCCCCGTCATAGAGGCTGTCGACCAGGTGGGCGATCACCTCGGTGTCAGTCTGGCTGGTGAAGCGGTAGCCCCTGGCCTTGAGCGCCGCCCGCAGCTCGTCATGGTTTTCGATGATGCCGTTGTGCACCAGGGCGATCCGGCCCGGGCCGTTGGCGCTGCTCTCGCCCGGGCCGTGGCTAAAGTGCGGGTGCGCGTTGTGCAGCGCCGGCGCGCCGTGGGTGGCCCAGCGCGTGTGGGCGATGCCGGTGCCGCCTTGGATGTGGTCGGTGGCAACCTGGTCCATCAGTTCGGCCACGCGCGCGGTGCTGCGGGCGCGCTTGAGGCCCTCGTCGTAGACGGCGACGCCGCAGCTGTCATAGCCGCGGTATTCCAGGCGCTGCAGGCCCTGGACCAGGATGGGGACGATGTTGCGGGTGGAAACCGCGCCGACGATGCCGCACATGAGAAACCTCTCGGGTTGTGAGTGCGGCGACTTTAGGCGCGCCGCCATGCAATATGGAAGCTAATTTATCGCCAAAACGGTTCTTTGTTGCGCCTCCTTCCCATTACGCAATAAAATTTCACAAACGGACCGTTAACATGAAAGACTTGTCGCTGGATGCCATCGACTTCGCACTGCTCGAGCTGCTGCAGGGCGACAGCTCTGTGTCCAACCTCGAGCTCGCGGGGCGGGTCAACATCTCGCCGGCGACCTGCCTGCGCCGGGTCAAGCGGCTGTGGGACACGGGCATGATCGAGCGCGAGCTCGCCATCCTCAATCCGGAGCGGCTGGCCCAGGTCATCGGGCACGGAATGGAGGCGGTGGTGGAGGTTTCGCTGGACCGCCAGGGCAACCAGGAGCAAGAAGCCTTCGAGGCGCGCGTGGTCGCGGACGACGCCGTGCAGCAGTGCTACCGCGTCTCGCCCGGCCCCGACTTCGTGCTGGTGGTCTACGCGCGCGACATGCAGGATTACCTGGCGCTGGCGCAGCGGCTGTTCACCAGCGACGCCAATGTGCGCAACGTCAAGGCCTTCTTTTCGCTGCGGCGCGCCAAGTTCCGCCCGCGGCTGGCCTTGCCGCGGCGCGACGGGTAACGGCTACTTCGGCGCCTTCTTCGGCCGCGCCCAGTTGGCGATGCTCGCCTGCCGCGCGCGCGCGACGGTGAGCGCGCCCGCCTGCGTGCTCTTGTTCACCACGGAGCCGGCGCCGATGGTGCCGCCGGCGCCGATGGTCACCGGCGCCACCAGCACGCAGTTGCTGCCCACGTGCACGTCGGCTTCGATCACGGTGCGGTGCTTGTTGGCCCCATCGTAGTTGGCGGTGATGCTGCCGGCGCCGTAGTTGACGCGCTCGCCCACGCTGGCGTCGCCGACGTAGGCCAGGTGGTTGGCCTTGGCGCCGCGCGCCATGCTGGAGTTCTTGATTTCGACGAAGTTGCCCACGTGAACCTGCGGCCCGAGCCGAGCGCCCGGCCGCAGCCGCGCGAACGGGCCGACCAGCGCGCCCTCGCCCACTTCCACGCCAGCCTGCTCGCCGTCGATGTGGGTGAAGGCATGGATCACGGCGCCGGCGGCGATGCGCGCGTTGGCGATCACGCAGTTGGGCCCGATGCGCACGTCGTCACCCAGTGTGACGCGGCCCTCGAACACGCAATTGACGTCGATGGCCACGTCCTGTCCGCACTCCAGCGTGCCACGCACGTCCAAACGCGCCGGGTCGGCCAGCCGCACGCCGTGCTCCATCAGCGCGCGGGCCTGCCGCAGCTGGTAGGCGCGCTCCAGTTCCGCCAGCTGCAGCGGGCTGTTGACGCCGTCGACTTCGACCTGTTCGGCGGCCTTGGTGGCGACCACGGCGCAGCCGTCATCAGCGGCGAAGCCCACGATGTCGGTCAGGTAGTACTCGCCCTGGGCGTTGGCGTTGGACAGGCGCGCCAGCCAGGCCTTCAGGCGTCGCGCCGGCACCGCCATGAAGCCGGTGTAGACCTCGCGCACGCGGCGCTGCTCCTGGCTGGCGTCCTTGTGCTCCACGATGGCCTTGACGGCGTCGCCCTCGCGCACGATGCGGCCGTAGCCGGTGGGATCGGCCATGTCCACCGTCAGCAGCGCCAGCCGCTCGCCGCCGCAGGCGTCCACCAGCGCCTGCAGGGTTTGCGGCCGCACCAGCGGCACGTCGCCATTGAGGATCAGCGCGATGCCGTCGTCCGGCAGCGCCGGCACCACCTGCTGCACGGCATGGCCAGTTCCCAGCTGCGGCTCCTGCCGCACGAAGTCGGGTGCGGGCCGGCCGGCGCCGGCGGCCGATTCACGCAGCCAGGCTTCCACGTCGTCGGCGCCATGGCCGGTGATGACGATGGTGCGGCGGGCGTGCAGCGCCACCGCGGTATCGATCACGTGCTGCACCAGCGGGCGGCCGCCAAGGCGATGCAACACCTTGGGCATGCGGCTTTTCATCCGCGTTCCCTTGCCAGCTGCCATGATGACCACATCTACTGCTGTCATTCGAATCCTTCCCTGCCCATGAAGACGACGTCGTTGCGACTGGCCCGGATTATCGTTGCGCTGGGCGCCGTGCTGGGGCTGTCCGCCTGCAGCGCCATCAAGCTCGGCTACAACAACTTCCCCGAAGTGGCTTACTGGTGGATGGACGGCTACATCGATTTCGACGACGAGCAGGCACCGCGGGCCCGTGCCGAACTGGCGCGGCTGCACGGCTGGCACCGCCAGCAGGAGCTGCCCCGCTACATCGAGATTCTGGGCCGGATGGAGCGCATCGTCCCGGGCGCCGTGGCGCCGCAGCAGGCCTGCAGCCTGGTGGCCGAGGTGCGCGGGCGGCTCAAGCTGGTGGCCGATCAGGCCGAGCCCGCGGTGGCGGCGCTGGCCGCCAGCCTCACGCCCGACCAGCTGCGCCACCTGGAGCGCAAGCACCACAGCAACAACGACAAGTTCAGGAAGGACTGGATCCACGCGCCGCTGCCGCAGCAAAAGGACAAGCGCCACGAGCAGGCGCTGGACCGGCTGGAATCGATCTACGGCCGGCTCGACGCCGCCCAGCGCCAGGTGCTGCAACGCAGCATCGAGCAATCGACCTTCGATCCGCAGCGGGTGCTGGCCGAACGGCTGCGGCGCCAGCAGGACCTGCTGCAGACGCTCAGGCGGCTGATGGAGCCGGGCCTGGCGCCGGCAGCCGCGCGCGAGCTGGTACGCGGCTACGTGGAACGCGTTCAGCGCTCACCCGATGCGCGCTACCGCGCCTGGCAGGACGACCTGCAGCAGGAAAACTGCCGCACCTTCGCGGCGGTGCACGAAAGCACGACGGCGGCGCAGCGGGAACAGGCAGTGCGCAGGCTGCGCGCGTACCAGCGGGATTTGCGGGAGCTGGCGGAGCAGCAGCCCTGACCCCCCTGTGATTGCGGGCCTGAGCCGCAATCCAGCGACTGTCTTCACCGGGCCCTGCATCCCCGGTCAAGCCCGAGACGACCTCCTTGCGGGTCGGCTTTCAGCGCTCGCCCTTCGAATGCGAACGCCCTTCGCGCTCGGCCTGCTCGATCTCGCGCGCTTCACTGTCCGACTTCGGCCTGGCCGCGTCCGCGTCGGACTGCAGGTTCGACTTGTCGA
The DNA here is from genome assembly GCF_028292805.1 of Ramlibacter sp. Taxonomy (GTDB): domain Bacteria; phylum Pseudomonadota; class Gammaproteobacteria; order Burkholderiales; family Burkholderiaceae_C; genus Ramlibacter. The sequence continues at coordinate 1,891 of NZ_JAQGLS010000311.1, read as the reverse complement.
GGTATTCCCTGATGTTCTTCTGGTACGCGCGAGTGGCCGTGTAGCTGCCTTCGCCTTCAACCTGGCTGCCTTGCGCCTGGGCACGGCGCTGCAGCGAATCGCCTTCGCGCGCGGGCTGCTGCTGCAGGCTGCGCGGCGCGGTCTTGTCGTCATGGACCATGTGCTGGCTCCTCGTGGATGGGGCGGCGCATCGGCACCGCAGGACCAGCTTAAGAAGCACGGCGGCAGGCGGCTGTCGTCCGGCGCAAAGCGCAGGCGTGGGAAGCCGCCTACATCTTCCCTGTGCTCAGGCCTGCAGCGCCGCCCACATCTCCTTGTCGCGCTCGGCCGTCCACACGCGCGGGACCTTGATGCCGCTGGCCTCGTCGTAGGCCCGGCTGACGTCGAACGGCAGGCAGTGCTCGTAGATGAAGACCTGGCCGAAGATCGGATCCATGGCTTTGCGGGTGTGCGCCATCGCAGCCTTCAGGTCCATGCTCGCGGCGGCCGCTTCCTGGCCGCAGCGGTACAGCGTCTCCACCCAGCGCTGGGTGTAATCGAGGGCCTTGGACACGTTGGCCGCGCCCTTCATGGCTTCACCGCGACCGGGCACGATGGCCTCGGCCTTCAGCGCGCGCAGCGCCTGCAAGGTCGCCGGCCATTCTTCCAGGTGGGCATCGCCGGTGTAGACGCCGGCGTTGTACTCGACCAGGTCGCCCGAGAACAGCACCTTTTCCTCCTCCACCCAGGCGATGGTGTCGCCGCGGGTGTGGCCGTTGCCCGGCGACCAGATCTGCACCCGCACGCCGCCCAGGTCCACCGTCAGCGAGCCCGGCACTTCACCTCGGCCCGGGATGCCGCCGCCGATCACCAGGGTCGGCCAGGTCAGGCCGGGGATGCTCTCTGCGTTGCGGAACAGGCGCGGAAAGCGCTCCATCTCCGACTGCATGTCCTCCTGGCCACGCTCGGCGATCAGCTCGAAGGTGCCCTGGCTGGCGATGATTTCGGTCGCGCCTTCGGCGAAGTAGGCGCTCGCGCCCAGCACGCGCACCGCATGGTAATGCGTCAGCAGCACGTACTTGATCGGCTTGTCGCTGACGGTGCGGATGCGGGCGATCAGGTCGCGTGCCATCGCCGGGGTGGCGGTGCAGTCGCTGACCATGATGAACCTGTCGCCGATGATCACCCCGGAGTTTGGATCGCCCTCGGCGGTGTAGGCCCAGCAATGCGGGGACAGCTGCTCGAAGGTGATCTGCTTGTCGGCCACGTCGGCCTGGCTGGCGAATGCTTTGCTCATGGAGTCTCCTGCTGGCGATTCGCGTTGATCTTAACGAAGCGCGCTACGCATTGTCGCGCTACGCATTGTTGAAGGGCTGGTCTCGCGTCAGCCAGCGCGCGGCGGTTTCCACCACGCGCTCGACGTGCGCCGTGCCGTCGGCCACGTGCACGCCCGGCTCGCCCGCCGGGTCTTCCAGCGCCTCGAACTGGCTGGCCACCAGGCTGGGCGGATAGAAATGGTCGGTGCGCGAGGCCACGCGTTCCAGCGCCTGGTGCGGCGTCAGCGCCAGGTGGACGAAGCGCAGCTCGGGCACGGCGGCGCGCAGGAGCTCGCGGTAGCTGCGCCTGAGCGCCGAGCAGGTCAGCACGGCGCCGTCCGGGTGGCGGCGCAGCTGCGCCGCCAGGCGATCCAGCCAGTGGGCGCGGTCGGCGTCCTCCAGCGGAACGCCCTGGCGCATCTTCTCGATGTTGGCGGCGGGATGGAAGTCGTCGCCTTCGACCAGCGGCAGTTGCAGCCGCCCGGCCAGGCAAGCCCCCGCCAGCGACTTGCCGCAGCCGGCCACCCCCATCACCACCACATGCAGCGGCTTCATGCCGCCGATTATGGGCGTCAGCCCGCGGCGCCGTGGGAGCA
>NZ_JAQGLS010000040.1 GCF_028292805.1 Ramlibacter sp. | reverse complement strand
GCCGGCGGCCACGCGCTGGCGCGCCGCGCTGCGCGAATCGGCGCGCGTGAGTATGTCACCGTGGTTCGTCGCCTGCGGCAGCCGGCCCGCGGCCACCGGGCGCAGGATCTCCACCACCGCGTCGATGGGCAACTGCGCCAGCGCGCCGATGTCCTGGCCAGCGAAGGTGACGGACAAGGCTTCGGGCTTGAGCCGCTTGCCGTGGCAGGCCGGGCACAGGGCGCCGACCATGAAGCCGGACACGCGCTTTTTCATCATCGCGCTCTGGCTGCCGGCGAAGGTGTGCAGCACGTAGTTGCGGGCGCTGGTGAACGTGCCCATGTAGCTGGGCTCCAGCTTCGCGCGCAAGGCCTGCTTGGTTTCCTTGGGCGTGAAGCCGGCGTACACCGGCACGGTGGGCGTCTCGTCGGTGTAAAGGATCCAGTCGCGGTCCTTGCGCGGCAGCTCGCGCCAAGGCTTGTCGACGTCGTAACCCAGCGTCACCAGGATGTCGCGCAGGTTCTGGCCATGCCAGGCCGGCGGCCAGGCGGCGATCGCCCGCTCGCGGATCGACAGCGAATCGTCCGGCACCATCGACGCTTCGGTGGCGCCATAGGTGCGGCCCTGGCCGTGACAGCGCGGGCAGGCGCCTTGCGGCGTGTTGGGCGAGAAATCTTCGGCGAACAGCATGGGCTGGTCGGGCGGGTAGTGGCCCACGCGCGAATACAGCATCCGCAGCACGCTGGAGATGGTGGTGACGCTGCCGACCGACGAGCGCGTGCTCGGCTGGCCGCGCTGCTGCTGCAACGCCACGGCGGGCGGCAGCCCGTCGATGGAATCGACGTCCGGCACGCCCACCTGGTCGATCAGCCGGCGCGCATAAGGGGAAACCGATTCCAGGTAGCGGCGCTGCGCTTCCGCATACACGGTGCCGAAGGCCAGCGACGACTTGCCCGAACCGGAGACGCCGCTGAACACCACCAGTGCGTCGCGCGGGATGTCGACGTCCACGTCCTGCAGATTGTGCTCGCGGGCGCCGCGCACGCGCACGAAGCCTTGTCTGGCGGCGGCCGGCTCCCCGGGGTCGGCGTCGGACGCGCCGGCGCTCTTGCGTTCTTTTGCCATGCTCCAGCCACGGTAGGGCCGCGCCGCGCAAAGGGTCGTCGGAGGAAGCCGAAAGTGCTGTAGTCCGCGCCGCCCTAAGATGGGTGGATGTCCGAGTTGCCCATGCCCGCCCCGCGCCGTCCCATCCATGTCCGCCGCATCACGTTCGAAGGATTCCTGCGCGACGACGGCCTGTGGGACATCGACTGCGCGCTGAGCGACACCAAGGCCATGCGCATCGAGATGCGCGAACGCGGCGTGCTGGAGCCGGGCGAGCCGGTCCACCTGCTGCGCGTGCGGCTGACGATCGACGACCGCTTGACCATCCGCGACATCCAGACCGCCGCCCGCGCCACCCCGTTCCCCGAGTGCCAGAGCGCGGCCGACATGCCGATGCGCAAGCTGGTCGGCCTGACCATGGGCCCGGGCTGGCGCAAGGCCATCGACGGCGCGATCGGCGGCGTGGCCGGCTGCACCCATCTGCGCGAGCTGGTGTTCAACGCGGCGACCGCGGCGTTCCAGATGATCCCGCACTACCGCGAGACGCAGAACGACACCCCGAATCCGCCCGGCGTCACCGGCGACAAGCCGCCGTTCTACATGGGGCAGTGCATGACGTGGGCCTTCGAAGGAGCGGTGGTGCAGCGGCTGGCACCGAAATTCTTCCGGGTTGCGGTCAACAAGGACGCATGACGGCAACGGCCGGCGGCGGAGGCCGCGAACGGCCCCACTGCCAGGGCGACCGGCGCGCGCCGTGACGGTCAGGACAGGCCCGCCGCCCGCTCCAGCAACAGCTCATCAGGCGCAACAGGTCATCGCCGATGTCGTCCTGCCTTGCCGCATCCAGCGCATCGACGAAGTCCTGCACGACCAGCGCCTCCCGTGCCGGCAGGTCCAGCCCGAGTTGTTCCAGCTTCTCGCCCCGCCACCACCCCGGCGGCCGGGGTCCCAACTGCCAGCTTGTGCCATCTCTTCATGAAGGACTCCGGCAAGAAGATTGCCGCGCCATCGAATGCAGGTCGCGCCGCGGCCAGGCGGCGGCCTTCCAGGTAGGCCGTGGCGCCGGTCAGACCCCGGAGAAGTCCGGCCGCCGCTTTTCCATGAAGGCGGTGAAGGCTTCCTTGGCCGCCGGCTCCTGCAGCATGCGACCAAAGCTGGCGCCCTCGTCGGCCATTTGCTGCAGCACCAGCTGCTGCTGGCCCTTCTTCATCAGGCGCTTGGTTTCCACCAGGGCGCTGAGCGGCTTGGCCGCCAGCTTCCTGGCCTGGGCCTGGGCATAGCCATTGGTCTCCATCGGCGGCACCACGCGGTTGACCAGGCCCACTTCCAGCGCGGCCTCTGCCATGAACGGCTCGCCCAGCAGCAGCGCCTCGGCCGCGCGGTGGTAGCCGAGCATCTGCGGCACGAGCAGGCTGGAAGCCGCCTCCGGGCACAGGCCCAGGTTCACGAACGGCATGGAAAAGGCCGCGTTGTCGCCGGCATAGACCAGGTCGCAATGCAACAGCATGGTGGTGCCGATGCCGACGGCCGGCCCGCACACCGCCGCCAGCAGCGGCTTGGGAAAGCTGGCGATGCCGCGCAGGAAGCGGAACACCGGCGCGTCCTGGCCGGCCGGCGGCTGGTTCAGGAAGTCGCCGATGTCGTTGCCGGAGCTGAACACCGTCTCGTGCCCTTGCAGCACGACCACCCGCACGGACGCGTCATCCTGGGCGGCGGTCAAGGCATCGGCCATGGCGCCGTACATGGCGGCCGTGAGCGAGTTCTTGCGCGCCAGCCGGTTCAGGGTGATGGTGGCCACGCCGGCTTCGGTGTGGACGAGGATGTCTTGGTCGTTGCTCATTTTGCGATCGCCTCCTGGACGAAATCGAGGCGGTCCTGCCCCAGTACATCTGCTTGCCGACGAGGAAGGTGGGCGCGCCGAACCCGCCGCGCTCCACCGCCTCCTGCGTCACTTTCTTCATTTTGTCCTTGACGGCCGGATCGGCCGCCAGCGCCTGCAGCTGCTGGGTGTCGAAGCCCGCGCCTTGCAGCACCGCGGCCACCGCGGCCGCCGCGGCCACTTCGTTCATGTTGCGGCCTTCGACCCAGATCGCGCGGAACACCGTGTCCAGGTAGGCGCGCAAGCGCCCCGGCTCGCGCATCTGCAGGCCGATCGCACCGCGCATCAGTGTCAGCGTTCTGATCGGGAAAGCGGGTTGTGGCTGAACTCCACTCCGTAGCGTTGGGGCAAAGCGCTGCAGGTCGTCCTGCATGTACTTGCCCCTGGCCACCACCTGCATCGGCCAGCGGTTGCCCGTAGCCTGGAACACGCCACCCAGCAGGAACGGCTTGTACTCCACCTCGGCGCCGGTGGCGCGCAGCAGGCGCGGCAGCTGGATCCAGGCCAGGTCGGCCGCCGGGCTGCCGACGTCGAACCAGAACTCCACGTGCGTGGCGACGGTGCCGATGCGCTGCTCGATGTCCGCGAACAGCGCCACCACGTCGTCTTCCTTGCGGGCGTCGGTGACCAAGCCATGGGCCTGGCCGCCCTCGGCGCGGATCGCATCCAGCAGCGGCTGCAGCACGTCGGCGGAACGGCGCACCGTACAGACGGTGTGGCTGCCGCGCGCCAAGTGGCGCGCGATGGCGCCGCCGGTGGCATCGCCGGCGCCGACGATCCCCGCGACCGGGGCGTTCGCAGACGTCATGAACCTCATTCCCTGTAGTAGACCACCTGGTGGGTGGTGGCCAGCAGGTCGCCGGCCTCGTTCCACAATTGTCCACCGTGGTCGAAAAAGCCGCCGGCAAAGCCCTGGCCGCGCGCCTGCACCAGCAGGAAGCCGCTGCCGTAAGCGGCCAGCTGCGCCGCATCGGCGTGGAAGTAGACCGTCATGCTCACCGTGCCCATGGGCACCAGCTTGGCCCGGCGCAGCCAGACGCGCGGAAAGAAGATGTCGGCCATCGCCGTGAGCGAGGCGAAGTCGAGCGGGCGCAGCGGCTCGTCGCGCACCCACAATCGGGTCAGGCTCTGGTCGCTGGTGCGGCCGTCCCAGACGTCGGGCACCTTGCCTTGGAGGAAGCGCATCTCGTAGCGCTGCAGCCACTCGACGCCGTGCTGCGCCGTGCGCGCCACGTCCAGCGGCCGCGGCACCTCGGGCATGGCCGCCTCGTGGCCGCCCCAGGCGTCGCGCCGCACGGCGGTGACCACGGTAGCCGTCACCACCACCTGCCCGCCTTGCAGCAGCTCGACGATCCAGTGCTGGGTCGAGCGGTTGGTGCGCGCGGCGCGCGGCCGCAGCACGAACGGCCCGTCGGCGACGGCGGCGGCGTAGTTGACGGTCAGCGCCAGCGGATCGCCCAGCCGGTCCGGGTGCCCCAGCACCGCGTTGAGCACCTGCGCCGCGGTGATGCCGCCGTAGGGCCCGATCATGTTGGCGTAGGCCGCACTGGTACTGCCCCGCCACTCGCCTTCGCCGTGCGGCGCGAGCGCGATGGCCGTGTCGAACAGGTGCGCCTGGCTCACGTCAGACCCGCTCGAAAATGCCGGCCGCGCCCTGGCCCATGCCGACGCACATGGTCACCATGCCGTACTTGAGCTTCCTGCGCCGCAAGGCATGCACCACGGTGGCGGACCGGATCGCGCCGG
>NZ_JAQGLS010000027.1 GCF_028292805.1 Ramlibacter sp. | reverse complement strand
GGCCGGCTGGCTCGCCGGCGCCAGCGTGCTGCTGCTCGGGTTGGGCGTTGCGGTCGGCAGCGTCGGCTGGGAGCCGTGGTTCGGCGGCCCGGAGGGCCTGGCCATCGTGCGCGACATCCGGCTGCCGCGCACCATCGGCGCCTGGTTGGCCGGCTGCCTGCTGGGACTGGCCGGCGCCGTGGCGCAGGGCCTGTTTCGCAATCCGCTGGCCGATCCTTACCTGCTGGGCAGCGCCACCGGCGCCGCGCTGGCGGTGGCCTTGCTGCTGGTGGCCGCCGGCACCGCGCCGATGCTGGCCGGCGGCTGGCTGGCCGGCGTCGGTCTGACCGGCGCCGCCTTCGTCGGCGCGATGCTGGCGGTGCTGCTGACGCTGGCGCTGGCGCGCGGCGTGCAGCACACGTTGCGGCTGCTGCTGGCCGGGGTGGTCGTCGGCATGGTGTTCGGCGCGCTGGCTTCGCTGCTGGTGTTCCTGGTGCCGTCCACGCTGCGCTCGATGCAGGCTTTCATGCTGGGCACCACGGGCTTCCTGGGCTGGACTGGCGTGGCCGTGCTCGGCCTGGTGCTGGCCGGCTGCGCGGTGCTGGCCACCGCCTTCAGCCGCGCGCTGGATGCGATGGCGCTGGGCGAGACCACGGCCGCCAGCCTCGGGTTGGCGATCGCCCCGGTGCGGGTGGCCCTGGTGGCCTGCATGGCGCTGGCAACTGGCGCCGCGGTCGCGCATATCGGCCTGGTTGCCTTCATCGGGCTGCTGGCGCCGCACCTGGTGCGGGCGCTGGTCAAGGCCACGCATCGCTGGACCTTGCCGTTGTCGGCGCTGGCCGGCGGCGTGCTGCTGCTGGCCGCGGACGTGCTGGCGCGCTGGCTGCTGGCGCCGCGCGAATTGCCGGTCGGCGTGCTGACCGCGGTGCTCGGTGGCGGCTACCTGCTGGTGCTGATGCACAGGAGGCTGGCGTGACTGCGCTGCAGGCGACCGGGCTGCGGGTGGCGCTGGCCGGCCGCCAGGTGCTGCATGGCATCGACCTCGCATTGCCGCGCGGCCGCTGGACGGCCGTGGCCGGACCGAACGGCGCCGGCAAGACGACCTTGCTCAAGGCGCTGGCGCAGCTGGTGCCAGCGCAGGGACGTGTCACGCTGCTGGGCCGCGACGGCAGCGAGTGGACGGCGCGCGAACGTGCCCGCGCGATCGCCTGGCTGGGTCAGGCCGAAAGCGGCGCCGAGGACCTGCTGGCGCGCGACGTGGTCATGCTGGGACGGCTGCCGCACCAGGGCTGGCTGGGCGCGGCGGGCGCGGCCGACCGGCAGGTGGTGCGCGAGGCGATGCAGGAAACCCAGAGCTGGGACTGGCGGGACCGGGCGCTGGGCAGCCTGTCGGGCGGCGAACGCCAGCGCGTGTTGCTGGCGCGGGCGCTGGCGGTGCGCGCGCCGTTGCTGCTGATGGACGAGCCGCTGTCGCACCTGGATCCGCCGCACCAGGCCGACTGGCTGGCGATCGTGCGGCGCCACGTGGCCGGTGGCGGCACCGCCGTCAGCGTGCTGCACGAACTGGGCATGGCCTTGCAGGCCGACGACCTGCTGCTGGTGCGGGACGGCCGCATCGTGCACCACGGCGCGAGCGCCGATCCAGCCACCCACCGCGCGCTGGAGCAGGTGTTCGGCGGCCGGATCGCCGTGCACGCGGTGGCCGGGCGCTGGGTCGCGCTGCCGTGCGAGGATGCATCTTCATGACGGCGCGCTGTGTCATGGTGCTGGGCACCAGCAGCGGCGCCGGCAAGAGCTGGCTGGCCACCGCGCTGTGCCGCTGGTACGCGCGCCAGGGCTTGAAGGTCGCGCCGTTCAAGGCGCAGAACATGAGCAATAACGCGCGCGTGGTGGCGACTTTGCCGGGCAGCGCCGGGCCGCTGGGCGAGATCGGCAGCGCGCAATACTTCCAGGCGCTGGCCGCGCGGGCCGAACCTGACGTGCGGATGAATCCGGTGCTGCTCAAGCCGGAACACGACACCCACAGCCAGGTGGTGCTGCTCGGGCAGGTGAGCGCCACGCTCACGGCCATGCCTTGGCGCGAGCGCAGCGACCATGTCTGGCCGCGGGTTGCGCAGGCCCTGGATGCACTGCGCGCCGAGAACGACGTGGTGGTGATCGAAGGCGCCGGCTCGCCGGCGGAGATCAACCTGCGCGACAGCGACTTCGTGAACATGCGGGTGGCGCACCATGCGGGCGCCGCCTGCCTGCTGGTGACCGACATCGACCGCGGCGGCGCCTTCGCCCACCTGTACGGCACCTGGGGCCTGCTGGCGCCGGCGGACCGCGCGCTGCTGCGGGGCTTCGTGTTCAACAAGTTCCGCGGCGATGCCACGCTGCTGGCGCCGGGGCCGCAGCAGCTGGAGCGGCTGACCGGCGTGCCGCTGGTGGCGACCTTGCCGATGTGGCGCACGCACGGCCTGCCGCAAGAGGACGGCGTATTCGACGAAGGCGGCGGCCCGGGCGGCGAAGTGCGGCTGACCGTGGCCGTGGTGGCCTGTCCGCGCATCAGCAACCTCGACGAGTTCCAGCCGATGAAGAACGTGCCGGGCCTGCGGCTGCGCTGGGTGCGCTCGCCGGCGGAACTGGCGGGGGCCGACTGGGTGGTTCTGCCCGGCTCCAAGCACACCAGCGGCGACCTGGCCTGGCTGCGGGCGCGGGGCCTGGACCGCGCCATCGCCCTGCATGCGCAGCGGGGCGGCCAGGTGCTGGGCATCTGCGGCGGCCTGCAGATGCTGGGCGAGGCGCTGGTCGACCCGCATGCGATCGACGGCAACTGCCCCGGCCTCGGCTTGCTGCCGCTGGTGACGCAGTTCGCGCCGGACAAGACCGTGCGGCGCAGCGAGGTCGCCTTCGGCGCCGTCACCGGCCCCTGGGCGCCGCTTGCCGGGGTGCGGATGCGAGGCTACGAGATCCGCCACGGGCAGACGGCGCAGCATCCGGCGATGGCGCACGCGGCCGAAGTGATGCCGGGCGGGCTGGCCTGGCAAAACCCCGCGGGCAACGTGCTGGGCGTGTACCTGCATGGCCTGTTCGAGGACCCGGCTGTGCTGCAGGCGCTGTTCGGCGTCCGCGTTCCCACACTGGAGTCGGTGTTCGACGGGCTGGCAGATTTCATCGAGGAGCACTTCGACACTGGCGTGCTGCCGGGGCTGCTCCAGGGCTGATCCGGACTCAGGGAAAACGCCCGGGGATGGTGTTGCCCCGGGGCCGCGGTCCCGGTCTATGCTAGGGCAGCCGGGGCAAGGGGCCGCGGCACGTCTTTGAGGGCGCTGCACATGTACAAGAAAATCCTGCTGGCATACGACGGCTCCGACGCCGGCCAGAAAGCCTTGCTGGACTGCGGCGAGCTGTGCAACTGGAGCCAGGCCCAAATGCACCTGGTGGCCGTGATGCCGTCGGCCATGAGCTTCGTCGGGCTCGAGGGCGGCGTCTACGACGTCGAACTGGAGGAGCGCGAAAAGGCCAAGTACCGCGGCGTTCTCGAGGACGGGCTGCGCCGGATGGCCGCCACGGGCTCGGTGGCGCAAGGCGAGGTGGTCACCGGCGAGGCCATCGACGAGATCGTCAAGTACGCGCGCAAGATCGAAGCCGACCTGATCGTCGTCGGCCACAAGCACCTGGACAGCTGGGCCGCCCGCTGGTGGCGCGGCTCGATCTCCGGTGCGCTGATCGAGCACGCGCCTTGCAGCGTGCTGGTCGTCATCACCCGCTAGCCGAGGCCGCCATGCAGTCCGGTGGCGCCGGCCACGGCCCGGCCGGCTCGCGCACGCTGGCCCGGTACCGCTCGCGGGCGTCGTCCTCGCTGCAGGGCCTGGGACGTCCGTGGCAGCAGCTGCAGGCCCGCCTGGCCGGCATCGAGGCGCAGCCGGCGCTGTGCGGCAGCATCTACATCGCCAGCGGCACCGTCGCATGAACTGGCGCCGGACCGCTGGCGTCCTGGCGTGCCTCGCATTGGTCTCGTGCGCGGCGGTCGAGCCGCTGCCGCGTCCGAAGCTGGTCGTGCTGCTGGTGATCGACGGGCTGCCGCAGCGCCAGGTGACCGGCTATCGCGAGCAGTTCGCCGCCGACGGCATCGCGCGTTTCCTGCAGCGCGGCGCCTGGTTCGGCGAGGCGCACTTCGGCCATGCGGTCACCGTCACCGCCGCCGGCCATGCCACCTTGCTGACCGGAGCTTCGCCGCACCGCACCGGCATCATCGGCAACGACTGGCGCGACCTGGACACGGGTGAGCGGGTGTACAGCGTCGCCGACACCACGGCGCACTACATTCACCACGAAACGCGGCCGCTGGATGGCACCAGCCCGCGCAACCTGCGCGCGGAATCCTTGGGCGACGTGCTGCGCCGGCGCGATCCGCGCTCCAGGGTGATCGGCATCTCGGGCAAGGACCGCGGCGCGATCCTGCCGGCCGGCAAGGCGGGCACGGCCTACATGTACATGGCCACCACCGGCGAGTTCGCCTCCAGCACGCACTACATGCCGCGCCATCCGGCCTGGGTGGATGCCTTCAACCGCGCGCGGCCGGCCGACCGCTGGTTCAAGGCCGAATGGAAGCCGCTGCTGCCGCCGCCAGCCTATGCCGGCTCGGTGCCCGATGCGCAAAGCTGGTTCGGCCCGCGCGGCGGCCAGTTGCCGATGCTGATGGGCGCGGCCGACGCGACGCCGGGTCCGGCTTACTACGCATCCTTGCTTGAGGCCCCCTATGCGGACGCACTGACGCTGGACTTCGCCCGCGCCGCCGTCGCCGGCGAGCAGCTCGGGCGCGACGACGCCCCCGACATCCTCTCGGTCAGCCTCTCGGGGCACGACCACGTCAACCACCGGTGGAGCGCCGAGTCGCGGCTGTCGCACGACCACCTGCTGCAGGTCGACCGCTTGCTGCAGGCGTTCTGGCGCGACCTCGATGCCAGCGTCGGCCGCGACAACTACATCGCCGTGCTGACCTCGGACCACGGCTTCATGCCCGCGCCCGAAGTGCTGCGGGCGCAGGGGCGCGAAGCCGGCCGGCTGCCGGCCCGGGAACTGCTGGGTCGCGTCAATGGCGAACTGGAACGCCGCTTCGGCGCGCCCAAGCTCGTCGCCTTCATCTCGGCACAGGCCTTGGTGCTGGACCGCAAGCTGCTGGCCGAGCGGCAGCTGGACCTGGACGGCGTTGCCGCGGCAACACGCGACATCCTGGCGGCGGACCCGGCGATCGCGGCGGCCTACACCCGGCGCGAGTTGGCCAGCGGCAGCCGCGCCGGCGCGCCCTGGTTCGAGGCGATGCGGCGCAGCTGGCACGGCGCACGCTCGGGCGACGTTCAGTACGCATTGAAGCCGCACTGGATGCCTGGCGCCGCAGTCGCCACCCACGGCTCGCCGCATCCTTACGACACCCACGTGCCCCTGATGCTGTGGGGCCCGCGCTGGATCAGGCCGGGGCAGGTGTCGGCCCGGGCCGACATGACGGACCTGGCGCCGACCCTGGCCCGGCTGCTGGGCGTGCCGGCGCCGGCGGCGAGCGAAGGCAAGCCCCTGCCACTGCCGTAGGCAGGAAACTTCACCCAAGGGAAACAATGCGGCGGTGAAAGTGTCGCTTTGCCGTGGCATTCTTGCCCCATCCCGGCAGGAAAGCGCGTACAGCTTGTCGAGCAGGGCACCGTCGGCACGGGCACAAGCAGTCAGGCAAGCTCTGCCGTCGCTGGAGTTGCCCGCCGCCGGACTACAAGGATATAGATGCCAACACCGCCGCCCGTGCCGCCGGCCGAGTCCCCTGGGTACTTCGAGCAGCCTCGCCGACCCGTGCCGGGTCCGCCACCCCGCAAGCGCCTGAGCCGCCGCGCGTCCCTGATCGGCACCGCGATCGCGCTGGTACTGGCCGCAGGCCTGGCCTGGCTGGCCTGGGATCTGACGCGCCCCGCCGACACGGCCGTGGGCGCCGGCGGCCCCGGTGGCCCCGGTGGCGGGCGACGTGCCGCGGCCACCACCGTCGGTTTCGCGGTGGCGGAGTCGGCCGACATTCCGGTCAACATCGAGGCGCTGGGCACCGTGGTGCCGCAAGCCACGGTCCGGGTGCGGCCCCAGGTGGCCGGTCCCTTGACGCAGCTGCTGTTCAAGGAAGGCCAGAACGTCAGGCGCGGCCAGGTGCTGGCCACGATCGACCCGCGGCCGTTCGAGATGGCGCTGCAGCAGGCCGTGGGCCAGCGCATGCGCGACGAGGCCCAGCTGGCGGCAGCCCGCCTGACCCTGACCCGCTACGAGACCCTGCTGCAACAAGACTCGATCGCCCGCCAGGAAGTGGACACCCAGCGGGCCGCCGTGCGCCAGTTCGAGGCGGCGGTGGTCAGCTCCAAGGCCACCGAGGGCACGGCCCGCCTGAACCTGGGCTACACCCGCATCGTCGCGCCGATCGACGGCCGCGTCGGCTTGCGCGAAGTGGACGTGGGCAACACGGTCAGCCAGAGCGACACCAACGGCGTGGCCGTGATCACCAAGCTCAGCCCCATCGATGTCGAGTTCGCGGTGCCGCAGGACCATGCCTCCTGGCTGCAGCACAACGCAGGCGCCTTCATGGAAGTCAAGGCCTTCGACCGCACCCGCATCACGCTGCTGGACACCGGCGTGTTCGCTTCGCTCGACAATCAGATCGACACCCAGACCGGCACGGTGCGCGCCAAGGCGCGCTTCAACAACGCGCGCCAGCAGCTGTTTCCCAGCCAGTTCGTCAACGTGCAGTTGCAGGTGCGGGTGATCCAGGGCGCCGTGGTGGTGCCCGTGTCGGCCGTGCGCCAGGGCGGGCAGGGGGACTTCGTGTTCGTGCTGCAGCAGGACCGCACGGTGAAGATCCGGCCGGTGGTGCGCGGCCAGTTCCTGGCCGACAGGGTGCAGGTTTCCAGCGGCCTGCAAGCGGGCGAGCGTGTCATCACCGAAGGCGCAGACCGCCTGCGCGACGGCGCCCGCGTGACGCTGCCCGGCGACACGCCGCCGGCCGCCGGTGGCGGCGGCAGCCGCCGCCAG